>CAYZTQ010000060.1:0-12525 GCA_964481445.1 uncultured Christensenella sp. | reverse complement strand
TATCCGCGTTTTCTTCTCACAAGGCAGAGGCCGAGACCCGCGAGCGCGCCTGCCAGCGCGAACACGGCCATCTGAAGCAGCACGGCGTTCATCTCGCCGCCCACCTGCTCGGGCAGGCTGGCGGGGCAGGCCGCGTAGTAGCCAAGGCGCAGCGCCGCGGAGGCGATGTAGCAGACCAGCTGGTTGACGCCGAGGCCTGCGAGCGCGCCCACAAGCAGCGCGCTGAAACATTTTTTCTTCATCATGGTTACCCTATTCAAAAACAGATGATGTCGGAGACGGCGCGTTCCTTGCCGCCCGCGGGGCGATTCAGGATCTGGCCCTGGAACCACAGCTCGCTGGAGCCGCCGCCGTCCAGGTTCATGGCCGTTTTGGCCCCGTAGCTGACGAAGAGCTGCTGCAGATCCTGCAGCGAGATGCCCTCGGAATATCCGGGCTGTCGGCCGTCCACCACGATGATGATGTAGTGCAGCGGGCCGATCTGGCCGATGGCCGTGCGCGGCTCCAGCCGCGAGGGCTTGGTGGAGATCACGTCAAAATCCGGGCTGAAGGCGACGGCCTGCCCGTCGCGCACCAGCTCGGGCCCGAATTCGAAGGCCTGCAGCGCGCCCTGCTGAATCAGCTGATCGCCCAGCGCCTTGTAATCCTCGCCCCGGCGGTCGACCCGGACGCTCATGTTGCCGTCCTTATCCACCACCAGCTGGTTGCGGGTGGTATCGTGGGTGCGCAGCAGCTGCCCGTTGCGCACGATGACGCCGTACTTATGCACAGCGTAGTCGTCGGCATTGATGGCGAGGATCGCGCCCGCGCGCTGCGCCAGTGTGGAGACCGGGGCCATGCGGCTTTCCAGCTCCGTGCGGAAGAGGGAGGGGGCGGCCAGCTGCACGTCAGCCACAAAGTAGGTCAGTTTATCCGTCTGCACCCGTTTGATGGCGATGGCGCGCTGATCGTCCTGATAAGCCCAGTCAAAGGGAGCCTGCACGCAGGGCGTTTCGGCCGGCGTCCACGCGGCCGAGCCGCCGATGGAGACAAAGAGCAGCGCCGCGGTAAGCAGCGGCAGGAGATGTTTCTTCATTCGTTTTCCTCCTTGCAAGAGACACGCCGGCTGCCGGGGGACGTTTGCCCGGCGTGTACTGGCAGGATACACCAGCAGGGGCAAAAACAAAAGAGCGAAGCGCGCGTTTTCAAAAGATTTTACAAGAGCGGCGCGCCGCCTGCCACGCCCGCGCGGCAGAACCCCCGGGCGAAAGGCGCTTTGGGGATGCGCCGCATCATCAGGCGTGATGGCAAAACCAGCGCCTTACCGTCGGCCGTTTTCAGAAGACGGTTTTTTCTTTACACGGATTTTATACCCTGCCTGCTAAGATACGGGCATCCCACCAAGGGAATGGACGGAACGGCGAAACGGCTTTGCCGCGGCGCCTGCTCCGGGAACAGACGAAAGGATGAACGAACCATGAAACGATGGATTGCAATGCTTCTGGCAGCCATGACCCTGACGGGCCTCTGCCTGTCCTCCGCCTTCGCGCTGCCAATCGAGCAGATGAAGGGCGTCAAGCCCTACGGGCAGCTGATCGACGTGAACGGCAAAAAGATGAATGTTGCCGTTCTGGGCGAGAACAATAAGGAAACGCTGGTATTGGTCCCCGGCCAAAGCGAAATCTCGTCCTACTACGGGTTTCATAACCTGATGAAGATTCTGTCGAAAAAATACCGCATCGTCATGATCGACTACTTCGGCTTCGGGCTCAGCGACATGACGGATGCGCCTCGCACCTCTGAAAACTTCGCGGACGAGATCCACACCGTGCTGCAGAAGCTGGGCATCGACAGGTACACGCTGATGGCGCACTCGATGGGCGGCATTTACTCGCTGACCTACGCGCTGAAATATCCCGGCGAAGTGAAGGGCTTCATCGGCATCGATACCTCCACCCCTGTCATGGAAGGCGGGCTGGAAGTCCATTCTTCGGAACTGACAGAAGACGTTATCGACAAGCTGCCGCTGCCCGATTTGGATGAGGAGACGCAGAAACAGTACCGCCTGATCGGCAAATATACCATGAACAACCCCAACATGAAGGATGAGGACGCTCACGCCTCCAGCAACCTGAAGGACGCCGAGACCAAGAAATTTCCCGCCGGCATGAAGGCGCTGTACCTGCTGGCCAGACAGAGCGATGACGATATGAACATGCGCATGCAGGATTTCGAACAGTGGTACCAGGAAAGCAGCAAGGAGTTTAAGGAGGGGAAAATCACCGAGGAAGAACTCAAGCAGGTGCCCCGCATCACCCGCAACTGGACCGAGCAGCATATCGATTTGCATGAAAACCCCGCGGACGCGCAGACACAGATGCTGAAAGGCAACCATGTGATGTACCTGACCCTTTATAAGGAAATCGCCGAGAAAGTGGATGCTTTCGTACAAAGCCTTGGAAAATAAATTGATGTTCTGATGAACATCGGCATATGATAAAGAAAGGAAACACAAACCATGAAACGATTCATCGCAATCCTTTTGGCGGCCATGACGCTGACGGGCCTCTGCCTGTCCTCCGCTTTCGCGCTGCCCATTGAGCAGATGGAGGGCGTCAAGCCCTACGGGCAGCTGGTAGACGTGAACGGCAAAAAGATGAACGTCACCATTCTGGGAGAAAAAAACAAGGAAACGCTGCTGCTGATCCCCGGACAGGGCGAAATCTCGTCCTACTACAGCTTCAGCAACCTGATGAAGATTCTGTCGAAAAAATACCGCATCGTCATGATCGACTACTTCGGCTTCGGGCTGAGCGATGTGACGGACGCGCCCCGCACCTCTGAAAACTTCGCGGACGAAATCCACACCGTGATGCAGAAGCTGGGCATCGACAAGTACACCATCATGGCGCATTCCATGGGCGGCATTTACTCGCTGACCTACGCCGCGAAGTATCCGAGCGAGGTGCAGGGCTTTATCGGGATCGATATCTCGACGCCGGGGATGGAGGGCGGACTGGAGATCCATTCCGCTGAAATGTCGGAAAAAGAAATCAATACAGTCAAAACGCCTGATGTGGACGAGGAATCACAAAAGCAGTTCAACCTGATCGCCAGGTATACGCTGAACAACCCCAACCAGAAGGATGAGGATGACCGCGTGACCAGCAACCTGAAGGATGCCGAAACGAAGAAGTTTCCCGCCGGCATGAAAGCCCTGCACCTGCTGGCCAGGGAGAGTGATGACGACATCAACATGCGCCGCGAAGCCTTTGAGCAGATGTACAACGAAATGAAAGCGCAGAAGGGGACGACGGAAGAAGACCTTAAGGCGATGCCGCGCATCACCCGCAACTGGACCGAGCAGCATATCGATCTGAGCGAGAACCCCGCGGACGCGCAGGCGGAAATACTGGAGGGCAGCCATACGATGTTTCTGACCATGTATAAGGAAGTCGCGGAAAAGATCGACGCCTTTATGCAGAGCCTGAGCAGGTAATTCCACCATCCCCAATCTTCCCGCCGGCCCGTCCGGCGGGAAGAGGAATCAAAAGAAGGAAGAAGACAAATGAAACAATTTCGCAGGATCGGCTGCTTTCTCGCAGCCGCAGTACTAAGCGTTTCGATGCTTGCCTCCGCCGCGGCGGAAAACAGGCCGCTGGACGAAGCCGCCCTCCGTCAGGATTTCTACGGTACCGTCAACGCTGACTGGATCGCCGGGGCGCAGATCCCGCCGGAGGAAGGCTCCCTCGGCGCGTTTACCGAGCTGGAAAAGAAGGTGGACCGTCAGCTGAACGAGGATTTCAAGGCGATGGCGGCCGGCACCATGGAAGCCCCCAACCCGGAAATGAAAAAAATGATCGCCATGTATAAAAAAGCGCTGGATTTCAAGACCCGCGACGCGGAGGGAACCGCGCCCCTGAAGCCCTATCTGGAGAAGATCGCCGCCATCAAAACCATGGCCGATCTGGAAGCCATCTCCAAAGAATGGACGCTGACCGGTCTGGCGCTGCCCTATCTTCTTTCGGTTTCGACCGATCTGAAGGATTCGACCAAAAACATCCTGAATCTTTCCTCCGCCCGCGGCGCGTTCTTCGGCGACCCCTCTGTCTACGATGAAGCCAACCCCATGGGCGCGCAGACGCTGGCCGTCTTCCGCACCATGGTGGAAGGGATGCTGAAAATGAACGGCTATACCGACGAGTCCGCCGCGGAGACGGTGCAAAAGGCGCTGGCGTTCGACAGGCAGATGTCGCTGGTGGATGAGGGAAATCAGTCCACACAGGCGGATGAGTATCACCCCCATACGCTCGAGCAGGTCGAGGCCTTCTCAAAGGATATCAGCTTTACGAAGATCATCGAGCAGCTGACCGGCAGGAAACCCGCCCAGGTGAATGTCAATACCCCCGCTTTCTTTTCTCAGTTCAGTCAGATTGTCAACCAGGACAACCTGGAAAACATCAAGGCGTGGATGACTGTCATGATGGCCAAGGAAACCGCCACCCTGCTGTCTGAGGATTATCGTCAGCTTACCCGCGACTTCAACGCCCTTACCTACGGCATGGAAGAGCTGGAGAACCGTGAAGCTGGCGCCATCTTCAGCGTGACCAGCACCTTCGGTCAGGTCGTGGGCGACTATTACGGCAAGAAGTACTTCGGCGAAAAGGCGAAAGCCGATGCGGAAAAGCTGGTGCGCAAGCTGATTGAAATCCATAAGAGCCGGCTGCTGAACAACACATGGCTCTCGAAGGAGACGATTGCCAACGCCGTCAAAAAGCTGGATACCATGCACGTCAACGTTGGCTACGCGGATGATTACTCCGACCAGTACCGCGCCTTCAAGGTAGATCCGGCCAAGAGCTTTATGGACATCTACTTCGACTATACCCGTCTGACGAAAAAAGCCGACTTCGAAGGGCTGGATCAGCCTGTCGCCAAGGGCGGCTGGCAGATCGCGGCGCAGTCCGCCAGCGCCAACTACAGCACGAGCGACAACAGCATCACCATCGCCGCCGCTCTCCTGCAGGCTCCCTTCTACGATGTCAACCGCTCCGAAAGCGAGAACCTCGGTGGCATCGGCATGGTCGTCGGCCACGAGCTGACCCACGCCTTTGATGAAAACGGCGCGCAGTTCGATGAGAACGGCAACCTGAACAACTGGTGGACGGAAAAAGATCTGGAAGCGTTCCATCAGCGCACGGACAAGCTGGATCAGCAGTGGGACGGCTACCCCTATATGAGCGGCAAGGTGGATGCCAAGCTGACCTCGCAGGAAAACACGGCGGATAACGGCGGCCTCTCTGTCGCTCTGGAAGCGATGAAGTCCCTGAAAAACCCGGACTACAAGGCCTTCTTCCGCGCCTATGCCGAAATCTGGCGGGCCCGCGAGACCGACGAATACGCTCAGGCAATGCTGATGTACGATGTCCACGCGCCCAAGAAGCTGCGCTGCAACCTGGTCGTCCGCAACTTTGACGAGTTCTACGACGCCTTCGGCGTCAAGGAAGGCGACCCCATGTATCTGGCGCCTGAAAAGCGGGTGCAGGTCTGGTAAGCTGCGCAGACGCTGCTCTGCCTGACCCGCTGCCTTGCGGTTCTCCGCAAAACAAAGCCGGTCACCCTTGTCGGGGTGGCCGGCCTTGCGCTGCTTGTGGATGCATCCTGGTCAGAACGCCTTCTCCGCCTCCGCGATGTGGGCGCGGATGGCCTCCTCGTGCCTGCCGCAGTAGGCGTAGGCCTCCTGCATAAAGACCGCGATGGGCAGGGCTTCATACAGCTCGTCGATGGTCTCAAGGATGAGGCGGCCCTCGATGCGCATATACTGAAAGTAGGGGGTAGACACAGCCGCCATTTTCGCGCGGAAAGCAGGGATTGATGGCGCTCAGGCGCCTGTCTTTCATGATGCTTTCCACCACCATCTCGCTCAGGATCCACTTGAGGGAGGGGATGTCGTACTCATCATAGCTGTCCTGAAACACCTGCTGCCACACGTGGAACCACAGGTGGTGGATGCCCTCGTGCAGCGAGATGCCCAGCGCGCCCCGTTCGCTGTTTTTATAAAAGAGATCGAAGTACTTTTCCTTCAGGAAGCGGGGGCAGACCGGGTTCAGGGTGATGTTGGCCCAAGGTCGTTGAACAGTTTCCCCGTATCGGTCTCGAAGGCTTCGCTCAGCGCGTCCTCAATCTGCGCGTGGTATTGGTCAAACTGCGCCTGATAGAGCCGCACCTTGCTGTCCAGCTCCTCCTTCAGCCCCTCCCATACGGGACGCAGGGCACCCAGCAGATAGGCTTTTCTGCCCGCCGCGTCCAGCGCCGTCATTTTCTCTTTGGAAAGATTGGGATAAAAATAGAACAGCGCGTCCGACCAGAAAGGGGCGGTACCGTCCTCTTCAAACAGCAGGATGCTGTCGACGGAATGCTCAAAGCCCTGGTTTGTATAATGGATTCTCACGCTGTCGCCCTCCTGCCGCGCGGCGCGCGGCCTCTATTTCGGGGCTGGGGGAGCTCAGCCAATATCCCGCCCGATTTCAAAATACAGGTGCCCGGGGTAGTCCGGGTCATACAGCTCGGGCGGCAGCGGCTTCTCTGTCATGCCCAGCCTGCGGTAGAGGGCGAGCGCTTTCGCGTTCTCCCTGTGCGGATCCACATAGGCGCAGGAGGCGCCGTTTGCGAAGGCTTCGCCGATGGCGTGGCGCAGCGCGGCCGCCGCGATGCCGCGGCCCCGGGCCTCCTTTTTCAGCTTGATGTCCAGCGCCGCGCGCCCCGTATCGGGGTCGATCTCATAGAAGGCTTCGCCGCAGTACCGGCCTTTTTCATAAATGGAATAGTGCCTGCGCCGCGGTCCGCCTTCTTCTATCCAGCGCAGCCAGTCCCGCATTTCCTCCTCCGTCTGATGGAGGCCCTCCGGGAAGCCGACAAAGCGCATCACCTCGCCGTCCGCCCACAGCGAGCGCGTGGCCGCGAGGTCCGCTTCCGAGGTCTCCCTGATTTCAAGCCCATCGGGCATGGTATCCCTCCTATTCGCCTTTCCCTGTATTCTGCGCCCATTCTATCACGGCCCGCCCGCCGCGTCCAAACTCGGTTTTTCGTACACCTGCCTTACCTGCTTGCGGCGGCCCCAGATCAGGATCCAGCTGGCGGCCATGGCGATGGCGCCGCCGACAGTGAGGCAGAGGCGGTAATCCATCACCTCGCCCAGCAGGCCGATCAGCAGCGAAAACAGGGCGGAGCCCGCGGTGATCATCACCCCGTTCAGGGCGTTCACCCTTGCCCGCAGGTTTTCGGGGATGTAACGCTGCACGGCGGCATTGCGCAGGATGGCGCTGTTGCTGCCCAGAAAGCCGCAGATGCCGCGGTTTACCAGCATCAGGGGGTAGGGCAGCCAGAGCAGGCACATATCCATGGCTTCGTATACCTGATAGACAAAGAAAATAAAGCCGTGCTTTTTGCGCGCGGGGATTTTGATGTGGTACTGCACCGCGCTGCCGAGGCTGCGGCCCGCGAACTCCACCACCGAAAACAGCGAGTACATGGCCGCCGTCATGCCGGGAAAGCTGCGGAAGAAGGCGACCAGGATGGGGCCAAAGCCACTGGCGACGCCATTGGTGACGGCCATGTAGGCATAGATGCTGCGCAGGCCCTTCTCTTGCGCGAGGTAGCGCGCCGCGTCCCGGATATCGCCCGCCCAGGCGGAGAGAGAATAGGGCGCGCGCGCCCTGCGCCCGCTTTCATCCAATGTGATGAAGCTCTCCGTCAGGGCCGCCAGCAGCGACAGCGCGCCCTGCCCCAGCAGCATCAGCCCGACGCCCAGCGTATCGAGCAGAATGGCGGCCAGCGGCAGCATGACGACCCGCAGCACCGGGTACAGCATGGAGGAGACGGCGTAGCCCTTTTCCTCCAAGCCGCGCGGTATCAGCTCGGGGTAGATGTTGTTGAAGGCCAGCTCGTCCACCGCGTACAGGCAGGCCAGCACCAGCGAGACAAAGAGATACCCGGTGTAGCTGAACTTAAAAAGCAGCAGCCACGCGCCCATCCCGGCAAAAATCAGCCCGCCCGCGATATCCCCGCCCACCAGAAAGGGCTTGCGCGGCAGCCTGTCCATCAGCGGAGCGGCCAGCAGCGGCACCAGAATGTGCGGCACAAGCCGGATGGACAGGATGAGAGCGGAAGCGAGGGTACTGCCCGTTTCGTCAAACACGAGAAAGGAAAGGGCAAAGCCGCCCGCGATGCCGCCGATGGCGCCCAGCGCCGAGGCCAGCGTCACCAAAGCGAAGTTCCTATGAAACAAAAGGGGCCTCTTCATCCCGCATCACCTCCGTCCAAAGGGTAGCAGAGATGTAAGGGCAAAGATACCCCCTTTGATTGGGAAAACAGGACGATAATAAAGGGGATAAGCGGCGCTTAAGGGCAAGTATTGGGAAACTCTTCCAAAAGCTCGCAGGCTTTCCTGTACTGACGCGCGGCCTTGTACCATTCCAGCATCCACGGCAGGTGAAAAATGGCGTAGCCGAGGGGCAGCTCCCTGCGGCAGCGGTCAAAGCAGGCAAGCAGCAGGCGGCCGTAGCCTTCGTCCTTCAGGTAACGGGGATGCTCCAGCCGGTACCTGACAAGGGCGCAGAGCTGCTTGGCGAGGGACAGGTCAATCGGCGCCTCCCCCATGCCCTCCGCCCTGTCCAGCGCGGTCAGCGCCTGCTTCTTCCGCCCTGTTTTCTCGCAGCAGATGGCGAGCTTGTGCAGGTCCATCAGGTCGGGGGCTTTCAGCGAAGCGAACCACCCGAGGGCTTCTTCAAAGCGTCCGGCCTCCATGAGGGAGGAGGCAGTGTTGTAGCCGATGGCGCGCAGGGTTTCCTGATCGCCCAGCGCTTCGGCCAGACGCCGCGCGACGGCATAGTGCCTTTCCATGTTCTCCAGATCCTGCATGTTGCAGTAGCTGTTGCCGATATAGGTTTTGCACTGCAGCATCAGGCGGGCCGCGCCCTCCTTTGCGGCCAGCTCGTAGCCCGCCTGCAGCGCCTCGATGGCCGCGGAATAGCTGCCGCGATGGTAGAGCGAGAGCCCGCCTGCCATGCGCGTGTAGGCGGAGGGGTACAGAAGGGCCGCCTCCTCCGCGCGGTTTTGCAGCATGCGCTGCAGGGCCAGCTGACGCTCATCCATGCAGGGCTCAAGCGCCGCTTCCAGCGGCTGCCCCCCGCCTGCCAGCGCGGCCAACAGTTCAAGGCTCAGCCCCGCCGCCGTCGTCAAAAGGCCGGCAAAACGCGGCGCCCGCGTCAGCGCGCAAAGCTCCTCCATCCGCCCTTCCATCAGCAGCTCAAAGCCACGCTCCGCCGCCTTCCCGGCTTCTTTCTCCATGGCGGCGTCTATGGAAAGCCCCAGACGCAAAAACAGCAGACGGATAATTTCCTCAGAAGGATCGGCCCTACCCGATTCTATTTTAGACAGGTAGCTGACCGCGCAGATGCCGCGGCACAGCTCCTTTTGCCGCATCCCCTGGCGCAGCCGCTCGCGAAAAATGACATAGCCCTGATAGCGCATGGCGATCCTCCTTATTGCCCATATTGTAAGGGCGGCTGATACAAATGACAACTGACTCATGGGGCACAGGAAATCATGGAAGAGGCGTCAGAGATTTTCACCCGCCGATACCGCTCGGGTGATGATTCTCTGACACGTCGGGATATCCTCCCGCTTTGCCTTATGTTAGAATGAAAAGCGCTATGATGGAGGGAGGAATGGGAATGAATATTTCTAAGGGCGTGTACCGCCACTTCAAGGGGAAGCTGTATCGGGTGGAGGGGATGGCCAGACACTCCGAGACGCTGGAAGAGATGGTGGTCTATCGGCAGCTGTACGGCGACGGCGCTCTCTGGGTGCGCCCTGCCTCCATGTGGAACGAGACGGTAATGCATGAGGGAACCCCGCAGCCCCGCTTTGCCCTGATGGAAGAGGCGGAAGCCGAAGAATGAGGGAGCGCGGCGCGCGCAGCTTTCCTGCGCCGGAGGATGTATTTTTTATGCACTGAATGAACCATATTTGAAACGGAAAAACGCGGAAAGAGCCGGTCTGACAAGACAATCAGGCCGGCCTTCGCTTTTGGGCTTCCGTTCCGGGCCGCTTGCGGAAGCCGAAACTGCCTTGCAAGCCGCGCGGGAATGGAGTATGCTGTAAAATGGGAATGATTGGAACAGGAGAAACAATGTATGCTTTGGACAATGATTTACCTGGTAGGCCTTGGCGCAATATTTTCCCTGATATTCGCCTATTACAACTTCAGTAAGGGAACCAAAATGGAGCATGGCACCCCCGTCATGCAGGATATCTCGAAGGCCATCCGCGAGGGCGCGGGCGCCTTCCTGAAAAGAGAGTTTTCCATTGAAATTCCGGTGATACTGGCAATCGCAGTGATTTTCGGCATCATCTTCCATTATACAGCGGGCATTGCCCTGCTGCTGGGCGCGATGATGAGCAGCTTTGCCGGTCTGGCCGGCATGAAGGCTGCCGTTATTTACAATGAGCGCGTGGCCAACGAAGCGCGTCTGGGCGTCGAGCGCAAAGACCCCGGCGCGATCGGCAAAGCGCTGAACGTGGCCTTCCGCGGCGGCTCCGTCATGGGCCTGTCGGTCGGCGGCTTCGCCATGCTGGGCCTTTTGATTGTCTACATTGTGGTCGGCATGGTGCTGCAGTTTGCCAACCTTGAGAATCTGGTGGAAATGACCAGCGCCGTCGGCCTTAAGTTCGTTCTTTTCCCGCAGGTGCTGTCAAGCTACGCGCTGGGCTGCTCTTCCATCGCGGTGTTCAACCGCCTGGGCGGCGGCATCTACACCAAGGGCGCCGACATGGGCGCCGACCTCGTGGGCAAGACCGAGCTGGGCATGCCCGAGGATGACCCCCGCAACCCCGCCGTTATCGCGGACTGCGTGGGCGACAACGTGGGCGACGTGGCCGGCAACGGCTCCGACCTGCTGGAGAGCACCATCGGCGCCGTCGTGGCTTCCTCCGTGCTGCCCACCACCATTTACACGGCCGCGCTGAACGCCCAGACCCCCATCAGCGGCGACCTGATCGTGCGCATGATGCAGTATCCTCTGGCCTTCCTGGGCCTTGGCCTGCTGGCCTGCGTGCTGGGCGTGGCCTATGTATTGATGCGCAAGCCCAGCGACAAGCTGAGCCGCGAGCTGAACATCTCCCTGTGGAGCTCGGCCGCCATCATCGCGGTCGGCACCCTGATTTTGAGCTATGTCTTCTTCTACGGCCATGATTTTACGGGCGTGGAGTTCCGCCTTGGCTGGATTTCCCCCTGGCTGAGCGCCCTGACCGGCATCGGCGCGGGCATCCTGCTGGGCCAGCTGGCCGAGCGCTATACCAGCGAGCAGTATAAGGAAACAAAGCACATCGCCGACCTGGCCAAGGAAGGCCCGGCGCTCGTCATCATCGGCGGCACCAGCAGCGGCTGGCGCAGCGTGCTGCCCGCGGCGGCTACGCTCGGCGGCGCCATCATCATTTCCAGCCTCTTCTCCGGCCTGTACGGCAGCGCCATCGCGGCGGTCGGCATGCTCTCCTTTGTTGTGGCGACCGTGACTGTGGATACCTACGGCCCCATCTCCGATAACGCCGGCGGCATCGCTGAAATGTCGCAGCTGCCGGAAGCCGTGCGCGATATCACCGACAGCCTTGACTCTCAGGGCAATACCACCGCCGCCATCGGCAAGGGCTTTGCCATCGGCTCCGGCGTGCTGGCCGCACTGGCCATGATGATGAGCTTCGCTCAGGGCGGCCAGACCAGCGGCGCCATCGACATCCTCAACTTCCTCGCCATGGGCGGCGCCTTCATGGGCGTGGGCGTGATGCACTGGCTGTCCGGCCAGATGCTCAACGCCGTGTGCAACAACGCGCAGCAGATGGTGGATGAGGTCCGCCGTCAGGTCAAGGCCGACCCGCGCATCATGGCCGGTGAGATCAAGCCCGACAGCAACCGTTGCATCGACATCTGCACCAAGAGCGCCATCGGTGAGATGGTGAAGCCCGTGCTGGTTGCCCTGCTGTCTCCCGTGGTGGGCGGCTTCGTGTTCGGGCCCCTGTTCGTGGGCGGCTTCCTGCTGGGCACCATCCTTGACAGCATGGCCATGGCCACCTCTACCGCCAACAGCGGCGGCGCCTGGGACAACGCCAAGAAGTACATCAAGTCCATGAAGGCGCAGCTGGTGAAGGAATACGGCCTGGACGCCTACAACGAGATGCACACCGCGGGCGTCATCGGCGATACTGTCGGCGACGGCTACAAGGACGTTGTCGGCCCCAACCAGGACATCATGATCAAGCTGATGGCCACCATCTCCGTCGTGATGCTGCCGGTGATGAACCACTTCAACCTCTTCTCGCTGCTGATGAAGTAAGCGATCCTATTTCAAAGGCCCTGCCCTCGCTGATGAGTGGCAGGGCCTTTGACCGTCAAAAAACTGCGGTTTTTTGACGGAAGGGGAATTGGGTCATCCGCCTTTTCGCTTCGCTCTCCGGGCGGCGGATGACAAGGAAACCCTTGCTACGCAAGGC
>CAYZTQ010000059.1:0-12538 GCA_964481445.1 uncultured Christensenella sp. | reverse complement strand
AGTCCCGCGCGCTGAAGCGCCGGGTGCAGCGCGGCGTAGAGCAGGGGCGCGACCACGACGGCGAACAGGCCGTTGACGGCGGAAGAGCCGAGCTTGCCCGCCAGCACGGTGGGGATGGTATCGGCGGGGATGGGGGCCACCCAGCGCGCGAAGATATAGCTCTTGGTCAGGTACAGCGTGATGTAGAGCACGGCGCCGACCGCAGCGCCCAGCACGGTGCGCAGATGGGGGTTCAGCCTGCTCTCCTTGTCATTCACGATCAGGCCGCAAGCAAGCGCCATGGCGCCCTTGTTGATGAAGGTGATCCAGAATTCGGGGGCGTAGGCGGGAAAGGTCAGGTCGAACAGCGCGGAGCCAAGGCCCGCGATGATGCCGCCGGGCACGCCGCCAAAAAGCATACCGGCCAGCAGGCAGACGGCGTTGGCCGCGTGCAGGCGTGAATAGCCGGTCGGGATGCTGATATAGTTTGATACGAAGACAAGGGCCACCATCATGCCCATAAAGGCCAGCCTGGCCGCGTTCGTTTTTCTTTCCATGGTGTCGTCCTCCTCCAGTCGCTTGTTCCTTTACAAGCATAGCCCATTCTGGTATTGTGTAAAGTACCAGAAAGTGATTATTTCATGATACCAGATGGAGGCGGGAAATGGATTTGACCTTCACGCCGGACACAGCCGGCGGCCGGCCGCTGTACGAGCAGCTGTACGCGCATCTTGTGCGGCAGATTGCTGCGGGAGAAATACCGCAGAACAGACCCCTGCCCTCTCGCCGGGCGCTCAGCCGCCACCTCGGCCTCAGCGAATCCACCGTCAGCGCCGCCTATGAGCTGCTGCGGGCGGAGGGCTATATCAGGGCCAGAGAGCGCAGCGGCTACTATGTCACCCCGATGGAACCCCTGCCCGGGAAAAAGCGGCAGCAGCCTCCCGTGGAAACAAAAAAGCAGGAAGCGCCCGCTCGCTTTGATTTTTCCACCTCCGCGACCGACGGCACGCTCTTTCCCTATCAGGTGTGGGCAAGGCTTTTCCGGCAGACGCTGTACCTGCGGCCGGAGCTGCTGGCGCGCGGGGACGCGCAGGGCGACCCGGAGCTGCGGGCCGCTCTCAGCGATTTTCTGGAGCAGTACAGGGGGCTGAGGGCCGGGCCGGAAAGCATCGTCATCGGCGCGGGCGCGGATTATCTTTTGTCGCTGCTCCTCCAGTTGCTACCCAAAAACAGTCTGGTTGGGGCGGAAGACCCGGGCTATGGCGGCATCTACCGCAACTGCGAGCGGCTTTCGCTGCGCGCCCAGCCCATTCCGCAGGACGGGCAGGGCATGATGGTCCCGCTGCTTGCCGCAAGCGGGGCCTCCGTCTGCCACGTGACCCCCTCGCACCAGTTTCCGCTCGGGCTTTCGATGCCGGTCGGAAGGCGGGCAGAGCTGCTGCGCTGGGCAGGCGAAAAAAAAGGCCGCCTGATCATCGAGGATGATTATGACAGCGAGTTCCGCCACTTCAGCCGCCCGCTGCCCGCCCTGCAGGGGCTGGACGCCGCGGGCCGCGTGGCCTATATCGGCACCTTCAGCCGCAGCCTCGCCCCCAGCATGCGCCTGGCCTACATGGTGCTGCCGCCGCAGCTTCTTGAAAGCTACCGGGAAAGCGGCGTCAAAAGCGGCGAAACCGTCTCACGCTTTGAGCAGCAGACGCTGGCCCGCTTTATCGCGGAGGGCTATTACGCAAGGCACCTGCGCCGGGCGGGCAGCGCCTACGCCGCGCGGCTGAAAGGGCTGCTGAAGCTGCTTGGCGCCATCCCAGGCGCCTCCTTCAGCGGCGAGCAGGCAGGGCTGCATTTTCTTTTGACGCTGCCTTCCCTTTCCGAACATGAATTGACAGAAAGGGCGCTGCGGGCGGGCATCCGGCTGCACGGGCTTTCGGAGTACTGCTGCAAAGCGAAAGCCCCGCCCTCCACCCTGGTGCTGGGCTTCGCGGGGCTGAAGGACGGGGAGCTCGGCGAGGCTGTCGCCGCGCTGCGGACAGCCTGGGGCCTGTGAGGCCTTCTCCCCCGCCGCCGATATCAAGGATGCGGCCCTGAAGCGTCTTTTCCAGATAAATACCGGACATCTCATACCAAAATCCTCCTACGACAGGCTGCCGCCGGAGGCGCTCTGGCGGATACGCCCGGCGCGGTAGGCCGCGGCCAGCTCCTCCAGATCCGCGATCCGGCGGGCAATGGCCTCTCCCTCATCGGTGTCGCGCACGAGCAGGCGCTCCGGCAGGTTTTCGATCAGCAGGCTGTGGCTGCGTACATTCAGGTTGCCGCTGATGGCCTCCGCGCGGGAGGTAAAGGGCTCGTGCGCCGCGATGCGGATGCCGTGCGAGGAGAAGAACATGGTATAGCCCGCCGTGCCCGTGGATTTCTGGTAGGCGCGGCAGAAGCCGCCGTCGATCACGATCAGCCGCCCGCCCGCCTTGCGCGGATCCTCTCCCTTTTTCGCCTTCACGGGCACATGGCCGTTGATGATGCGGCTCCATGGCCTGTCGCAGCCAAAGCTTTTGAGCACCGCCCGGGCGAAGGATTCTTCCCCGTAATGATCGTAATAGGGGTTGCGCGGCTCGGCCCAGGCGCTTTCGTCCTCCAGCAGCAGCCGCTCAAAGGTGGCCATGTGGCTGCGGCCATAGCTGGGCGCGTTGCGCCCGCACCAGAGAAACCACAGAAAATCGCGGCCCTTCTTCCGCTCCGCGCTGTTTTCGGGCGCGAAGTAGCCAAGGCGCGCCATCCTGTCGCAGTAATCAAACAGCGCCCTGCCCTCGTACCCCCTGCCTTCAAACTCAAACCGCATCAGGCTGCCGTCCTCACCCAGCGGTACGCAGCCGTGGTAGAGCAGGTTGCCGTTGAAGCGCAGGTACATGCCGCCGGCGCGATAAAGGAAACGCGCATGCTGCTGCAGCTTCTCGCTGCGGCGGAAGGCATCCACCAATTGGCCGATCAGGGCGTATTCCCCATCGGTCAGCTCCAGCGGCTTCTTCGGGTCGATGGTGGGAAAGTAATCGTCCTTCAGTTTCCGGCCGTCCAGCGTGTGCGTTTCCCAGTCCACCCGGCTTAAGATATCCCTGTCCTGCATGCGGTACTCGCCTCTTCGGCGCACCAGCTGGCCCTCCAGCTTGAACAGGATAACGGCAATGGCCTTGTGCATGCGGGCGTAGAGCTGCGGGTCCTGCGGCAGGTACAGCGCCTCCGGCATGGCGCGGGGCGAAAAGGCCGCCGCCTCATCCCCCGCGTAGGCGCGGCTGGCAAACAGGGCCAGCGGCAGCAGGTTGATGCCATAGCCGTTCTCCAGCATATCGAGGTTGTCGTACTGAATGACGTTGCGCACCGCGCAGGCTACGCAGGCGGGGCTGCCCGCCGCCGCCCCCATCCATAGAAGGTCATGGTTGCCCCATTGCACGTCCACGCTGTGGTGATTCATCAGGCTGTCCATGATGATGTCGGCGTGCGGGCCCCTGTCGTACACATCGCCGACCAGATGCAGCCGCGCGACGGAAAGGCGCTTGATCAGCGCGCACAGGGCGCGAATCAGCTCCGGCGCTTCGCCCATTTTGACGGCGGCGCTGATGATGCCGGAAAGATAGCTCAGCCTGTTCTCCCTGTCCTGACAGGCGATCAGCTCTTCCAGCACGGCCCCGTGGCGCGCGGGCAGCGCGGCGCGCAGCTGAGCCGCCGAATACTTGGCCGCCACCTCCCTCGCCACGGCGACCAGGCGGCGCAGCAGGCTGTCCCATTTTTCTTCGCCCGCGCCCTCCTCAAGGCGCAGCAGCTGCTCATGCGGGTAGGTGATCAGGCTGCCCAGCGCCTGCAGCTCTTCCTGCGAAAGGCCGGGCAGCGCTTTCATCATTTTCTCGTCAATGATACCCGAAGCGTTGTTGATAAGGTGGGTGAAGGCCTCGTCCTCGCCGTGCACGTCGCTTAAAAACAGCTCGGTTCCCTTAGGCAGGCACTGCGCGGCGGAAAGCCGCAGCATTTCCGAAAGCGCCGCCTGCTCGGTGGGATATTCCGCCGCCAGCAGCTCAAGATAGGCCAGGTCTCTCATGTCTCTTCTCCCTCTGCCTTAAGCAGTTTCTTTCGCTTTTTGTAATCGGGCATGTGTTGTTCAATCAGCGCGTAAAAAGCCGGGCTATGGTCATGGTGGATCAGGTGCGCCGCCTCGTGCAGGGCCACATAGTCGATAAAAGGCTCCGGGCAGCGCATCAGGAGATACGAAAAACAGATGCTCCCATTGGAAGAGCAGCTGCCCCAGCGCTTTTTGGCCGAGGTGATTTTGACCGGCGCGGGCGGAAGGCCCAGCTGTGCGCACCAATAGGCCGCCCGCCCCGGCATTTCCGCCTTCGCCCGCAGGCGCAGGCGCGCCTCCTCCTCCGCGTCCGCCTGCTGCGGCGCGGCGTAGGCCCGCATACGGCGGATGGCCGCAAGCACCCGATCCAGATTGTCCGCGACAAAGCCGCGCGCCGCGCGGTCGCTGACCCGCCGCGGCACGCGCACCAGCACCTCGCCGCCCGGCCGTACCTCGATGGCCATGCTGCGCCTTGCGGAGCGGATCAGGGTATAGGGCGGAAGGGGCTTTTCTTCTAACATTTGCATCCTTTATAAACAAAATCCGCCAAAAAGGCGGATCAATTATCTGCGTTTCCTGCCGCCGGTAAAAAGATCCCGAATCGAATCCTTCAGACGGACGGGCAGCTGTTTGTGGCGCTTGACCTGTACCGCGGCATCCAGCGCCAGACGGCGAAAATCCATGTTCTCGGGGTCGAGCCGCACGGCCTCCCGCAGGCTGGAATGGGCGGTATCGTACTGCCGGAAGGCCATCAGAATCTCGCCCTGCAGGGCATACCACTCGGCATCCTTCCTGTCGGCGCGGCTCAGCTGCAGCAGGGCGGATTCAAGCTGGCCCTGGCTGAGCAGGCGTCTGGCGGTCGCCTTGGCCTGCTGCAGCGGCGCCTTATGGTAGCCGGGCACGGGCCTTGCCAGCTGCGCGACGGCCTGCTCGTAGGCAAGGTTCAGGCGCACCATGCGCTTCTGCGCCTCTTCCTGCTCCTGCGGGTCGTGAAAAAGGTCGGGATGGCAGCCCTTCACCAGACGGTGATAGGCTGCCTTCACCTCCGCAAGGCTGGCGCCTTCCCTGAGCCCCAGCTCCTGATAGGCCTTTTGAAGAGAGACTTCCATTACTCCGTATCCTCTCGGCGCACATCCGCGCCCAGCGCGCAGAGCTTCTTTTCCAGATGCTCATAGCCCCTGGCGATAAAGCTTGGGTTATAAATCTCGGTGACGCCGGAAGCCATCAGCCCCGCGATCACCAAAGCCGCCCCGCCGCGCAGGTCCGTGGCCCAGACGGGGGCGCCGCGCAGCTGCGGCACGCCCTCGATATAGGCCGTTCTGCCAGAGATGGTCACCTTGGCGCCCATGCGCCGCATCTCGTCCAGATGTTTGAAGCGGTTGTCGTAAATATTCTCGTGCACCTCGCTGCGGCCGCCGGCGCGGCACAGCAGCGCGCTCATCGGCTGCTGCAGGTCGGTGGGAAAGCCCGGGTACTCCTGCGTGGAGAGGCGGATGGCCCGGTGGCCG
The DNA here is from genome assembly GCA_964481445.1 of uncultured Christensenella sp. Lineage (GTDB taxonomy): Bacteria > Bacillota > Clostridia > Christensenellales > Aristaeellaceae > UBA1038. The sequence continues at coordinate 6,949 of CAYZTQ010000059.1, read as the reverse complement.
CGCTTGACCCGGACGGAAATAACATCGTCGACACTGGAAACGGAAACTCCCATCTCCAGCAGCTTGGCCGTCAGCGCGTCCATATGGGTGGGGATGGTGCCGTGGATGGAAATATCGCCCCGGGTGGCCGCGGCGGCAATCATCAGCGTGCCCGTCTCGATCTGATCGGGGATAACGGTATACGCGCCGCCGTGCAGCCTTTCCACGCCGCGGATGCGGATGGTATCGGTGCCCGCGCCCTTGATGTTGGCGCCCATGCTGTTTAAGAAGTTGGCCAGGTCAACCACATGCGGCTCGCGCGCGGCGTTCATCAGCACCGTGCTGCCCTTCGCCTTCACGGCGGCCAGCATGACGTTGATGGTGCCGCCGACCGTGACCATATCAAAGTTGATGATAGAGCCCGCAAGGCTGCCCTGCAGGCGCATCATGCCGCTGTATTCGTCGATCTCCGCGCCCAGCATGCTGAAGCCCTTGATGTGCTGGTCAATGGGGCGCGAGCCGATATCGCAGCCGCCGGGATAGCCCACCTCGGCCAGGCCGCAGCGGCCCAGCAGCGCGCCCATCAGGTAGTAGCTGGCGCGCATCTGCTGCGAGTACTGGAAGGGCACGGCGCAGGAGGTAACGGGCCTCGGGTCGATGGACATGCGGTTGTTCTTCGTATCAAAGGCCACCTTGGCGCCCAGATGCTCAAGGATGCGGCGCAGCACGCGCACATCCTCAATATCGGGCAGGTTCTCGATGACCACCACATCGTCACAAAGCAAAGCGGCCGGGATCACGGCCACTGAGGTGTTTTTTCCGCCGGATACATAGGTTTCGCCGCTCAGGGGCCTTTCCCCCTGAATGACGAGCTTGTACTGATCCATCCCGGCCTCCTCGACGCGTCTTGATTGGTTAGTATAGCACGGAAAACCGGAAGGTGTAAACAAAGCGCAAGAACGCAGGACAGCGCAGGGGTTTTTGTTATGGCTCTCCTTCATGCACAGCACGCAAAAAGCGGCGGGCAACCGCCGCTTTTTGCTTAGATTAAAATATACGTTCAGGCTTTCTTCACGCTCAGCACGGCCTTTTCGCCGTTGATATCCCACTCCTGCGTGTAGCCGCCTTCAAGGGCCGGGCCTTTTTCAAGGCGCAGGGCCAGCACGACGTCCTTCACCATGCCGTCAAAGGCTTCCACGGCCTGGCAGACGGCGGGGGTCGAGTCGTAGCTGACGGCGATGCGGTCGGTCACTTCAAAGCCCGCGTCCTTGCGCATGGTCTGCAGCTTGCTGATGACCTCGCGCGCGTAGCCCTCGCGGATCAGCTCCGGGGTCAGCACGGTGCTGAGCGCCACGGTGACGCCCTTTTCTTCCAGCGTGGCAAGGCCGGGGCGCTGGATGGCCTCCACCAGTACATCGTCCTTGGAAAGCGTCACCTCAGCGCCGTCTACCTTGAGGCGCAGCGGCTCGCCCCGCTCAAAGCCCTGCACGGCGCTGACGCCGTCCGCATCCTTGAGGGCGGCGGAGATTTTGCCAAGCAGCTTGCCGTAGCGCGGCCCCAGTGTGCGCAGCTGCGGCTTTAGGAGGTAGCCCGTGAAGGCGGAGGCGTCCTCGGTGAACACCAGCTCCTTGACGTTCAGCTCGTCCTTGACCAGCTCGCCGTAGGGCGCGTCGAAGGCGGCGCCCTTGACATACAGGGCCTGCGCGGGCTGGCGCACCTTCATGTTGGCAAGGTTGCGGCAGGCGCGGCCCAGCGTGACCACGCTGAGCAGGGCCTTCATCTGGCGCTCCATCTCCTCATCGATGCGGCTCTCGTCGGCCTCTGGGAAGGCGCACAGGTGCACGGACTCGGGGGCTTTCTTATCCACCGAGCGCACCATGTTCTGGTACATGCTTTCCGCCAGGAAGGGCGTGAAGGGCGCAATCAGGCGGCAGAGCTTGGAAAGCACCTCGGACAGCGTAACGAAGGCCGCCTCCTTGTCGCCCGCCATGCCCTTGCCCCAGAAGCGGCTGCGGCCGCGGCGCACGTACCAGTTGCTCAGGTCGTCCACAAGGCTCTGGATGGCGTCCGCGCTTTCGGGGATGCGCAGTTCGCTGAGGCCCTCATCCACCAGCCTGATGGTGCTGTTGAGGCGGCTTAAAATCCACCTGTCCATCAGGCTCAGCTGTACCTTGGAAAGGTCGTGCTCCAGCGGGCTGAACCTGTCGATATCGGCATAGAGGATATAGAAGGCGTAGGTGTTCCACAGCGTGGACATGAACTTGCGCTGACCCTCGCTGACCGCCTCGTCCGAGAAGCGGCTGGGCAGCCACGGGGCGCCCGCGGTATAGAAATACCAGCGCACGGCGTCCGCGCCCTGCTTGTTGAGGATCGTCCACGGGTCGACCACGTTGCCCAGGTGCTTGGACATCTTGCGGCCTTCCTTATCCTGCACGTGGCCCAGCACCAGACAGCTTTCGTAGGGCGCGCGGCCGAACACGGCGGTGCCGATGGCCAGCAGGCTGTAGAACCAGCCGCGGGTCTGGTCGATGGCTTCGCTGATGAACTGCGCGGGGAAGGTGGCCTCAAACTTTTCCTTGTTTTCAAAGGGATAGTGCCACTGCGCGAAGGGCATGGAGCCCGAATCGTACCAGCAGTCGAGCACCTCTTTCTCGCGGTGCATGTCTTCGCCGCACTCAGGGCAACGCAGCACCACGGCGTCGATATAGGGCCTGTGCAGCTCGGGCAGATCGACCGGTCCGACGCTCATCTTTTTGAGCTCTTCCACACTGCCGATCACGTGGGTATGGCCGTTCTTGCAGGTCCACACCGGCAGGGGCGTGCCCCAGTAGCGCTCGCGCGAAACCGCCCAGTCAATGACGTTCTCCACGAAATTGCCCATGCGGCCTTCCTTGATGTTTTCCGGGTGCCAGTCCACAGCGCGGTTGTTATTAACCAATTCGTCCCGCACCTGCGTCATGCGGATAAACCAGCCGGCTCTCGCGTAGTAGAGCAGCGGGGTGTCGCAGCGCCAGCAGTGCGGGTAGTTATGGGTGTACATTTCCTTTTTGAACAGGAGGCCGCGGTCTTTCAGATCCTCCATGATCAGGGGATCCGCCTCTTTGACGAACTTGCCCGCCCAGGGCGTGCCCTCCACAAATTCGCCTTTTGCGTCCACGGGCTGCAGGAAGGGCAGGTTATACAGCCGGCCGACGCGGGCGTCATCCTCACCAAAGGCGGGGGCGTTGTGCACGATGCCGGTGCCGTCAGTCAGCGTAACATAGTCATCGGTGACCACATACCAGCCCTTCTCGCGCGGCATGCGCTGCGGGGGATAAAGCGGCTCGTACTCGATGCCCGCCAGTTCGCGGCCCTTGACCGACCTGATCTCCTCGATCTGCGCGGCATCCTCGGCGCCGAACACCGTTTCGACCAAAGCTTTGGCCATCACAAAGGTTTCGCCGCGCAGACGGAACCAGAGGTAATCTTCCTTTTCGTTGACGCACAGCGCCACGTTGCTGGGCAGCGTCCAGGGCGTGGTCGTCCAGGCCAGCAGGTAGGTGTTCTCCTGCCCCTTCATCTTGAAACGGACGAAGGCGGAGAACTCGCTGACCTCCTGATAGCCCTGCGCCACCTCGTGGCTGGCAAGGGCCGTGCCGCAGCGGGGGCAGTAGGGCACCACCTTGTGGCCGCGATAAAGCAGGCCCTTGTCGGCAATCTGCTTGATGCTCCACCAGACGGATTCGATATAGCTGTCGTGGTAGGTGACGTAGGGATGCTCCATGTCCAGCCAGTAGGCCACCTTTTCGGACATGTCCTGCCACTCGTTCAGGTACTTCCACACGCTCTTCTTGCAGGCCTGGATGAAGGGCTCCATGCCGTAGGCCTCGATCTGCTGCTTGCCGTCCAGGTGCAGGCTCTTTTCAACCTCCAGCTCGACGGGCAGGCCGTGCGTATCCCAGCCAGCGACCCTGAGCACATCCTTGCCCTTCATGGTCTGGTAGCGCGGGATCAGATCCTTCATCGCGCGGGTGAGGATATGGCCGATGTGCGGCTTGCCGTTGGCGGTCGGCGGCCCGTCATAGAAGGTGAAGCGCTCCCTGCCCTCGTTCTGGCGGAAGCTCTTGTCGATGATGCCGTTATCCTTCCAGAACTTGGCCATTTCCTTTTCCCTTGCGAGAAAATCCATATCCGTCGATACTTTTTGATACATACCTGCCCTCCAAAAAATAAAACGCCCATCCCCCATGGGACGGACAAATCCGCGGTACCACCCAAATTGGCGCAATGCGCCCGCTTGCGTCTGCCAGATGCAGAACAGCCGGTAACGGCGGCAGCCGGGAATTTCCACTCCACGCTCTAAGGCGATCCGGCGTCAGGCGGTCTCCGCCGGGCTTGCACCCTCCCCGGCTCGCTCGGGGCCTTGCCTGCACCCGTCCTCTTCACAGCCTGTTTATTATATAAGCTGCCCCTGCCTTTGTAAAGCCAAAGCAGGGGATAAATCGCTTCATCCCCGCTTCGCCGTTTTGAGGCTGCCCCGCTCGCTCAAAAAGGTGAACAAAAGGATCATCACGCCGCCCAGCGCCTGCAGGGGGGTGAAGGGCTCCTTCAAAAACAGCGCGGAAAGCAGCACCGCGACCAGCGGGTCGATGTAGCTGAGGATGGCGATCTCGCGCCCCCGCATGCTCTGGATGGCGGTGAAATACAGGCAGTAGCAAAGGCCCGTGTGCAGCGCGCCCAGGGTCGCGAGGGCCAGCAGCCCCTGCACGCCGATGGAGGCGATGCCAAGGCCGCCGCCCAGCAGCACATAGGGCAGCAGCACCACGATGGCCGCGCCGAACTGCAGCAGCGTGCGCTGCACGCCGGGCACGCCCCTGATCATGCGGTTGAGCATGATGACCGTGGCGTACAGCACGGCCGAGCCGAGGGCCAGCAGGATGCCGAGGCCCGCCGTCGCCCCGCCGCTCCCCGTCGGGTTGACGATAAAGACCAGCCCCAGCAGCACCAGCCCCATGCAGGCGGCCTGAAAGCGGGTGATTTTCTCGCGCAGCAGCGCGGCGCTGGCGGCCGTGACGAAGACAGGCGCCATATAGTAGACCAGCGTCGCGACCGACACCGTGGTGTGCCTGTAGCTTTCAAACAAAAGCACCCAGTTGACGCCCATGGCGGCGCCGGAAAGCAGCAGCAGACCGGCCTTCCCCTTAAAATCCGAAAGCCGCACGCGCTTTCTGCCCACCGTCAGGTACACAAGGATGCAGACGCCCGCCAACACGGCGCGCCAAAGCGCGATTTCGGCGCTGCCAAGCGGGATCAGCCGGATGAACAGCGGCACCGTGCCGAAGACCGCCATGCATAGTGATAAAATCAGCTTAGACGACATCCTCTTTCCGCATCCCCTGTTGTATTTCATCCGTTTCGGCTTGAGCAATCGATTTGATTGCCGGCGCCTCACGGCTCTTTCTCTGCAGCGTCTGCCGCCGCCAGTCTTCCTTGAAAATCGCGTAGCTGGCCATATCCGCCAGCCTGCCTTTCAGCATCAGGCTTTCGCGCGCCACGCCCTCCAGATGGAAGCCGGCCTTTTCCATCACGCGACCGGAAGCGGGGTTCTGCACATCGTGCCTTGCCTCCACCCGGTTGAGCCCGAGCGTATCGAAGGCAAGGGGCAGAATGGCCCGCAGCGCGTCGGTCGCGATGCCGTGGTTCCACAGCCTGCGGGCGATAGAATACCCCACCTCGCAACTGCGGCACTCGGCGTCTATCCACTGGAAGCCGATGGTGCCGATCATGCGGTCGTCACTTTTGAGCGCGATCGCCAGCGTAACAGGGAGGCCCCTGCGGTTGCGGCGGACGATGCCGCGCAGCACCTCGCGGCTGTCGCCGAGGCTGCGGTGGGTATCCCACAGCACAAAGCGGCTCATTTCCTCATCGCGCGCATAGGCAAACAGATCGCCCGCGTCGCTGAGGCTGGGCAGGCGCAGGCGCACCTGCTCCCCCTCCAGCGCAGGGAGATTCTGAAAGGCGCGGCGCATATCCGCCGCCGTCAGCCTCCCGTCCTCCCGGGGCATTTCCCCCAGCAGGCTTTGCAAAAAGCGCATGCACATCCCCCGAAATAAAAAAGCTTTCGCGCAAAGCGCCTCATCATGATACCGCCGCGCGTGCCGCGCCGCAAGCCATCACGACAGGAAAAGCGCGAAAGCCGATTTATGCCATTGGAATTTGTTCATGCATCCAAAGCAGCGAGAAATTTGGATCTAAGGCAAAGAACGAAAGCGCTGGCGCGTCAAGCTTCCGGCGATATAGCATCAGCCCAAAATAACCGCTGCGGCGATGCCTTAGCAAGTTGAATTGCTATCAGCCCTTCGCCACAGGGAAGCCCGCCATGCGCTTATTGGGCGGCATGCCGTCGCCCCAGCGGGGCAGCCTCGGCTGCGCCGCGAGGATACGGTAGGCCATGAGGAGCCCCAGACAGGTCTTCGCGTCGCGGAACTCGCCCAGCATCACGCGGTCCACCGCCTCTTCCAGCGGCATTTTGCACAGGCGCAGGAACTCATCCGCATCGGTGTGCGCCGTGTGCTGGCTGAGGTCGGTCGCCAGATACAGCCCGATCTGCTCGGTGCAGAAGCCGGGGGTTGTAATCACATGATTCAGCCTGCGCCAGGTCGCGGCGCGCAGGCCCGTTTCCTCCTCCAGCTCGCGCTTGGCGCACTCCAGCGGGTCTTCGTCCGGCCGGTCAAGCTTGCCCGCCGGAATCTCCCAGGTAAACAGATCCAGCGCCACGCGGTGCTGGCGCACCAGCGTGACCCTGCCCTGCGCGTCCACCGGCACAATGGCGGCCGCGCCGTTGTGGCGCACGATTTCGCGCGCCGCCTCCCGTCCGTCCGGCAATCTGACGCGCCACTTCTCCACCCGGATGATTTTCCCTTCATATATGGTTTCGCCGTCCTGATACACTTCCCTCAGGCTGTCATCGCCGATCACGCCAAGCCCTCCT
>CAYZTQ010000058.1:1814-12598 GCA_964481445.1 uncultured Christensenella sp. | reverse complement strand
ACTCCGCCAGCCTTCTCGCATCCTCGATTTCCAGCTCGCGGCTGCCCGCCTGCGATTCGAGGTGGTGGGTCAACTCGTGGCGCAGCACACGGTCGATTTCCGCGCGCAGGCGCGGCTCGTTTTCCATCAAATGAGGAAAGACTTTTTGGAAGGAGCCGTAGTACAGCACGATGCCGCGGCCCATCACAGGGTGGCGGTGATATTCGCCCAGCGTGTATAGGCGCGCGCCCGGCTCTGCCCGCCGGTCGCGCCTGGCGCCCGGAACGACCCCGATGCCGAGGTTGAGGCGCTGCATCACGGCGGCGGGCAGCAGGGCGGCCTGCTCTTCCAGAATCGCTGCAAAGCGGTCGATATCCACGGCTTTCACCTCGCTTTTCGATGTCAGTATACCATAGCGCGGGCGGCTTTCGCGCGTCTCCGTTTGCTTGTTTGCCCATAGGGGCTGTGCTATAATGCAGCAAGAAATAACAAAGCAGGAGAGTTTTGCCATGCGTTTGCACGAATATCGAGATTTGAACTGCCTTCATGTGAACCGCCTGCCGGATCGGACGACCGTGGTTCCCTATCCCGATGCCATATTGGCCGCGGCGGGGGAAAGAGCCGCTTCGCCCTATTTTTATTCGCTCAACGGCCTGTGGGGCTTTCATCTGTATGACAGCCCCTTTGAAATCCCGGACGACGCGTCCCAGTGGCTCAGCGAGCGCGAGATCCGCGTGCCCGGCTGCTGGCAGATGCAGGGCTTCGGCGCGCCGCAGTACACCAATGTGAACTTCCCCATCCCCTACGACCCGCCCCATGTGCCGGATGCTACGCCTGTGGGCTGCTACCGCAGGATGTTTGATCTGCCTGAGGCCTTCCTCGGCCGCGGCACCCGTCTGCGCTTTGAGGGGGTCGACAGCTGCTACTACGCCTATGTCAACGGGCAGCTGGCAGGCTTTTCCAAGGTGCCGCACATGCCGGCGGAGTTTGATGTGACCGGGCTGGTCAAAGAGAAGGACAATGTGCTGCAGGTGCTGGTCTTCCAGTGGTCGGACGGCACCTACCTTGAGGACCAGGACAAGTGGCGCCTCAGCGGCATTTTCCGCGATGTGATGCTGCTCAGTTTCGGCGAGACCGCGATTTACGATGTGAAGGCGGACGCCAGCCTCGACAGCGATCTGTCGACCGGCCTGCTGCGCCTTCGCGTCAAGGCGCAGGGCGCTTCTGAAGTAAAGGTCAGGCTGTACGACGGCGAGAGCCTGATGCTGGACGCCGCTCTGCCTGTAGAAGAGGGCAAGGCCTCCGGCCGCTACGCCTTCCCCAGGGTTGAGCCGTGGACGGCGGAAACCCCCAAGCTCTATGACCTGTACGTGGAAGTGCCGGGGCAGACCGAGCATCTGCGCATCGGCATGCGCCGGGTTGATATCGTGGGCGGCGTGTTCTGCGTCAATGGCCGTCCCGTCAAGCTGAAGGGCGTCAACCGCCACGACACGCACATGAGCCTCGGCTCCTTTGCCACGGTAGACCTGATGCTTGAGGATGTGCTGACCATGAAGCGCTGCAATGTCAACTGCGTGCGCACCAGCCACTACCCGCCCGACCAGCGTTTCCTCGACCTGTGCGACGAGTACGGCCTGTATGTGGTGGACGAGGCGGACATCGAGTGCCACGGCGTGGTTTCTTTTGACAGCTACGACCTGATCGCCTCCGACCCTGCCTGGGCGCCGCAGTTTGTCGACCGCGGCCTGCGCATGGTGGCGAGAGACCGCAACCATGCGAGCATCATCTCCTGGTCGCTGGGCAACGAGTCCGGCTACGGCATCGTGCACGAGAAGATGGCGGAGGCCATCCGCAAGAAGGATACGAGCCGCCCCATCCATTACGAGCGTGACCGCGAAGCGAAGACGGCAGATTTCTACAGCCAGATGTACACCTCGGTGGACAAGGTGCTGGAGTACGGGAAAGAAGATAACCCCAAGCCCTTCTTCCTGTGCGAATACGCGCACGCCATGGGGCAGGGCCCCGGCAACCTTGAGGATTACTGGCAGGCCATCTATCACAGCCCGCGCCTGATGGGCGGCTGTGTGTGGGAGTTTGTGGATCATGGCATCACCAAGGAAGCGCCCGACGGCAGCGGCCCCTACTGGGCCTACGGCGGCGATTTCGGCGAGTATCCCAACGACGGCAACTTCTGCGTGGATGCCCTGCTCTATCCTGACAGAACGCCGCACACCGGCATGCTGGAATATGCCCATGTTATCCGCCCGGCGCGGCTGTCTGTAAAGGACGAGGCACAGGGCCTCTTCGCGCTGCGCAACTGCCTTGATTTCAGCGATCTGGACGCCTATACCCTTTCCTGGCGCCTTGAATACCTGGGCGGGCTGCTGAAGGACGGTACTGCGCCGCTCAGCTGCCCCGCGGGCGAAGAGACCGAGCTGAAGCTGGACCTCGGCAGCTATCCCAAGGGCAGTGTGCTGACGGTGGAACTGGCGCTCAGGCAGTCTACTAACTGGGCGAAGGCCGGCCATGTGGTCGCGCGCGATCAGGCTCAGCTAGGTCTCGGCGAGCCGAGGCCTGTGCATGCTCTGCCCAAGAAGCCGCTGAACCTTGAAAAGATGGAGAGCGAAATCACCGTCCGCTCCGGCGAGACGGTCTACCGCTTCAGCTTTGAAAAGGCGGGCCTGTATCAAATCGAGTGCGCCGGGCAGCCCATTCTCACCAGCCCTCTTGCGCTCAACGTCTGGCGCGCGCCCACCGATAACGACCGGGGCTTCGGCGCCAATGTGGCCGCGCGGTGGGCGAAGTACGGCCTTGACAAGCTGCAGGCCCGCGTCACCGCGTTTGAGGCGGAAGAAGTGGAGGGCGAGGTCAGGGTTCACGTCGTCAGCGTGCACGCGCCCAAGATTTTCAGGCCGCTTCTGACGCTGGAGCAGCGCTTCCGCTTCCTGCCCTGCGGCAAGGTAGAATTGAAGCTTGACTACACGCCCTACCCAGGCAACGAGAAGCTGCTGGAGGAGATGTACCTGCCCCGCCTGGGCCTCCGGTTCTCGATGCCCGAAAGCTTCGAGCGGGTGGAGTGGTACGGCCGCGGGCCCAAGGAAAGCTATCCCGACAAGAAGCTGGGCATGCCGCTTGGCAGATACAGCGCGCTGGTGGACGAGCTGCACGAGCCCTACGTCTATCCGCAGGAAAACGGCTCGCACGCGGATACCCTGTATCTGCTGCTTTCGGATACCGCCGGGCGCGGCCTGATGCTGGCGGGGGACAATTTCTCCTTCAGCGCGCACAACTATACGCAGGAGGCGCTGACGCTGGCCAAACACACCTACGAGCTTAAAAAGCAGCCTCTGACCGAGGTCTGTATCGACGGCGCGATGGGGCCGCTTGGCAGCAACAGTTGCGGGCCCGAGCCGCTTATGAAGGATAGGCTCTATTTGAAGGAGAAGCGCAGCTTCCGCTTTGTTTTCACCACGCTGGACAGGCAGACCCAGTCGCCGATGCTCACAGCGGAGAGGCTTCTCAAATAGAAAGGATAGGCAAATGAAGATTTGCGGACACCGCGGCGCCTCCGGATACGCGCCGGAGAATACGCTGGAGGCTTTTCAGCTGGCGGCCGAGCAGGGCGCGGACGCTGTGGAACTGGATGTACATCTGACGCGGGACGGCGCGCTGCTGGTCGCGCACGACGAGAAGATCGACCGCGTGTCGGACGGCACCGGCCTGATTGCCGAGCAGACGCTCGCGCAGCTGAAGAAATTCAATTTCAACAGGCTGCATCCCGAGTATGAGAACGCGAAAGCCCCCACGCTTTCAGAAGTGTATGAGCTTTTAAAGCCCCTCGGCCTTGTTATCAATGTAGAATTGAAGACCGGCATCAACCCCTACCCCGGCATTGAAGAAAAGGTGCTGGAATTGGCTGCGAAGATGGGTATGGAGGACAGGGTGCTTTACTCCTCGTTCAACCACGCGAGCCTTGAACGCCTGCAGGCGCTTAAGCCGGATGCCTATTGCGGGGCCCTGTACGATGGAATTCTGCTGCGCCCCTGGCGCTATGCCAGGGATAATAAGCTGAACGCCCTCCATCCGCACTACCGCAATGTGATCTTCCTGCCGGAGTACTGCCGCAAAGCGCATAAGGCGGGCATCGAGGTGAACGTGTGGACGGTGAACAGCGAGCGCGAGATGAAGGCCATGATCGAGGCCGAGGTGGATATGATGATCACCAACTATCCCGACCGCGCGAGGGCAATGCTGAGCCTGTGAGCCTGTTTGGCCGAATGCGGAAAAAAACTGCCCGATGAACACAGGTTTGCACAAACTTAATGGCGAAACTTTGGTGGTTTTAGTGGGTTTCCACCAGAGAGCAGATTGGCTATAATCTATATGAAACAAGGCGGGCAAACGCCTTTACGATGATAACAAAGACGGAGGTACCCTCATGGCAAGTGTAAGTTTGAAGCACATCTACAAAGTTTATTCCGGCAATGTGACCGCTGTCAGCGATTTTACTCTGGATATCGAAGACAAAGAGTTTGTGGTGCTGGTCGGCCCGTCCGGCTGCGGTAAGTCCACCACCCTGCGCATGGTCGCCGGCCTCGAAGAGATTTCCGACGGCGAGCTGTACATCGGCGACCGCCTGGTCAACGACGTCGCGCCCAAGGATCGCGACATCGCGATGGTGTTCCAGAACTACGCCCTGTACCCGCACATGACGGTGTACGATAACATGGCCTTTGGCCTCAAGCTGCGCAAGACCCCCAAGGATGAGATCAAGCGCCGCGTCGAAGCCGCCGCCCGCATCCTTGACATCGAGTACCTGCTCAACCGCAAGCCCAAGGCTCTGTCCGGCGGCCAGCGCCAGCGCGTTGCCCTCGGCCGCGCCATCGTGCGTGAGCCCAAGGTCTTCCTGATGGACGAGCCTCTGTCCAACCTGGACGCCAAGCTGCGCGTGGCCATGCGTACCGAAATCACCAAGCTGCACCAGCGCCTGCAGACCACCTTCATCTACGTCACCCACGATCAGACCGAGGCCATGACCATGGGCTCCCGCATCTGCATCATGAAGGACGGCTTCATCCAGCAGGTCGACACCCCCCAGAACAACTACGACTATCCGAACAACAAATTCGTTGCCGGCTTCATCGGCAGCCCCCAGATGAACTTCTTCGACGTCACCCTGAAGGCCGAGAACGGCAAGGTGTACGCGCTGTTTGGCGACAACAAGATTCTTGTGCCCGACGAGAAGGTCAAGAAGCTGGTCGACGAGAGCTATGTCGGCAAGGAAGTCACCATGGGCATCCGCCCCGAGAACATCTCCGACAATCCCGCGGACGTGGCCGCCAACCCCGACGCCGTGATCCCCGTGCACGTGGAAGTGACCGAGCTGATGGGCTCTGAGACCTACCTGTACTTCTCCACCTCCGGCAAGGAAGAGAACGTGATCGCCCGCGTTGACCCGCGCACAGCGACCCGCACCGGCGATGACACCAAGGTGGTGCTCGACACCAGCCGTCTGCACTTCTTCGACAAGGAGACCGAAGCCACCATCCTGAGCCGCTGAGTGCCTGAGGGCGCCTGATGCATCATCGGCGCTCAACTGAATCATAAAACAAAGAATGAGCCGGGCTAAGTGTCTGGCTCATTCTTTGTGTATGAGCTATGCCATCAAGAGAATCTTCCGCAACAAAGTTATTTTCGGGAACAAACATTTTCCTGCTTTCGGGTGTCTAATGGGTAGATGCATCTGATGTGCGGCGGGGACGCCCCCGCAGGAGGTGACTGCTTGCTTGATCAACCGACCTTTGCGAAGAAAGCCCTGGAGATGGAAAACCTGATGTACCGCGTGGCCTGCGGGATGCTGCGAAATGAGGCAGATCGATACGACGCCATGCAGCAGGCGCTGCTTTCCGCGTGGGAAAAGCGCCATACCTTAAGGCGGGAAGAACTGTTCAGTACCTGGCTGATTCGCATTCTCATCAACGCCTGCAAGGGGATATACAGGCGGCAGCGGCGGCTGATCCCGATGGAGCGGCTGCCCGAAACGCCGGTTGACCCGCCCGGCATGGAGGTTCGGGACGCGGTGGAACGCCTGCCGGAAAAACAGAGCGTTGTGGTGATGCTGCATTATCTGGAAGGCCTGCCGACGGATGAGATCGCGAGGCTTCTGCGCATCCCCGGCAGCACTGTGCGGGGCCGTCTGGCAAAAGCACGCAAGTCCCTCCGGCTTGTATTATCGGAAGAGGAGGAAAGCCATGAAACTGTCTGACCTGAAGCGCGCCTATCCTCCTTTGTCCGGGCAGGGGCATGCGCAGTTTGTCAATGCCCTCAATCAATTGCAGGAGGATGCGCCCATGAAAAAGAAAATCACGCTGTCGCTGGCGTTCGCTCTGGTGCTTGTTCTGGCGCTGGCCGCCACCGCCGCGGCCGTCGTCGCAAGGTTCAGCATCAAGGAGCAGATTGACCCGAAGTTTGCCGACAAAGTCACCGAGATTGGACAGGAATATGAGAACCAATGGATGGATGTCTCCATCAACGACGCCATCTCAGACAGCATGCGCATGTCCTTTGCCATGAACATGCGCTACAAGGAGGGGGCGGAAGAGGTCTATGTCTTCCCCGTCATCACTGCCGAAAGCGAGGGGAAGGCGCTCGATGTAGATCTGGAAAGCGGCTACGAACTGTTTGACGGCGCCTGGCTGCCTGAGAAAACGGAAAATCCGGCCGGGGAGGGGAATTACGCGGCAGACTTCTTCATCATGGAAGACAATTTGCCCGGCCCCAAAGGAGACATTGTGTGGACGCTGACCTTTCACGTGCTGAAGCCCAACTGGCCGCTGGAACAGGATGAATACACAGCAAAAGGCCACTATGAGGGCGACAGAATCGAGCATGAAAAGTATGAGCAGCTGTTCCGCGATGCCTACAGGAATAAAAAAATCCTGCTGACCTATGGCGATACCACCGTTGAGTACTGCGCTTACCTGCCGATTCCGCAGGGCGTAAGCGAAGAAGAATTCATGATGATGAGGCAGTGGGAGAAACTGGTCAGAAGCGGCGCGTTCGACGAGGTGGACAGCTTCAGCTGCACCTTCAGGACGCCCGAATCGGAAAGGCGTGAAGCCCTGCCCGAAGAAATCTCCGCCGCCAGAACGTTCGCCGATTATGATTTGACGGTGCACCGTACCAGCGTGAGCAGCATGCAGCTGCTGGTGGAGTTCAGCATGGCTCCCAAGCGCGCGGACTATCCCGGCAAAGATGTCAAGCTGCACTTCGATGCCCTTGCGGAGGGGAAAAAACTTCCGTTCATGTCTCAGACATTTTCCAGATATGATGACGGCATGCTGGGCTTTGCCGCGAACTTTGATTTGACCAGGCTGGATCAGATTCCCGGAGAGATTACTTTTGTGCCCGTTCTGGTGACCTATACTCCTCAGGGAGTTGGGAAGAACCCCCTGGTGGAAGAGAAAAGGGTGGAGGCGGACGCCTTTACCGTGAAGGTTGGAGAAGGGGACGGCAAAGGCCATGTGAGCTTCGGAGACTGAAGCCGCTCATCAAATATGACCTGATTGGGGCTCATGGGAGCCCCTTTTTCGCGTCCTCCTGCTCCTGTGGATAGGGAAACAAGCCTGGTCGTCTTCCGAAATTCATCCCATTTTCTCCCTTGACAAACGCGGATGTCTCTGACTTGTCACCTGAAAAACTGCAAATTGATGCATGTTCTTAACTCTTTTGTCATAATTTCACAGGCGGTCGAATCTGTGTTCGTGTGGACAAGATGTGGGGAAAAAGTTTTCGAAGACCTGTGGATAAGTCTCTTGATTTTTACAGGATTTTTTCAAAAGCACGCTCCTAAAGGGGTCTTTTATCCTCAGAAAGGCAAAATCTGTGGATAAGTCTGTGGAAAGTGGGGATAGATGAGCATACAGCGGGCTTTGAATATCTATTGACGCAATATGCTGCATACGCAGTGGAAAGAGTGACTGATTCTCCTGCATGAAGTGCATAGGCCTGCATACTCAGCCGTTTGAATGGAATAAAAATTCAGTATTTGGATAGTTTATGCAGTGAACTTCTTGTGGATATCCGTCTTGTATAAATCTTGTTTTTCACACGGTTCGGATGAAAATTTCGTTTGGTTGAAAGGCACATCTGCATGGGGTATACTGAAACGGCTTCGGCGGGGCATACAGGCTCCGCCAATGATACAGGGGAGCGATGGATGACGATACAGGCTGTACTTTTTGATATGGACGGGCTTTTGTTCAATTCCGAGTTCATGGCCATCGGGGCCAGCGAGCTGGCGGGCGCGGAGCAGGGCTATGCCATCAGCGAGCCGCTGTTTCGCAGTATGCTCGGCACCAATAAGGAAAAGAGCACCGCGCTGCTGCGCGCCGAACTGCCGCAGATCGATCCTGCGAAGTACTGGAGCGATTTTGACAAATTCATGTGGAAGCATGTAGAGGAGAAGGGCCTGCCCGTCAAGCCCTGCGCCGAACAGCTGCTTAAGTGGCTCAAAGAGAAAGACTATGTGACCGGCCTTTGCAGCGGCAGCCCCCGCCATGTGGTGGAGGGTTACCTGCGCGTTTCGGGCTTTGATGTGTATTTTGACAGCGTGCTGGCGGGAGACGACGATCTGTCGCTGCGCAGCAAGCCGGCGCCCGACATGTATGCCCATTTGGCCGAAAAGATCGGTATTCTGCCCGGGGCCTGCCTGGTGCTTGAGGATTCGCCCAACGGTCTGCGCGCCGGGCGCGCGGCCGGCATGCAGACCGTCATGGTGCCCGATCTGGTGCCTTATTCAGAGGAGCTGGCCCCTTATTGCGACGCCGTCTATCCTGACCTGTCCTACGTGATTCGCTACCTTGAAAGGCAGACAGCATGCCCCTGTGTCTGATCGCGGTCGGCAAAATCGCAAAACCCTTTGCAGACGCCGCTGCGGAATACGAAAAGCGCCTTTCCCGCTACGACAGGCTCGAAGTGATCGAGCTGCCCGATGAGAAGGAGCCTGCCCATTTAAGCCCCGCGGCGCTTGGACAGGTGATGGAGCGGGAGGGAAAGAACATCCTTGCCCGCATCCGGCGGGAGGATCTGGTGATCGCCCTGTGCATCGGGGGCGAAAGCCTGTCCAGCGAGCGCTGGGCCGATAAGCTGGACGATCTGCGTGGCCTCGGCAGGCGCATCGTTTTTGTGATCGGCGGCTCGCTCGGCCTTGATGCGCAGGTGGTGCAAAGGGCCGATTTCCGCCTCTCCCTGTCCGAAATGACCCTGCCCCATCAGCTGGCCCGCGTCGTGCTGCTGGAGCAGATTTACCGCGCTTTTAAGATTTTGTCGGGTGAAAGGTACCATAAATAATGCGCCTTACCCAGCTTCGTTTGCACCGCTTCCGCAGCTACAGCCAGGTGGCTCTTCTGCCGCCGGAGGGGCTGACTGTTTTTGTGGGCGAAAACGGGGCGGGCAAGACCAACCTGCTGGAGGCGGTGCATCTGTGCTGCCTGGGGCGCAGCCACCGCACCAGCGACGATCAGGATATGATCCAGCACGGCGCCGAGACGGCGGCAGTGCATGCCACCGTGCAGCGAAACGGCAGAACGGATGAGGTGGGCGTGCGTCTCTTCCGCAGCCAGAAGCAGAAAAAACTGGTTTACGCGGGCGGCAAGGTGGTGCCGCGCCTCGGCGAATTGATGGGGCACATGACCTGCGTGATGTTTTCGCCCGAGGATCTGGAGATCATCAAGGGCGCGCCGCAGCTGCGCCGCCGCTTTGTCGACATGCTGATGGCGCAGAGCATCCCCGGCTATTTTTATGCCCTGCAGCACTATAACGCGGTGCTCAAGCAGCGCAACGCCCTGCTGAAGCTGATCGGCAGGGACGCGCATAACCGCGGCCAGCTGTCCGACTGGGACGAGCAGCTGTCTTCCGCGGCGGTGCCGCTTGTCCGGGCCAGGTGTGAGGCCGTGCGCCGCCTCGACGAGCTTTCGCAGAAGCATTACGCTTTTATCGGCGGGCGGCCGCAAGAGAGTCTCTCCGTCCGCTACCAGTCAAGCCTTGCGGAAAGTGATGACATTCAGGCTGATTTCCTGCGGCTGCTGGGCCAGTCGTCGGAGGACGACCTGCGCCGCCAGTCGACCGGCTTCGGGCCGCACAGGGACGATCTGCTGATCAGCCTCTCGGGGCAGGAGCTGCGCTCCTTCGGCTCGCAGGGCCAGATCAGGACGGCGGTGCTGGCCATGCGCCTTTCGCAGATCGACATGCTGACGCAGGCGCAGGGGGGCGAGCCGCCGCTGCTGCTGCTCGATGATGTGCTCAGCGAGCTGGATCTGGGGCGCAGAACTCGCCTGCTCTCCGGCCTGCAGCATGTGCAGACGCTGCTGACCTGCACCGAGCTGAGCGAGGCGCAGGAATTAAAACCCGCCTGCGTGCTCAGGGTCGCAGACGGGCAGATCAGGGAACAGACTTCTGATTGATTGTTTTGCTCTAATATAAACGGCTGCCGCGCACGGCCTCCCGCCACTCGGCCAGGAATTCTTCCGTACTCTGCTGCCGGCGGCTTCGGTCTTCATTCAGGCCGCGCAGGGCCACCAGGTACAGCTTTTCGGGGGCCTGCCAGGCCGCTTTTGTTTTATCCGCCCTGTCGCCGAAAAAAGTATGGCTCAGCGCGGCCAGCGTATAGACATTGCTGGTCTCGTCCACCGCGTCGCCCATCCTGTAGCCTTCGGGCGGCAGATAGTGGGGCGAGCCGGGGAGGCGGCCCCTCGTGTTCATGCCGGGCAGGGGCAGGTAGTCGTCGATGCTGCTGAGGACAAGCC
>CAYZTQ010000058.1:0-1714 GCA_964481445.1 uncultured Christensenella sp. | reverse complement strand
AATCAGAGCCGGATGCCGCAGCTTTTCATAGCCGGGCAGCGCGAAGCGCAGCTTGCGCACCGCGAGGGCCGGGTCGCTGGGGTAATTGATGGTCGGCGCGCCCGCGTATTTGAGGTAGAGTCGCTGCCCCTGCGGCGTCACCAGCCCGAAGCCCAGCATGCCGCAGTTGTGCGTATCAAACACCGAGAACACGCGGCCGTAGCGCTCCACAAAGCTGAGGTCGTGAAACTCCTTCAGCCGCACGGACAGGCCGCCCACCAGCAGCTCAATCATGCCGTTTTCTCCCGCGTTACGTTGTGGATCCATTTGTTGCCGCGCAGGCGCAGCAGGGCGATGATCCATTTGAAGCTCTGGTCGATGCGGGTGGAGAAATACAGCCAGTGCAGCGGCAGCTTCAGCACAAAGGCGGTCAGGAAGGCGGAAGGCAGCACGATCAGCCAGCCGCAGATCATGTCGACCATCATCACAAAGCGGCTGTCGCCCGCGCCGCGGTTGATGCCCACAAAGCAGCTGGCGTGGTAGGTGGTGCCCAGCAGCGTGGGCGCGCAGATGCCTGCCATCGTGAGGGCCAGCGCAAGCGTCTCGCCATCCAGTCCATAGAGGCCGAAGAAGGGCGCGCGGATCAGGAAGACCAGCGTCGCCATGCAGGCGCCGATCATCAGAAACATGATCTGAATCCGCTTGGAGTAGACCCGGGCCAGCGCGATATCGCCGCTGCCGACGGCCTTGCCCACCTGCACCGCGGCGCCGCTGGCCAGCGCAAAGGTAAACAGGGTACCGAGGTTGAACAGCATGTCGGTCACAGCGACCGCGTTGATCATCACGCGGCCCATCTGGCCGATAATCACCATCTTGCACATGCCGATCAGCGCCCACTGCGCGTCCGTCAGCCCGACCGGCAGGCCGTACTTTACATAATCTTTCCAGGCCCAGGCACGGTGGCGGGTCAGCTCCGCGGGCGCGAGCGGCAGCGCCTTCTGCAGGCGGAACAGATAATAGATGACGATGCCCGCCTCAATCAGGCGCGAAAGCACCGTGGCGACAGCCGCGCCCCGCACGCCGAGCGCGGGGAAGCCAAGCTTTCCGAAAATCAGCACATAGTTGAGCGCCACGTTGGAGATCAGCGAGCCGATGGTGGCGTACAGCGTCACGCGCACCACCTCTACGCCGCGCAGCACGGCGATGGCGGCGGCAGTGAAGGCAAAGGGCAGGTAGCTGAAGGCAAGCACAGGCAGGTACTCAAGCGCCAGCGCCGTGATGGCCGTCTCTTTGCCGCTGATGACGAGGCTGAGTACCTGCGAGGGGATGGCGAGGATGATCAGGATGATCAGCGAGGCGAAGCCGAGACACATCGTGAAGGCCACTGCGCACAGCGGCTTGATGCTGTCGGTATCCCGCTTGCCCCAGTACTGGCTGACCAGCACCACGGCGCCGGAGGAAAGGCCCAGCAGCGCGGCGTTCACAAAGTTGGTGATGCTGTTGGACTGGGCGACCGCGGCCAGCGAAAGGCCGCCCGCATCCAGCCGTGAAACCATCAGGTTGTCCGCCATGGTCACCAGCAGCGACATCAACGATTGAAACGCGGTCGGCAGAGCCAGGCGGAGAATGGAACGATAAAACTGTCTGTCTTTCATGAAAAACGGGCCTTCTTTGCTGTATTCGGCCAAAATGATAGCAGGCAGGGCAGGGGGCGTCAATCCCCGCTGTGCGTTCC
>CAYZTQ010000057.1:0-12851 GCA_964481445.1 uncultured Christensenella sp. | reverse complement strand
GCATGAAGACTTGCTCTGCATCACCCTCAGTTACTTTTTATCATGCCTCCTTATTCTTCGGGCAGCGTCAGCAGGATTGGCGCGTGATGGATGGCGGGCAGAAACCGCTCAAAGAAATCGCGGCTTTTCAGGCTGACGCTTTTGAAATTGACGCCCGGGTGGAACAGCAGGTTTTCGTGGCCCAGCAGCGCTCGGTCCACCGCCAGCTGAATGCGGCCGCTTCCATCAAACATCAGGCTCAGGGGGTTGACGGCGCCGGGGTCGAGAAACAACATCTCAGGCAGTTTTTCCTGCCTGGCGAAGCTCAAGCGGGAAACGCCCAGAAGCTTGCTGATGACAGCGGTTCTGAAGGGGCGGTCGTGGCGCAGCAGCATCAGGCAATACTGCGTTTCCTGCCGGTTGCATAAAAACACGTTCTTGCACATCGCGGAAGTATTCCAGTCGACCCCTTCGATGCTCTGACAGGCTTCAATGGTCTCCTTGGGCTCATGTTCGTAGAGGGCGTAGGGCAGCGCCAGCTCGCCCAGATAGTTCAGTATATCCTTACTGCGGTCCATTCTGTTCCTTCTTCTTGTGTATGCCGGCCTCGTATCCGAGCGTTCCGGGCTGATAGTATCGCCTGCTTTCAAAGCCTTCGGGCATATAGTTCTGCCTGACCCAGTGGCCGGGGAAATCGTGCGGGTACAGGTAGCCGCTGGTATCGTTGATCCGCTCATGTCCGGCGTAATGGCTGTCCCGCAGGTGCTCGGGCACCTCGCCGATCTGGCCCAGCTCGGCGTCCGCCTTCGCGCGGTCCATCGCCATCACCACGCTGTTGCTCTTTTCGCTTTCGCAGACGGTGATGATGGCCTGCGTCAGCGGCAGCCTCGCTTCGGGCAGGCCGATAAACTCAAGCGCCTGCGCGGCCGCGACGGCGGCCAGCATGGCCCCGGGGTTGGCAAGGCCCACATCCTCGCTGGCGTGCGCGATGATGCGCCGGGCGATCAGCCTCGGGTCGCATCCCGCGTACAGAAGCCTTGAAAACCAAAGCAGCGCCGCGTCGGAATCAGAGCCGCGCAGCGACTTGCAGAAGGCCGACAGCATATCATAGTACAGCGACTCATCTACCTTGATGACGGGCTTTTGAATGCTGTCCTCGGCGATTTCCAGCGTGATGTGAATCTGCCCGCCGACGGTCGGCGTTGTCAGGGCGGCCAGCTCCAGCGCGTTGAGCGCCATGCGGATATCGCCGGAAGAGTTGCGGATCCAGTGGCGCAGCGCCGCGTCGTCCACCACCACGTTCATGCTGCCGAGACCGTTTTCCTCATCCGCGATGGCGCGCCGCAGGGCGGTCTCGATGTCCTTTTCCCTGAGCGGCTCAAAGGCAAACAGGCGGCAGCGGCTCACGATGGCGGGCGTCATGGCGATCATCGGGTTCTCGGTGGTCGAGCCGATGAAGCGGATCAACCCTTCCTCGATCGCAGGCAGAATGCTGTCCGACTGCGCCTTGCTCCACCTGTGGCACTCATCCAGCAATAGATAGGTGGGCCGGCCGTACATTTTGCGGCGGTCGTCCGCTTCGCGCAGCACCTCCCGCACCTCGGCCACGCCTGAGGTGACGGCGTTCATGCGCACAAAACTGGCCTTAGTCATCTGCGCAATGACGGAGGCCAGCGAGGTCTTTCCGCTGCCCGGCGGGCCGTAAAAGATGCTGCTGGTCAGCATATCCGCCATGATGGCGCGACGAAGCAGCTTGCCGGGGCCGACAATATGCTCCTGCCCGATAAACTCATCCAGCGTTTTCGGGCGCATGCGGTCGGCCAGGGGCTGGCCGGTTTTTCTTTCCGGGCTCTGCGCAAAATCAAAAAGTGTCATGTTTCTTCCTTATAGGTGATCAGCAGCCCCCTGCCATCGGAGCTGTAGCGCCAGTCGTGCGGCAGCGCATGCATCGCGCATTCCATGTGCAGGGCGGCAATGCCGTAGTTGACGCTGCCAAAGCCCCGACCCGACAGACGGAGGGTGTTGCCCGACCGTGAAAACCGCCAGGGCTGGCTGTTGAGCGCGGAGGGCGCAACGCGCACGGATTCCGCCGCCTGAAAGGCCCAATTGGGCCAATCCTCCGGCTTGTCAAGGCACAGCGCCTTCAGCGGCTTGCGGCTGCGCTTATCGCCGGACGCTCGTTTGGAAGGGTGTCCGTAGGGGATGACGGCCAGCACTTTTTCAGAAGGGGAAAGGGGGATATCTACCGCGCTTCTTCTGAAGTTGCCCTGCACCCAGCAGCTGCCAAGGCCCATGGCTGCCAGCTCCAGCACCATGGCTTCGCCGCTGACGCCCGCGTGCAGCTGGACATGTTCGACCGATGTATCGATGATCACGGCAACATACTGCCTGGCGTACTCGATGCGCGGGAAGAGAGGGATGGGGATAAATAACTCGTTGCTGTCGCAGTCAAGCAGCGCCAGCCGCACGCCGGGCAGGCTGGAGTGCGCAGCCGTATACGCAAGCGCGCTCTGCTCGTCCATGGTGGCAGGCGCGCTGAAGGTCCGGCAGGAGGAACGGGAGGGGATGGCCTCGGCCCAGCGCTTGAGCTGGACAGGTGAAAAGAAGCCTTCCCAGGGGCAAGCGGGCATATCATCATCCTCCTTTGCTGCAAAAGCAGTGTAGCATGGGGCTAAAACAAATTCAATACGGGCGCGGCTTTGCAGCCGCGCCCGGGCAGAGCGGTCATTTGTCTTCTCAGTTCTTTTTACCCAGCACGTCCATCGAGCGCTCCTCGCGGAACTGCGTGGTATACAGCTGGTAATACTGCCCTCGCCTGGCGATCAGCTCCTGATGGTTGCCCGCTTCGGCGATTTTTCCATCCTCGATCACCAGAATGCGGTCGGCGTGCCGTATGGTGGACAGACGGTGGGCGATGATAAAGCTGGTGCGTCCTTCCAGCGTTTTCACAATCGCCCGCTGAATCATCATCTCCGTCTCGGTGTCTACGGAACTGGTCGCCTCGTCCAGCACAAATAGCCGAGGGTTGTGGAGGATGGCCCGGGCGAAGCTGATCAGCTGCTTCTCACCGGTCGACAGACGGTTGCCGCCTTCGCCGACCTGGGAGTTATAGCCCGCCTCCAGCTTCAGGATGAAGCCTTCGGCGTTTACCTGCCTGGCCGCTTGCTGTACCTCTTCCATCGTCGCGTCCTTGTTGGCGTAGCGGATGTTGTCGGCAATGGTGCCGCTGAACAGCTGCGGCTCCTGCAGCACATAGCCGATGTTGGACTGCAGCCAGAGCTGGCTGCGCTCGCGGTAATCCACCCCGTCGATTTTGATGCTGCCCTCCGTCGGCTCATAGAAGCGGCAGATCAGGTTGACGATGGTACTCTTGCCGGCGCCCGTCGCGCCGACCAGCGCGATGGTCTCGCCTGCCCTGATGTGCAGGTTGAAGTGCGAAAGCACGCTCTCGCCGTCCTTGTAGCGGAAGCTGACATCATCAAAGTCAATGTCCCCGCGGATGGGCGGCCAGTTTTCTTTTTTGGGGTGGAAGTTGTCGCCGAAAAGTTCTTCCACTTCTTTCGTATCCTTGATGTCCGGCTCCGTGTCCAGCAGCGTCAGCACGCGCTCGGCAGCGGCCTGCCTGCGCTGAAACTCGGAGAAGGTGCCGGCGATGTTCTGCACAGGCTGGAAGAAGTCCGTAATATAGCTGATAAAGGCGGCGAGTGTGCCGAGTGTCATCGCGCCTTTCAGCACCAGCCCGGCGCCTTCCGTCAGCACATAGGCGGTCGCGATGGCGCCGACGGAGCTGACAATCGGCAGAAACAGCGCGGAAATGACGGCGCCCCGCACGGAACGCCTGTGCATCTGCGAGGTCAGGGTCTGGAATTCTTCAAAGTTCATCTCCTCGCGCACCAGCGTTTTGGTGGTTTTGGCGCCCATGATGCCCTCGTTGAACGAGGCGGTGATCATGCTGTTGGTCTGGCGTATCTTGCGCTGGCTCTCTATCATTCTTTTCTGAAAGTACAGCGAAAGCACCACCAGCACGGGCAGCGACAGCATGGCCATCAGCGCCAGCTTCCAGTTGAGCAGCAGCATGGCGACAAAACTGAAAACCAGAAAGAAAAAGCCCCACACAAAGTCAACCAGCCCCCAGCCGAGCGCGTCGCCCAGCTGCGCGGTGTCGCTGGTCACCCGGGTCAGCAGGTTGCCGACCGGCATCCTGTCGTAGTAGGAGAAGGGCAGCTCCTGCAGCTTGCGGAAGCCCCTGGCCCGGATGTCGTAGTTGACAGCCCATTCGATATGGCCGGAGAGCTTGAGAAAGCGGTAGCCCGCGGCAAAGTTCATCAGCAGGATGGCCAGATAGAGAACGATGAACCATCCGAGCGTGCCTGTTTTTTTGGCCACCACAAAGGTATCCACGGCGTAGCGCGTCATCAGCGGGGGAAGGGCCTCGCCGATGCCCAGAATGGCCAGCATCAGCATGCAGGTGCCCAGTTTGCGCCAGTGGTTTCTGGCGAGCCTCAGTACCCGCAGCCAAAGGGAGAAGCTCAGCTTCTTGGGCTGGATATTATCCTGTTCCTGTTCGTACTGCATAATTCAGTTCACCTCGTTTTCGGGGGCGGCGTCTTCCAGCCCGCTCTGGATGGCGTTGATGCGCGCGTACAGCCCGGGCCTGGCAATCAGCTCTTCATGCGTGCCGCTTTCTGTGATGCGGCCGTCTTCCAGCACGAGGATCAGGTCCGCGCGGCTCAGCGTGCTGATGCGGTGGCTGATGATGAAGGTGGTCACCCTGTTGCTGCCCGAAAGCAGCGCCTGCCTGATCTGGGCGTCGGTCCTGGTATCGACCGCGGACAGCGAGTCGTCAAAAATCAGGATGTCGTTGTTCTTCATCAGCGTGCGGGCAATGGCCACGCGCTGCTTCTGCCCGCCCGACAGCGTGACGCCGCGCTCGCCCACCACGGTGTCATAGCCTTTTTCGCTTTTTTCAATAAACTCAGATGCGCTGGCGGTACCGGCCGCGCGGTCGATCTCCTCCTGCGCCGCGTTCCGTACGGCGATCGCGATGTTCTCGCGGATGGTTTTGCTGTACAGAAAGCTGTTTTGCAGCACCAGCCCGACGCGCGAGCGGAGGTAATGCCGGTCAATGCGGTTAAGCGGCACACCGCCGATGGTGATGCTGCCGGATTTGGGCTCATAGAGCCGCTGCAGCAGGTGCACCAGGCTGCTCTTGCCGGAGCCCGTCGGGCCGAGGATGGCCACGGTTTGCCCGGCCTTGACCGTGAAGCTGATATCGCGCAGCACCTCGTGCCCCTTTTCGTAGTACAGGCTGACGTGGCTGAACACGATATCGCGGTTCAGGTCAGGCTTCTGCGAGTCCCCTTCCTCAGGCTCCTGCTTGGCGCGCAGCACCTCGCTGATGCGGTCGAGCGCCACCATGCTCTTGCCCGATTCGGTCAGGATGCGCCCCAGCTGGCGGATGGGCCAGGTCAGCATGCCGGTGTAGCCGGTGATGACGATCAGGTCGCCAACGCTGATATTGCCGCGGCTTGCCTCCACGATGCAGACAATCAGGGAGATCAGAATCTGCAGCATGCCCATGTGGCCGCTCAACGACCAGTAGATGGCCTCTAAATTGGCCACCTTGAAGCCGCGCTCCCTGTGCTTAAGGTTGGCGGCGTCAAACTTTTCGATTTCGTTGAAGGCCTGACCGAAGGCGCGCACTACGCGCACGCCGGTCAGGTTTTCCTGCAGCACCGTGCTCATGCCGGCCTCGGCCTCATCCACCCTGCGGAAGGACTGAATGACCAGACGGAAAAACAGCATGGAGAAGACGAAGATGACCGGCGTGACCGACAGGCTGTACAGCGTTACTTTCACGCTGATGGGCAGCATCAGGCTGAGCGCGAAGATAATCATGAACACCGCGTTGAGCATAGAGACCGCCTGCTGGTTCAAAAAACCGCGGATGGTGTTGATGTCAGAGGTGCATCTCTGAAGCAGATCGCCCGTTTCCACCTTGACGTGATAATCGTAGGGCAGCCTCTGGATATGATCGTACAGCGTGTCCCGCAGGTACAGCGCCGCGCCCTCCGAACCCAGCGAGGTCAGCTTGCCCCGAAAGAACGAGGAGACGCCGCCGACCAGATTGACCAGCACCAGCGCCACGCCGAAGGCCCAGAGGTTGTTCGCCAGAAATCCAGCGCCGAAAAGCCCCTCAATCGCCCTGTTCAGCAGGGGCGGAAATCTGGATGGCTCCTGCCCGAGGTAGTGATCCATCAGCTCGGCCAGAAGCGCGGGGGTAACAAACTGCATCAGGCTCGTAAAAGCCGTCAGCAAAAAGGCCAGTATGAAATATTTCGCGTTTTTTCGCAGCAGGGTTCCCATCAGCCGGTTGCGTTGCGTGTGCATACAAACTCCTGTGATATTCAAACAATGAAAAAGAGCCTCAAGACGTGACGTCCGCAGCTCCTTGCGCATAACAAAGCGAACAAGTCCTTAGACTGGATTGCGGCCGGACACCCATAGACCATACCCCGAATTCATCCTGTGTTTCACTCCGGCCACCTCCTTTCTCAAACTGTACACATGGTATAACAGTTTCTCTTCGCCTGTCAAGAATTTTCCAATCAAAAAGCCCCTTTCCCAAGGGGGAGGGGCTGAAAAAAGGCAGTCTTGTTTTACCAGGTCGCGTGCATGGCGGAAGCCACAGCGTTCTGGTGCACCTGATCGACTCTGTTGGTGTCGTGCGTGCGGCTCTTGTAGAAGTGGATGCAGAAGTGCCCGGAAAACTCATTGCTGATGGTGGTGGTGCCGTGCGGCATGCCGTTCATGGAGGCAGCGTACACATGGCCGTTGTACTTCACCAGAATCGAGCGCCTGCGCCAGGACCAGTCGCCGCCGAAAATGGCCTTGAGCTTGTCCGTATCATCCGAGCTGGAGGGTTCGGCATCCAGATGGTTCACACCGCTCCAGCGGGTGGCGCTGAAGGTTTTGCCCGTGCCGATATCCTTGACCGTAAAGGTCGCGCCCTTGGGGATGGTGGCGCTGCCGTTCTTGAACCAGTCCAGCTGCTCGGTCGGCAGCGTGTAATTGGCGGCGTTCTGGCCGAACAGCTTCTTGATGGTGGCAAAGCCTGCCACGCCGTCCGCGGTGAGGTGGCTCGCCTTCTGGAAGGCCTTTACAGCCTCGACGGTCTTATCGCCGTAACCGGAGTCGATGGCGGCCTTATAGAAGCCGCGCAGCTTCAGCGCCTGCTGCAGCGCACGAACATGCTTGCCCTTATCGCCGATATTGGTGGTCTTGGGCACGGAGATATCCGATACCTTGCTGATGCCCTTCATCAGCGGGTCGTTTTTTGCGGAGGTTTCAGCCACCCCGCCAAAAAGCTTCATGATGGTGTTGTAATCGGCTTCGCCGGTCTGCTTCAGCTTGAATTTCTTCTGATACTTCAAAACCGCTTCCCGCGTCATCTTGCCGAAGCCGCCATCCACAATCCCGTCGTAAACCTTTTTCAGCTGCAGGGCGCGCTGAAGTTTCTCCACATGCTCGCCGTGATCGCCCATCTTTGAGAACTTGGGCGGGGTACCCAGGGCCTTGATGTTCTTGGCGCTCGCGTACTTGCTGGTACTCTTGGCCTGCGTCGCTTCCTTCAGCTTACCGGCGGTGGAGCCTGAGACGCTGACAAACTTCTTCATAATGAAGCCGATTTTGCTGTCGTAGCGCACCTTGTAAAAATCACCGTTGGTATCAAGCAGCGCCACTTTGGCACCCTTGTTCAGCTTGGCGTAATATTCGCTGTCCGTACTGGCTTTCATGCGGAAGAAAACCTTGTCCGCGTTCACTGTTCCCGTGATTGCCTCGGCGGCCAGTGCGGGCAGGCTGAGACCCAGCATCACCATCAGGCAGAGCACTGACACGATTCTCCGGGTCAAACTGTGCATTTTGTACATACCTTTAAAACCTCCCAATATCGCGGCGGGGTATTTGCCTCCTGATCTCTCAGGCTTGCCCGCAGTATATTACAAAATTATTACGAATGCAATAAGAATATGACGAAAAATACAAAATTTCAGGAAAGGAACCGATGCTCTGCAAACCGATCCTGACAGTTTTCACATGGACTTTCACAGCTTCATGTGATAATATGCCTAAGGTTCATTACAATCTGGTAAGGGGCGACAGCATGTACGATATTATCATCATCGGCGCCGGTGTCATCGGCAGCGCGATTGCGGAACATCTCTCCCGTTATGAGGGCCGGTTTGCGGTTCTGGAAAGGGCGGACGATGTGTCCGAAGGCTCCAGCAAGGCCAACAGCGGCATCGTGCACGCAGGCTATGATGCCAAGCCCGGCACGGATAAGGCCAGGCTGAACACCAAAGGCGCTCAGATGATGAAACAGCTGTGCGCCCGCCTGGGCGTGCCCTACGGCCAGCCAGGGGCCATGGTATTGGCCTTCAGCGAAGCGGACAGAGAAACCATTGTGAGGCTCTATGAGCAGTCGCTGGTCAACGGGGTGGAGGGCTGCAGGGTCATCGAGCGCGACGAGGCGCTGAAGCTTGAGCCCAACCTGAACCCCGAAGTGGTCTGCGCGCTGCATGTGCCCACTTCCGGCCTTGTCAGCCCCTATGAACTGACCCATGCGCTGGCCAACGCCGCCGCCACCAACGGGGTGGAGTTCAAGCTTGAGACAGAAGTGGAAAAAATTGAGCCTGCTGAAGCCGGCTGGGCGCTGCACACCAATCAGGGCGTCTACGAGTGCAGGGCTTTCGTCAACTGCGCCGGCGTTTTTGGCGCCAGACTGCATAACCAGATTTCTGACCGCCCGCTCAATATCATCGCAAGGCGCGGACAGTATTATCTGCTGGACCATGAGACGCCGCTGCGTTTTTCCATGACCATGTTTCAGGTGCCCACCCAAATGGGCAAGGGCGTGCTGATCAGCCCGACCACGCATGGCAACCTGCTGGTCGGTCCGACGGCGGAGGATATCCCCGATCCTTTGGATACCACCACGACCGCGGCCGGGCTTGCGGACGCGCTTGCCAAGGCGAAGCTGACCTATCCCGGCCTTTCCGTGCGCAATGTCATCACCACCTTCTCCGGCATCCGCGCGCATGAGGAGGGGGGAGATTTCGTCATCGGCGCCGTTTCGGGCGCCAAAGACGGCGCGTTTGAAGCCATCGGTATCGAGAGCCCCGGCCTGTCCGCCGCGCCCGCCATTGGGGAGGAAATGGGCACCTGGGCTGCTTACTATCTGCAGCTGCCAAGAAAAGCTTCGCTGCTTCCCTTCAAGCCCATGCCCAAGTCTTTCAGCCATATGAGCAACAGGGAAAGGCAGGAGGCCTATGAGAAGGACCATGAGTACGGGCGGATTGTCTGCCGCTGTGAAATGGTGACGGAAGCCGAAATCCGCCGCGCCATCCGTGAGCCTGTGGGCGCCCGCAACCTTGACGGCGTCAAGCGCCGCACGCGCGCCGGCATGGGACGCTGCCAGGGCGGCTTCTGCAGCCCCCGCGTGGTGCAGATTCTGTGCGAGGAGTTGGGGATGAAGCCCGAAGAGGTGACCAAATTCGGCGGCAAGAGCCGCCTCTTGGTCGGCAAGCTCAACGAAATGAAGCCGGAGGAGAACTGATATGAGCATCAACAGAATTCCGGTGGATCTTCTGGTTATCGGCGCGGGCCCCGCGGGCCTCGCCGCCGCCATTTCTGCGCGCGAATCCGGCATAGAAAGCATCATCGTGCTGGAAAGAGAAGATTTTCAGGGCGGTATCCTGCGCCAGTGCATCCACAACGGCTTCGGTCTGCACCGCTTTAAGGTGGAGCTGACGGGGCCGGAATACGCGCAGCGCGATATCGACCGTGCGCAGGAGCTGAACCTCGATATCCGCACCGGGGTGACGGTGCTGGATGTGACGCCCGACAAGGTGGTGACCGCCATCAGCCGCGATCGGGGCCTTGAAGAGTTCGAGGCCAGGGCCGTTGTGCTGGCGATGGGCTGCCGCGAGCGCCCGCGCGGCGCGCTGGCCATCCCCGGTACCCGCTGCTCCGGCATCTACAGCGCCGGCACGGCCCAGCGCTACGTCAACCTGGAGGGCTATATGCCGGGCAGGCGCGTCGTCATTCTGGGTTCCGGCGATATCGGCCTCATCATGGCCCGCCGCATGACCCTGCAGGGGGCCAGGGTGCTGGCCTGCGTAGAACTGATGCCCTACTCCAGCGGCCTCAACCGCAACATTGTTCAGTGTCTGCAGGATTACGATATCCCCCTGCTTTTGAGCCATACCGTCACCAACATCCGGGGCCGCGAGCGGCTGGAGGGGGTCACGGTTTCGCAGGTGGATGAAAACCGCAGGCCCATCCCCGGCACGGAGCGGGAGTTTGAATGTGATACCCTGCTGCTCTCCGTCGGCCTGATTCCTGAAAACGAGCTGTCGCTCAGCGCGGGGGTCGAGCTTAGCCCGGCCACCTTCGGCGCGATGGTGGACAATACCCTGCAGACCAATGTGCCCGGCATTTTTGCCTGCGGCAACGTGCTGCACGTGCATGATCTGGTGGACCATGTCTCCAACGAGAGCGCAGTCGCCGGCCGCGCGGCGGCGGCCTACATCAAGGGCAAGGCCTGGCAGGGAAGCATCATCCCCGTGCGCGATGGCAGCGGCGTGCGCGGCAGCGTGCCGCAGCGCATCAATCTGCCCGAGGCGCCGGTCGACTTTTCCGTCAACCTCATGTTCCGTCCCGTTCAGGTGTACCGCAACCACTATGTGGTGGTTTGGGCGGACGAACGCCCGATTTCCGTGCGCAAGAGTATGATTCTCACCCCGGGCGAGATGGCCGTGGTGCCGCTCTCCGCCGAACTGCTTGAGAAGTGCCGCGGGGCAAAGTCCGTCACGGTTGAGATATCGGAAGAAAAACCCGCTGAATAAGCAAGAGCGAAGCATATCTTTAGCTTGAATCAAAACCACCGGATCGGCCGGTGGTTTTGATTCGGAGGGCTTTTCCCTCCGACACCTCCCAATACATACTCTTTAATCGCCCAAGCGCGGCGTTCCCGCGCAGTTTCACACGGCTAATTATTCGTCAGGAAGCTCACAATCCTCTTGCGCAATAAATGCCTATCCTATATACTATTCGCATTAAAACATCATGAGGAGGCTCCTGAATGAAAAAACTGGTTGCATGTTTTCTTTGCATGGCGCTTTTGCTGGGCACGTCCGCTGCCTTCGCGGAAACGCTGACCGGCACTGCTGAGGGCTTCGGCGGCCCCGTCACCGTCAGCATTGAAGTGGATGGCGGCAAGATCACCAAGGTTGAGATCGTAGAGCAGAGCGAGACCGCGGCCATCGCCGGCCCCGCGCTGGAGCAGCTGCCCGCCGCCATCGTCGCCAAGGGCGATGCGGAAGTGGATATGGTCAGCGGCGCTACCTACACCAGCACCGCCATTATCGAGGCCGTGAAGAACGCCCTCAATCCTGAAGCGGCGAAGGCGGCTGAAGAGCCTGCCGAGCAGCAGCCCGCTGAGCCCATCGTGCTGGACGCGGCGGAAGCCTATGTGGGCTTTGGCCTGAGCAATTCCGGCCGTGTCGGCCCCGGCAAGGATGACAAGGATGTGTCCGTCTACTCCATCAATCAGGTGTTCGCTCAGCTTGTGTTTGATGCCGAGGGCAAAATCCTTTACGCCAAGCTCGATCAGCTGGAGGTTGCCACCCCCAACTATGACGGCGCTGGCATGCCGCACCTGAGCGGTTTCCCCGGCCAGAGCTACAACAACGATGAGAACCACGACGAGAAGGTGGACGGCGTGATCGAAGTCACCGACGAAAGCTTCCTCGCGGAGGTTTCCGGCTGGATGACAAAGCGCCAGCGCGGCGACAGCTACAGGATGAACACCGGCACCTGGTCCGACCAGATGAACTTCTACGAGAAGTTCTTCGTTGGCAAGACGGTGGAAGAAATCAACGAATGGTTTGGCAAATATACCTCTGACCGCAACGGCCGCCCGCTCAAGGATGGCAGCAAGAATGAGGAAGATAAGGCCAAGTACGACGCGCTCAGCGACGAAGACAAGGCGATGCTGGCCGATGTGACCGCCACCGCCACCATGTCGCTCAAGGACAGCCACGGCGACATTCTGGCCGCTCTCGCCAACGCCTATGAAAACCGCCGCCCCATCACCGTCGATGTGGCCTCGATCGGCCTCGGACTCAATTTTCTGGGCCGTCTCGGCCCAGGCAAGGATGATAAGGAAGTCGGCGTCTACTCCTTCAACGAAGTGTACGCCACCACGCTGTTTGACGCGGAAGGCCGCATCGCCCAGATTTATCTCGACCAGCTGGAGGTTGCCACCCCCAACTATGACGGCGCTGGCATGCCGCACCTGAGCGGTTTCCCCGGCCAGAGCTACAACAACGATGAGAACCACGACGAGAAGGTGGACGGCGTGATCGAAGTCACCGACGAAAGCTTCCTCGCGGAGGTTTCCGGCTGGATGACAAAGCGCCAGCGCGGCGACAGCTACAGGATGAACACCGGCACCTGGTCCGACCAGATGAACTTCTACGAGAAGTTCTTCGTTGGCAAGACGGTGGACGAGCTGAATGACTGGTTTGCCAAGTATACCTCCGGCCGCAACGGCCGCCCGCTCAAGGACGGCAGCAAGAACGAGGAAGACAAGGCCAAGTACGACGCGCTCAGCGATGAGGACAAGGCGATGCTGGCCGATGTGACCGCGACCGCTACCATGTCGCTCAACGACGCTCACGGCAATATTCTGGCAGCCGTCGCGCAGAGCCTTGAAAACAAGGTGGATGTCAGCCTGACTGTTTCCAAGTAAACCCATATTTTATCGCACCAAGAGGGGTCAGCAGAACGCTGGCTCCTCTTTTAGCTTG
>CAYZTQ010000056.1:2663-13441 GCA_964481445.1 uncultured Christensenella sp. | reverse complement strand
CCCTGCGTGCTGATTTTGAGCAGCGCGTCGCCGTAGCCTTCCATGAATTCGAGGGGGGAGTAAAGCAAATCTTCCATTTCCCCCTTGCCGGGCAGCTGATCGCGGATCAGCTGGGCGCTGCGGCAGGTCAAAAGGCCGCTTTCATAATCCAGCAGGAAATAGCAGTAGAAGGTATCGCGGTTGAGAAGCGTGATGAACTTCGCGACAGCGTCGCGGTATTCGGGCTCGACCCTGAGGGGAGAATCGGCGTCCACATACACCATGTCGTCGTACAGCCAGATAGCTACATTCACCTTGGAAAGCTTCGAATCAAGCGCGAAATCAAACTCATAGGTATTGTACTGGCTGTCAAAGCTGTATTTGATTCCCTGCTCGTCCAGAAAGGCGGCGGTCTGTTCGATCAGCTTCTGTGTGATCGCTCCTTCCCCGGCAAATGCGGACAGCGCGCCCATCAACAGGCCCAGCGCCAGCAGAAGACAGAAGAGTTTTTTCATGCAGGTAATCCTCCTTCAATCTATTGATAGCCTCCTATGAGCTGCATGATATCAAAAACACGCGAGGGAAAACAAGAATATCTGGGGCATATTCGGAACGATAGCAGCAACACCGGTACGCCAAAAACGGCGGGAAAAGGCTTTTTCGCCCTCTCCCGCCGCTATACATCGTAAACCGTTTCTCTATTCCAGCTCGAACACGCCGGTGTACAGCTGGTAATACTTTCCCTTTTGCGCGATCAGCTGCTCGTGGCTGCCGCGCTCGATGATGCGGCCGTTTTCCAGCACCATGATCACATCGGCGTTGCGCACGGTGGAAAGGCGGTGGGCGATCACGAACACGGTGCGCCCCTTCATCAGCGCGTCCATGCCCTCCTGCACAATGGCCTCGGTGCGGGTATCGATGGAGGAGGTGGCCTCGTCAAGGATCATCACAGGCGGGTTGGCCACCGCGGCGCGGCTGATGGAAATCAGCTGGCGCTGGCCCTGCGAGAGGCCGCTGCCATCCCCCTCCAGCACCGTCTGGTAGCCATGGGGCAGCATGCGGATGAAGCCGTCGGCATTGGCCAGCTTCGCGGCCTCGACGCACTCCTCGTCCGTCGCGTCCAGCTTGCCGTAGCGGATGTTATCCATCACCGTGCCGGTGAACAGGTTGACATCCTGCAGCACCACGCCCAGCGACCTGCGCAGATCGGCCTTTCTGATCTTGTTGATGTTGATGCCGTCGTAGCGGATCTTGCCGTCGGCGATGTCGTAAAAGCGGTTGATCAGGTTGGTGATGGTGGTTTTGCCCGCGCCCGTCGCGCCGACAAAGGCCACCTTCTGCCCGGGCCTTGCGTAGAGCGTGATGTCGTGCAGCACCGGCTTGCCCTTGACATACTCAAAATCGACCTGGTTGAGGGTGATGTCGCCCGCCAGGCGCGTATAGCTGACGCTGCCATCCGCCTGCGGCTGCTTCCAGGCCCACAGGCCGGTCGATGCCGAGCACTCCTTCAGCACGCCGTTTTCTTCTTTCGCGTTGACAAGCGTGACCAAGCCGTGATCCTCCTCGCCCTTTTCATCCATCATGGCGAAGATGCGCGAGGCGCCGGCCAGCGCCATGGTGATCATGTTGAACTGCATGCTGATCTGGCCGATGGGGTTGATAAAGCCCCGCGCCAGCGTGAGGAAGGAGACGATGGTGCCGATGGTCAGCGTGTCGATGCCGTTTAAGCGCAGGTTGGGCAGGCCCGCGATGCCCGCCGCGCCGCCGACCAGCGCAATCATCACATAGAGCAGGTAGCCGAAGTTGTTGACCACGGGCATGGTCACGTTGCCGAACTTCGCAGCCTGTGTGGCCGCGTCGCACAGCGCTTCGTTGCGCCGGTCAAATTCCTGCCTGCTCTTTTCTTCCCGCGTAAAGACCTTGACCACCTTCTGGCCGTTGACCATCTCTTCCACGTAGCCGTTCAGGCTGCCCAGCGCGGCCTGCTGCTTGATAAAGTAACGGCTGCTGCGGCTGACGATCACCTTGAGCGTCAGGTAGAGGATGGCAGAGAAGGCCACCACGAAGGCCGTGAGCCCCACGCTTAAAAACAGCATGGAGACGAAGGCCGAAAGCGTCGTGATCAGCGAGCCGAACATCTGCGGGATGCTCTGCGATATGGCCTGCCTGAGCGTATCGGTATCGTTGGTAAAGCGGCTCATCAAATCGCCGACTGCGTGGCTGTCAAAATAGGAGACCGGCAGGGTCTGCATGTGGGCGAAGAGCTTTTCGCGGATGTTGCGCAGCGTGCCCTGCTCCACCTTGACCATCAGCCGGGCGGAGAGCCAGCTGGAAGTGATGCCCGTCAGATAGACAGCGGCCATCAGCGTGATGACGCCGAAAAAGCCGGGGGCCAGGCCGCGCCCCTCCGCCACCGCCTTCAGGATATAGTCGTCAATGATCAGCCGCAGAAACAGCGCTGTGGAAGCGCCGATGGCGGAGCCGATGATCAGGCAGAGGATCACGATGATCAGCCTGCCCTTGAACACGGCCATCTGAGCCAGCAGCCTTTTCACCGTGCCGGGCGCGATGCGCATATGTTCCGCCCCACGCCCCTGCGGGCCGGGCCTTTTGTTCTTATCCATGCAATACCGCTCCTTGCGTCTGCGATTCGTATACTTCCCGGTAAATGGGGCTTTCCTTCAGCAGCTCCCCGTGGCTGCCCGCGGCGACAAGGCGGCCCTCATCCATCACCAAAATCTGGTCGGCCTCCTGCACCGAGGCCACGCGCTGAGCGATGATGATTTTGGTGGTGCCGGGAATGGTCTCTTTCAGCGCCTTGCGGATGGCGCGGTCGGTTCTGGTATCCACGGCGCTGGTCGAGTCATCGAGGATCAGTATCTTCGGCTTTTTCAAGAGCGCCCTTGCGATGCACAGCCTCTGGCGCTGACCGCCCGACACGTTGGCGCCGCCCTGCTCGATGTGCGTATCGTAGCCCTCGGGGAAGGCCATGATGAAGTCGTGCGCCTGCGCCAGGCGGCAGGCCTCCATCATCTCTTCATCGGTGGCCTCCTCGTTGCCCCAGCGCAGATTCTCCTTGATGGTGCCCGAGAACAGCAGGTTCTTCTGCAGCACCATGGCCACCTGATCGCGCAGGGCTTCAAGGTCGTAGGCCCTCACATCCTGCCCGCCGACCTGCACGCTGCCCTGCGTCACATCGTAAAGCCGCGGGATCAGCTGCACAAGGCTCGACTTAGAGGAGCCGGTGCCGCCGAGGATGCCTACGGTCTGGCCGGAAGCGATATCGATATTGATGTCATCCAGCACCGGGCGGTCGGCCGAGCGGTCATAGTAGAAGGTGACATGCTGAAACCGGATGCTGCCGTCCTTCACTTCGCCGATCGGCGAGGGGCCGTTTTGAAGGTCGCTTTCTTCCTTCAGCAGCTCGGAAATGCGCTGCACCGAGGCCCTCGAAATGATAATCATCACAAAGACCATGGAGAGCATCATCAGGCTCATCAGAATCTGCATGGCATAGCTGATCAGCGAGGCGAGGCTGCCCGTGGTGAGCCCCAGCCCGGGCACGTTGCCGGAAGCCACAATCTCTTTCGCGCCGAAGAATACCAGCAGAATCATGCTGAGGTACAGCGAAAACTGCATCAGCGGGCCGTTGAGGGCCAGGCGCTTGCCGGTACGCACGAAATCGTCGTAAATCTCCCCGGAGATGGCGCCGAACTTCTGCTTTTCGTGCTCTTCTCTGGTGAAGGATTTGACCACGCGGATGCCGTGCAGGTTCTCCTGCACCACGTTGTTCAGGCCGTCGTAGCGCTTGAACACCCGGACAAAGATGGGGTGCACATGGTGGATGATGAAATAAAGCCCCGCGCCCAGAAAGGGCATGACGGCCAGAAAAATCATCGACAGGCGGGCGCTGATGCGGAAGGAGAAAATAAGGGCGAACGCCATCATCATCGGCGCGCGCACCGCCATGCGGATCATCATCTGAAAGGCGTTCTGCACGTTGCTGACATCGGTGGTCAGGCGGGTGATGATGCTGGCGGTCGAGAACCTGTCGATATTGGAAAAGGAGAATTCCTGCACCCGGGCGAACATATCGTGCCTGAGGTTTTTGGCAAAACCGGCCGAGGCCGTGGCGGCCGTGCGCCCGGCGAAAAATGCCGCCGTCAGCGATACCAGCGACACCAGCACCAGCAGCCCGCCCATGCGCAGCACATAGCCCATATCCCGCGCGTAGATGCCCTTGTCGATCAGCAGGGCCATCAGCGTGGGCATCAGGATCTCCAGCAGCGCCTCCACCCCCACCAGCACCGGGGTGATGAGCGTGGGGCGTCTGTATTCTCTTAAACTTTTCAAAAGCGTCTTCATCATGCATTCTTCCTCAAAAGCGGCGGCGCGCGGAGCTGTTTTCGCCTTCTTCCCCGCGCCCTGAAAACGGAAACGCAGGCAGAACATCGCCTGCCTGCGTCTGCATTTTTATACCACCTGTATGCGCTT
The DNA here is from genome assembly GCA_964481445.1 of uncultured Christensenella sp. Taxonomy (GTDB): domain Bacteria; phylum Bacillota; class Clostridia; order Christensenellales; family Aristaeellaceae; genus UBA1038. The sequence continues at coordinate 8,968 of CAYZTQ010000056.1, read as the reverse complement.
TCTGTCAAGCAAACGCGCCTGTTCCTTCTATATCATGCCCCCGTTTCGTGCCGCCTTGATTGACAAGGTGGGGGTGAGTTGATAGGATGAATCATCATCAAAAAGTGTGAGGAAACAGATGATTTTAACGATGAAAAAGGGGATAGCCGCCCTGATTGCCGGGCTGTGTCTGGCAGCCGTTTTGGGCGGCGTCCCCTGTTTTGCCGAGGCTTTCCAAACGGGCGATACCACCGAATTTTTGCTGACCTTTACCGGCGACAGCACGCTGGGGGGTGAGGACAGGCTGAAGGATAAGCCCTACGCCTTTCAGGCCTATATCGCAAAGGAAGGCTACGCCTACCCCTTCGCCAGGGTGCAGAGCCTGTTTGCAAACGATGATGTGACGGTCATCAATCTGGAAGGCGTATTCTACAACAGCTCGTTTAACAAAGTCAAAAAGATGTACAACTTCCGCGGGCCGACCGACTATGTGAACATCTTAAAGCAGGGCAGCGTCGAGCTGAGCTTCCTTGGCAACAACCATACCTATGATTACGGTTATCAGGGCTACCGCAGCACCACAAAGGCGCTGGACGAGGCCGGGCTTTCATGGTTCGCGACCAGTGACGAGGGCATCAAAACCAGCATCTTTGAAAAAAACGGCGTCAAGATCGGCTTTACGGGGGCCTACATCACCTACTTCGGCCGTCATCCCGAGCGCCTTGCGAAAAGCATCGAGCAGCTGAAGGAAGACGGCTGCGCCTTCATCGTGGGCGTGATGCACGGCGGGCAGGAATACGGCCCGCGCCAGAACAGAAGCATCGAGCGCTACGCGCGGTGGCTGGTCGACCATGGCGCCGATCTGGTGGTCGGCCACCACCCGCACGTGCTGCACGGCCTTGAGATCTATAAGGGGGCGAACATCGTCTATTCGCTGGGCAATTTCTCTTTCGGCGGCAACACCGAAATCCGCGAGCGGCGCACGATGGTCGTGCAGGCCGCCGTCCGCTTTGACAAAAACGGCCGCTACCTTGAGCAGCAGCTGAACCTGCTGCCCGCCTATACCTCGGGCACGCCGGACTATAACAACTTCCAGCCCATCCTGATCGGCGGCCAGGAGGCGCAGGCCATCATTGAGCTGGTCGGCACCATGACCGAATTCAAGCTGGCCCCCTATGTGGAGGGCAAGGGCGCCTTGCAGCCGCCCGTGACCGCCCGGGAGCGCCTGAAAGGGGAATAAGAAAAATGTACCGCATTCTTTCCAAAACCCGGCTGAACCCCTCCTCCGTCCGCATTGACGTGGAGGCCCCGCTGGTCGCCAGAAAGGCGCAGGTGGGCCAGTTCATCATCCTCAGGGCGGGCGAAAACTCCAAGCGCATCCCCTTCACCGTGATGGACAGGGACGCGGAAAAGGGCAGCGTCAGCATCATCTATCAGGTGCTGGGCGCGGGCACGATGGAGCTGGACCAATTGCAGGAAGGCGACTGCATCCGCGATTTCGTGGGCCCGCTGGGCGAGCCGAGCAGGCTCTCCGGCCTTTCGCGCGTGTGCGTGGTGGGCGGGGGCCTCGGCTGCGCCATCGCCTACCCCTCCGCAAGGCAGCTCAAGCGGGAGGGCGCCTATGTGGACGGCATCATCGGCTTCCGCAGCGCCGGCATGGTGCTCTTGGAAGAGGAGTTTCGCTCGGTCTGCGACCGGGTGAGCCTGCTGACCGATGACGGCAGCGCGGGCGAAAAGGGCTTTGTGACAAGGGCGCTGGAAGAGCGGCTCGAGGCCGGCGAGCGCTACGACGAGGTGCTGGCCATCGGCCCACTGCCGATGATGAAGGCCGTGTGCGAGCTGACAAAAAAGTATGGAGTAAAAACCACCGTCTCCATGAACGCCATCATGGTCGACGGCACCGGCATGTGCGGCGGCTGCCGCCTGAGCGTGGGCGGGCAGATGAAGTTCGCCTGCGTGGACGGGCCGGAGTTTGACGGACACCTTGTCGACTTTGACGAAGCCATCGCCCGCGGCGGCATGTACCGCGAGTTTGAGGCCCACGCGAAGGCGGAGGCCTGCAAGCTGCTGGAGAAGGAGGCCCTGCTATGAAAGACGGCGGCCGGGTGAAGATGCCCCTGCGCGACCCGACCCTGCGGGGCAGGGATTTTTCGGAGGTCAGCCTCGGCTACAGCGCAGAAGAGGCGCGCAGAGAGGCCGCGCGCTGCCTCAAATGCAAAAGCAGCCCCTGCGTCGGCGGCTGCCCGGTCGGCATCGACATCCCGGGCTTTATCTCGCAGATCGCCGCGGGCGAGGACGACCTTGCCTTTGAAACGCTCAGCCGCTACACCGCGCTGCCTGCCGTGTGCGGGCGCGTGTGCCCGCAGGAAAAGCAGTGCGAGCAGCGCTGCGTGCGCGGCATCAAGGGCGAGCCGGTCGCCATCGGCAACCTGGAGCGCTACGCCGCCGACACCTTTCAGAAAAAAGGCAGGCCGAAAGCGGCCGCCATCCCCTGGAACGGCCACCGCGTGGCCGTGGTGGGCGCGGGGCCTTCGGGCATCAGCGCGGCGGGCGAGCTGGCCCGGATGGGCTATCAGGTGACCGTCTTTGAGGCGCTGCACGCCCCCGGCGGCGTGCTGACCTACGGCATCCCCGAGTTCCGCCTGCCCAAGGCCGTGGTTCGCCGCGAGGTGGAGGCGCTGGAAGCGCTGGGGGTCGAGATCGCCTGCAACATCGTGATCGGGCGCACCATGACGGTGGACGAGCTGTTTCAGGATGGTTACGAGGCCGTCTACATCGGCTCGGGCGCGGGGCTGCCGCGCTTTATGAACATCCCGGGCGAGGGGCTCAACGGCGTGCTTTCCGCCAACGAGTACCTGACCCGCGTCAACCTGATGGGCGCCTGGCGGGAGGATGCCTCCACGCCGGTGCTGCACGGCCGTCGCGTGGCCGTGGTGGGCGGCGGCAATGTGGCCATGGACGCGGCGCGCTCGGCCCTGCGTCTGGGCGCGCAGAGCGTCAGCATCGTCTACCGCCGCGGCATGGAAGAGCTGCCCGCGAGGCTGGAAGAGGTTCGTCACGCCGAGGAGGAGGGCATCCAGTTCCACACCCTCTGCGCGCCGCTCGAAATCCTCGGCGACAAGGGCTGGGTGCGCGCGCTGCGCTGCATCCAGATGCAGCTGGGCGAGCCGGACGAGTCGGGCCGCCGCGGCTTCAGCCGGATTGAGGGCAGCGAGTTTGAGATGGCGGTCGATACCGTCATCATCGCCATCGGTACCGACCCCAACCCCCTGCTGCCCCGCCACACCGAGGGGCTTGAGACGGACAGCCGCGGCCGCATTCTGGCCGATGAAAACGGTCTGACCCGCAAGGGCCGTGTCTGGGCAGGCGGCGACGCGGTCACCGGCGCCGCCACGGTCATCCTCGCCATGGGCGCGGGCAAGGCCGCGGCCCGGGATATCGACCGGGCGCTGCGGGCGGAGCAAAGCAAGTGAAAATCCTCGTCACCGCCTTTGAGCCCTTCGGCGGCGAAACGCTCAACGCCTCCAAAGAAGCGCTCGCGCTGGTCGATGAAGGCAACGCCGGCGCGCAGCTTGTCAAGCTGGCGCTGCCGGTCGTATTCGGAAAAGCATCTGAGTTTCTGATACAGGCCATCCGCCGGGAAAGCCCGGAGGCCGTGCTGTGCCTGGGCGAAGCGGGGGGGCGCAGCCAGCTGACGCCCGAGCGCGTGGCCATCAACCTGCGGGACGCGCGCATCCCCGACAACGCCGGCGCGCAGCCCATTGACCTGCCTGTCCAGTCGGGCGGCCGGGAGGCGCTCTTCAGCACTCTGCCGGTCAAGCGCATGGTTGAGGCCATCCGCGCGGCTGGCCTGCCCGCTGCCGTCAGCCTGAGCGCGGGCAGCTTCGTGTGCAACGACCTGATGTACAACCTGCTTTTCTTCTGCCAGGAAGAGTTCCCCGCCATCCGCGCGGGCTTTATGCATCTGCCCTATCTATCGGCGCAGGCAGAGGGCAAGACGCCCGCCCCGCCCGCTTTTGAAAGCGCGCAGCTTGCGCGGGGCGTGGAGGCGGCGCTGAGGGCCGTAGCGGAAGGCTGAGCGCCCGATGACAAAACAGAAACAGGGCCGGAGGGCTGCCGCAGCTCCGGCCCTTGATGACGGTTGTCATTTACCATTCCATCGTCTCAAGAAAATCTTCGATATTTTTATGGATGATGCCGTTCTGACTGAAATCCACCCGATCCATAGAAACCACATACTTTCGATAGTTATCCTGAATCAGTTGGTAGACGCCAAACTCGCGTTCCACAGTCTTTGGGTCTGCCAGCATGTAAGTTGTCTGCACATACACCACTTCAGCCCCTCTGTTCAGCACGAAATCAATCTCCCTGCCGTCTACCCTGCCGACGGATACCTGATAGCCGCGGCTCAGGGCTTCCATTAGAACGATGTTTTCAAGAATCAACGCGATATCGCTCATGGGGTTCTGTATCAGCGGCAGGCGCAGGCCGTGGTCTACCACATAGAATTTATCGTTGGCTGTGAGATACTCCTTGCTCTTCATATCCTGATTCTTGAGCGGATACAGCAGAAAAGCCTCCTGACAATAGGACAGGTAGTTGAGAATGGTATCCACCGAAACCCTTCGGCCGGCGGATTTGAAATACTTTTCAATCGAGCGGGCAGAAAATATCTTGCCGCTGTTGAGCAAAACATATTTGACCAGCCTGTCCAGCAGATCCACGTCCCGGATTTGGCGGCGGCTGATGATATCCTTCAAAATGACCGATTGATACACGTCATTCAGATATACCCGGCTGGCTTCGGGCTGATATTCCAACTGATATAAAAACGGCATGCCGCCATACCGCAGATAGGTGTCAAAGCCCTGATGGTTCTGCTTGAACTCCGCATAGCTCAGCGGGTACAGGGTAAAAGCCACATAGCGGCCCGCAATATGGGTGGCCAGTTCAGAGGACAGCAGCTTGGAATTTGAGCCGGTGATGTAGATATCGCAGTCGTAGCTCACCCGGTAGGAATTGACGCTTTTCTCCCACCCGTCCACATGCTGAATCTCATCGAAAAAGAGATACAGCCTGCCTGTTTTTCCCTCCGCAAACCGGGCAACAAAGGCATCCAGATCTTTTGAATTCAAAAGTCCCGCGTACAGGTGGCTTTCAAAATTGAGCATCAGGACATGATCGTTTGAACGGCTGCTTCCTGCTATCTCATCCCTGATTTGCTGCAGCAAAACAGATTTGCCGCTCCGGCGGAAGCCTGTAATGACTTTGATGACGTCCTTATTGTAGAAAGGGCGGATCCTTTCCAAATATCTTTCTCTCAGTATCATGCAGATGCCCTCCGTCTTTTATAGTCGACAGCATAGCACATAATAGTTATTTTGTCGAACATAGTCGACAATTTACTTTAAAAGCAACCTATTGTCGATTATAGTCGACATTATCTCCGGCCATTAAATTGTGTCTATTATAGTCGACAAATTTTCTGTTTTGACATGTATTGTCGACTATAATCGACAACATCGAAGCATTCCGCTCTCGCAGCAATTGCGCTGAAAGCCACTGTAAAAGAAGAGACTATCTGTATTGCGTTCAATGCGGTGTTCCCTATAGCAATGTGATAAAGTCACACATATAGGCAAGCTTAACAAGAAGCCGGAGGGGCTCATTCCTCCGGCCAATTTTTGATTCACTAATGATTTTGCTTACTTGTCCCCTGTCACCACGATCTCGCTCAAACCCAGCCCGCCGCTCAGCTCGACGCGCAGGCTGACGATCTCCGCCTTTTCATAGTGCAGGATCAGCGCCGCGCCGGGCAGTCTGTCCTTTTCAAAGGCATAGCTACCCACCTCTTCGCCGTTGACAAAGAGCTTCAGCGTGCCCTGCGTGCCGAAGGCAGGGTAGATCATCAACAGGTCGCTGCTGACCGGGCTTTCGAAGCTGAATTCAGCAAAGCCTCCCTCCCCCGGCAAAAAGGAATAGTCCGCCGAGCGGATGCCAAAGTCGCCGTCCGAAAGCAAGCTGCCGTCGCCCGAAGAAACCGTGATCTTCGCGCGCGGCGCGGCGTTGACAAGCCCGAGGTCGGCAAGGGGCCGCAGCTGTTTTTCAAGGGTCGGCCCGTTGATGTAGGCCGTGCCGTCCTGATGGAAGCCCGCCCTGTCCACATTGAGCTGGCGGTTGCCCGAGGGCGCCTGCGGGTACTTGTGGGTGTGATAGCTGGTAAACAGCTCCTCCCCCGCCGTGAAAAAGCTGTTGTGGCCGGGCCCGGAAATAACGGACTTCTCCCCTTCAAACAGCGGCGCGAGCAGGGGATTGTCCTGCTGCTT
>CAYZTQ010000056.1:0-2563 GCA_964481445.1 uncultured Christensenella sp. | reverse complement strand
GCACGCCGTACACATGGCTCTCGTGCCGGCCGTTCACCACGTTCTCCGAGCAGTCGCGCACATAGTACAGGTAGGGCACGCCCTCATCCACAAACAGGCTCGCGTCGATCACCGCGTAGCCCGCGTCAAACAGGGGCTTTTTCAGCGGGTCCTCATAGGGCCCCTGCGGCTCGTCCGCAAAGGCGATGCCGATGCGCAGGCTTTTCGTCGCCTTGTCGCGCACGGAAAACAGCATGACATAGCGCCCCTGATAGGGGTAGACCTCAGGCGCCCAGTAATCGCCCGCGCCCCACTCCACTTTGCGCAGGGCCTTCTGCTTGCTGCCCCAGCTGCGCAGATCGTCCGACTGCCAGACGTTGTAGCCGACGGTGCCGCCCGTCGCGAAGGCGTAGTAGCGGCCGTTTGCGGGCAGGATATGCGGGTCGCCGATATCAAAGAGGTTCGAGGGGTTGCGGTAGAATCGTTCCTCAATCAAGGCGGTATCGAGCAGTTTCAGCGGGCCGCTTCCCTCGGCCCGGGCGGGCAGGGCGCCCGTCAGGCACAGCGCGAGCAGCAGGCAAAACAGCATTTTCATGTCGGATTCTCCTTTTTGATTCTGGATGGTTTCGAGACAAGCGAGAGGATGACGGCGATGGCGCACAGCAGGGTCAGCGTCCACCAGAAAGCGCCGCCCGCCGCCTGAATGGGATGCCCGAACAAAAGCGGGCTGCCCGGCTTCAGCTTGGGGAGGATCCCCCTGCCCGCCATGGTAAAAATGAGCAGGTTGGAAAGCAGCAGATAGCTCATGGAGTTGCGGCCGAGGGCGCGCAGCGGCGCGAGCGGCAGGCGCAGCTCCCCGCGGCCCAGGATGGGCTTTGAAAGGCTATACCGCAGCTTTTCAAGCCCCTCGCACAGCAGGTACAACAGCGCGATGGGCAGGAAGGGCAGCAGCAGCCAGCCGATATCCGGCGGGAAGCGTTCCGGCATGCCGCCGAGCGACAGCCTGCGCCAGAGGCCCAGCCCGCTCAATACGGCGCAGCTGAGCAGCAGCAGGCCCTGCGCTTTTTTCTGCCCGCGCGCCCGAACGGCCGCCATGCCGAACAGGAAGAAAGCCGCATACTGCAGCACGGGGAAGCAGGCAAAGCCCCGTCCGCCGATCAGAAGCTGCAGGCGGGTGTCGCCCACCATGCCATAGGGGATGAAGGCAGACAGCAGGCTGATGAGGCCCAGCGACGTGGGCAGCAGCGGGCCCTTCCACCTTCGCATCGGATACCACAAAAGCAGCGCCAGAAGGAAAAAGAGCGAAAAAGCGATGATAAACTCAGACCAGCCGGGGATATCCTCAAGCAGCAGCACCCGCCGCGTGACGCCCGCGGCAAAGGGCCTGTTTTCGCGCAGCACCCGGAAACCGATGCCCGAAAAGGCGAACACCGCGTACAGGCGCAGCGCCCTTGAAAGCATCCGCGGGGCCGCCTGCCGCAGGGGCTTTGTATAGTAGCTTTGCTGCACGTTCTGCCCGAAGCTGAACACGAAGGCGGGGAAGACCAGCAGGTTCGGGATCAGCATAAAATACTCGTTCTGCGGGAAGAGCTGCGAATCGCCGAAAAACTGAAGCACATGGCAGTAGACCATGAAGAAGGTGAGGATGCCCTTAAAAGTATCCAAGGCGTAATTTCGCCCGACTTGCTGCTGCATATTATCCTTTCACGCCGGCCTGTATGGAGATGCCCGCCAGAAAATATTTCTGCGCCCCGAGGTACAAAAGAAGCGGGGGCAGCATGCTGACCAGCACCGAGGCCAGCAGATGCGCCCACTCGCCGCCGTACTGTCCGTCCAGCAGGCGAAGGCCAGCCGTCAGCGTCTGGTTGCGCACATCGGTCATGACAATGGTGGGCCAGAGAAAATCGTTCCAGGAGCCGTTGAAGCTGAACAGCGCCACCACGATCAGCACCGGCTTGATGGAAGGCAGAATGACATGCCGGTAGACCTGAAGGCTGCTCCCCCCGTCGATGTAGGCGGCCTCGTCCAGCGCCCGGGGCACACCCTTTAAAAAGTTGCGCAGAAGAAAGATATTGAACGCGCCCGAAAGCCCCGGCCAGATCAGGGCGTTTAAGTTATTGACCCAGCCCAGAGCGCTCGCTATCTTGAACATCGGCAGCAGGCCCACGACGTTGGGGAACATGCTCAGGTACATAAAGCCCCAGAAGATGGCGTTGCCGCCGGGGAAGTCGAGGCGCTCATAGGCGAAGGCGGCCAGCGAAACCACGGCGAGCGCGAGCAGGGTATGGGAGATGGACACGATGAAGCTGTTTTGGATCATCGGCAGCATGTTGGACACCGTGTTCAGATCCTTCGCGCCGATCAGAATATCCAGATAATTGGTCACCACAAACTGCTTCGGCCACAGGCGCGAGGCATAATCCAGCGGCCCCTTCAGGTTGGTGAAGGATTTGATAAACTCCGGGTTCGTCTTGAAGGAGTTGAGAAACACCCAGACAAGCGGAATGGTCCAGAAAAAGCCGAGCACAAAAAGCCCCAGAAACGAGAGCCTGCGCCGGAGTCTGCTGAAGGTCATGTCTTCGCC
>CAYZTQ010000055.1:0-13759 GCA_964481445.1 uncultured Christensenella sp. | reverse complement strand
TGCCAGCCTGTCACGCTGGAGGTCGAGGGTTCGAGCCCCTTCCGGGTCGCCATTATGCCTTGGTAGCTCAGTCGGTAGAGCAGTAGACTGAAAATCTACGTGTCGCTGGTTCGATTCCGGCCCAAGGCACCATGTGCGGTAGTAGCTCAGTTGGTAGAGCGCAACCTTGCCAAGGTTGAGGTCGCGAGTCCGAGCCTCGTCTACCGCTCCATTTTTCCGGCGCCATAGCCAAGTGGTAAGGCGAAGGTCTGCAAAACCTTTATTCTCCAGTTCGAATCTGGATGGCGCCTCCACACACTCAACTGCTGTCGTCCGTACAGCAGTTTTTATTTGCTTTTTTACAAATCTCGGTACAGCATTCACAAGCTCAGGTATGCTATAATGCGATAGAATTCTTGCAATGGAGGGGGATACATTGCCCGGCGATGTGTTTGAATTGATCTCCCAGGGGTTTCGCTATTGGTTTGTGTTGCTGGGAGCGGTGATTGTCTGGCGCGCGTTCCGCTGGTCGATGCTTGATCACAAGAACTACCGCAGAACCATGCGCGCCCTGCCCGACGCCGGTTTTATCGGGGAAGTCGTTGATTTAAATAGCGGAAAAAGCCAATCTCTTCCTCGCGAAGGGGTGATTGGATCGGGCAAGGGCTGCGACATTCGTTTATCAGGCATCCGAAACCGGGAATGCGAATATTCGTTTGTTGACGGAAAAGGAGTGGAAATACTCCCTGTACGCCGCGCGCATGAGCTGAGCCTGGACGGAGAGAGAATAGGAACCAGAGCTTTTGCGTCCCATGGCTCGCGGCTGAACCTGCCCGGGTATTCTTTGCGGTTCCGTCTGTTCTCCGGCCTGAATGTCCCCGTAAAATCCCATGAATATGACAGGAATCAGTACCTGGAGTTTGTGCCCGACAGCAGCATGGAAGAATTATCGGATGCGGGTATGCCGCTTCCGGATCAGCTGCCGGGCTTGGAAGACCAGTACATGCCGCAATACGGCGCAGAAGAGCAGGCATCTCCTGTTGCTGACTGTGAATCCAGTCAGCAACTCTGGCAGGAGCCCGCAAGCGCTTTCGTGTCTTCTCAGCCTGCGTTCGAAGAAGAACACCGCCCGGGAATCCCAGAAAATGTAAACCCGCAGCCGCAGGCATGGAATCCGGATATTACCTGGAAGTTTGCTGTTCCGCCGCCTGAAACCTTTGCGGATTCTTCCTCGCAGCCTTATCGTCAGCCGGTTCAGCCGGTGTGGGAGCAGGAAATGAGCAGGGAAGCGCAGCGTCCGCGCAAAAGGAGGAGTCAGCGTCATGAGGAACAATAAGCGCAAGACGCCTGCCAGGCTGATGCTGGCAGCGATTATGATTTTTCTGGGCTCAGCTTTTCTGCTGCTTGGCTTCAAGGACCTTAAGCCGCTCAGCTTTGCCCTTGCTGCATCTGTACCCCTTGCGTTTTATTTGGCAACTGTTTTTATCCCGCGCATTTTTCCCGCGGACAGGCTGATGCTGGCCATCGTCAATTTTCTCTGCGCGCTCGGCATTTTGGTGCTGTACAGAATGGATCCCCGGCAGGCAATCGGACAGATCATCAATTACGGCGTTGGGATTGCCGCCATGCTGTTCTTCATTTATTTTATCCGGCTGGCGCAGCGCAGACCGCCGCTGGTTCTTTTTCTGGTGCTTGCCTCGCTTGTTTTGATGGTTCTTCCTCTGGTGTTCGGCACGGAGAGAAATGGCGCCCGCGCCTGGGTAAGCCTGATGGGCTTTGGCTTTCAGCCCAGCGAACTGGTCAAGGTTTTGATGCTGATTATTGAAGCCTATCTGCTGACCAAGAGAAAAATTTTTCCTGCGGGATTGTACGCAGGTTTCTGTCTTCTGGCGCTGATGCTGCAAAAAGACCTCGGTACAGCGCTGATCTACTACAGCGTCGTTCTTGTGATGCTCTGGGCGGCAACCCGCAGCGTTCTCTATCTGGGCATCGGCTTCGCGGGGGCCGGGGCAGGGGCTGCGATTGGTTATCAGATGTTCAGCCACGTCAAGCGCCGCGTTGCGATCTGGTTCAACCCATGGGCGGACTATCAAGGGGCAGGGTATCAGATCGTGCAGTCGTTGATTGCCATTGTAAATGGCGGACTGTGGGGAACCGGGCTGGGGCTCGGCAACGCCTATGTGATTCCTGTCAACACCACGGACTTTGTTTTTTCAATCATTCTTAATGAATTTGGCTTGATTTTCGGCATTTGCATTCTTCTTTTATATATTCTGCTGTTCCTGAGGGGGATTGGCATCGCGCTGCGCTCCGGCTCGCGCTTCAATGCCATGCTGGCCATGGGGTCTTCTGTCCTGATTGCGCTGCAGGCATTCATTATCATTGGAGGCAATATCAATATGATTCCGCTCACGGGCGTTACCCTTCCATTTATCAGCTACGGCGGCACCAGTATGTTGTCCAGTATGTGCATCATGGGGATTCTGCAGGGAGTCGCCAGCCTGAATGAGCAGGAAGTAGAAGAGGACCGTGAGCTGGCGGTCGCGCAGGGAGGTCTTGAATGAAGCTGCTCAAGAGCAATATTCGGTGGGTTGCTTTGATTGTCTGCGCGCTCTTTGCTTCTCTGATTGCTTATGGCGCTTTCAGCATCACCACGCAGGGGCAGCGTTGGTTTGCTTCCAGCGCCAATACTTATCTGCGACGGACAAAAAGCAATGTGATCCCCGGTAACATTGTGGATCGCAATAATGTTCTTCTTGCCAGATCCGATGAGGCAGGCAAACGGGTGTACAGCTCCGATCCCGAGGTACGCAAAGCAGTGGTGCATGCTGTCGGCGACAATCGGGGCAATATTGCCTACGGCGCCGAGACTTTCATGTCCAACTACCTTTTTGCCTATAACGAATCCTATCCGGAAAGGCTTGTACAGGCGCTTCGTGGCGTGAAACGCAGGGGAAACGATATCAGGCTGCTGATCGACAGCACGCTTTCGAAAAAAATAGCCGCCCTGTTCCCAAGGGGGAAGAGCGGAGCAGTAATCGTTATGAATTACCGAACGGGGGAGATTCTCTCCCTGCAGAGCTTTCCGAATTACGACCCCATGACTCTCAGCCAGTCGGATAAAGAAAACCCGCAGAAGCCGTTCTGGAATCGCGCTACCATGTGGGGCAGCGCTCCGGGCTCGGTCTTCAAGGTGGTTACGCTGGCGTCGGCTCTCCGCAATATCCCGGATGCTGAGAATAAAATCTATGAATGCAATGGTGCACTGGTTGTCGGGGATACCCAGATCACAGATGCCCACAACGCGTCGCACGGGCCCATCAATCTGAAGAAAGCGCTGACCGTCAGCTGCAACATTGCTTTTGCGCAGGCAGCGCTTGAGCTTGGCGATGCCAACTTAAAAAAGACGGCCGCCGATTTTGGTATCGGCGACTATTTTCTGTTCAGCGATCTGGTTGTTCAGAACTCCGAGTATCCCGGCGTGAACAGAATCCCCAAGGAACTGGCCTGGACCGGCGCGGGCCAGAGCAGGCTGCAGATTACGCCGCTGCATATGGCGATGATTGCTTCTTCCATCGCCAATGACGGCATGATGATGGAACCGAGGCTGCTACTGGATGTCACCAGTGGCGCAGGCCAGAGCCGCTTTGACTTCTTTGCCAAGGAATATAAACGCGTGATGGATAAGCGCACTGCAGACATCATTGCAGACTATATGCAGGAGACTGTCAGGAGAGGCACTGCGACAGGCGCTTCGGTTGCCGGGCTTAAAATAGCGGGCAAGACCGGTTCCTCACAGATTGACGGGCAGAAAGAAACAAACGCCTGGTTTATAGGCTTTATTGATGACAGCCGCTATCCCTTCGCGGTCTGCGTTGCCGTGGAAGACGGCGGCAGCGGCGGCGGTGTCGCGGCGCCGGTTGCGCGGGAAATCTTCAAATATCTGAGCGGGAAGTGAACTTCTCGCTTCGTCTTGAACCTCCTTCGGGTTGCAGGTATAATAATAATGTAATAGAAGGAGTGTGATTTGCATGTTTCAGGGGTTTCCCAAAGAGATGATCGAATTTATGCTGCAAATCCGCCTCAATAATAACAAAGAGTTTATGGCTTCGCACCGTGAAGAATATGAAAGGCTGATGAAGCTTCCGCATTATCAGCTGATTGAGGCGCTTTCCCCGATTGTGCTGAAAATTGACCCAAACATGGAAGTCAGGCCGCACAAAGTGCTTTCCCGAATCTTCAGGGATACGCGGTTTTCAAAGGATAAATCGCCTTACCGCGATCATCATTGGATGGCCTTCCGTCATGCAGGCGAATCGAAAGAGACGGCCGTCATGCTTTGGTTTGAAGTGACCATGGAGCAGCTGACCTGGGGGCTTGGTTATTGGGGCGAAAACCGGCCGGCGATGGATATTTTCAGGCGCCGCCTGCTCAGCCATCCGGACGACTGGCTGGGGCTGCTTCAATCGCTGCAGGGCACAGGCCTGCGCGTCGAAGGGGAAAAATACAAGCGAATGGCGCTTCCGGACGGGCTTGAGCCGCCGCTTGACGAGTATTACCCGATGAAAAGCCTTTATCTTATCCGCGGCGACGCGCCGTATGACGCTGTTTTTACACCCGGTCTGGTGGATTTGATCGAAAGAGACTATCAGAAGATGGCCCCGTTTTACCGCTTGCTGCGCGGCTATCATGAACTTTCGCTTTTAGAGGGGATCACATGAGTGCATACAATGCTTTAATCAGTGGGACAGACATCAGGGGAATTGCTCTTGGCGAACACGCGGTGTTGACCCCGGAAGTAGCGGAGCTGATAGGGAAAGCCTTCGCGGTCTGGGTCAGCCAGAGGGTTCATCTGCCGGAAAACCAAAGGATCAGCATTGCCGTTGGCCGCGATTCAAGGCTGAGCGGCGAAAAGCTGCTTGCAGGCTTCACGCAGGGCGTTCTCCGTCAGGGAATGAACATCGTAGACTGCGGGCTTTGCACGACGCCTGCCATGTTCAAATGCCTGGCGGAAGAAGAGTCGCTTGCGCAGGCCTCGGTCATGATTACTGCCAGCCATCATCCTTCTGACAGAAACGGATTCAAATTTTTCATGCCGACTGGCGGAATCAACTCAAAAGAACTGGCGGAAATCATTTCGTTGATGGAAGGCGAGATAGAGCCCTCGCTGCGCTTTGGCACGGTGGAGCACTACCGGTATCTGGATGATTACACCGAGCAGCTGAAGCAGATGGTGCGCGAGCGACTGGACGACCCGGTCAGCCGCCCGCTGCTTGGTCTGCATGTCCTTGTGGACGCGGGGAACGGAGCGGGCGGCTTCTACGCGAAAATGCTGGAAGACCTGGGCGCTTGGACCGAAGGCAGCCAGTTTCTTGAGCCTGATGGCCATTTCCCCAATCACGCGCCCAACCCGGAAGACGAGAAGGCCATCGGCTCGCTCAGCAAAGCAGTATCAAAGTATACGGCAGACCTTGGCGTTATTCTGGACGCAGACTGCGACCGCGCCGCGATTGTTGATCAAAGCGGCCTTGAAATCAACCGCAACAGGCTGATCGCGCTTGTATCCGCCATGCTGCTCAATCAGGAAAGCGGGCTGACCATCGTAACGGATTCTGTCACATCTTCCGGCTTATCCCAGTTTATCGGCGAATGGGGCGGAGAGCACTATCGATATAAGCGCGGCTATCGAAATGTCATTGACGAGGCCAAGCGGCTGAACGATATGGGCATCAATTGTCCTCTGGCCATTGAAACGAGTGGGCATGCTGCTTTCCGCGATAATCAGTTTTTGGATGACGGCATGTACCTGAGCACTCTGCTTGTCTGCGAATGCATGCGGCTCAAGCGGGAGGGGAAAACGCTTGCGAGCATGCTGGAAGGTTTAAAGGAGCCTGTTGAGAGCCTTGAACTGCGCCTGAAAATAAAACCGGAAGATTTTCGGTCGGCCGGCATTCGAGTCATCGAAACCGTCATGGATTATGCCTCCGAGGCGGAAGGATGGAATGTGGCGCCCGACAACCGGGAAGGGGTGCGTATCAGCTTTGATTTGCAGCAGCATCTCAACAACGCCTGGTTTCTTCTCCGCATGTCGGTGCACGATCCGGTCCTTGCGCTGAACGTGGAAAGCGATGTCAAGGGCGGTGTTCAGGAGATATTAACAGCGCTGAGCTCCGCCATCAACCACTTGAGTGATCTGGTGGATCTGGAGCCTCTGATCAGCGCCATGGAAGGAAAGTAAGCACAGTTCGTGCTGAACCATAGAAAGGAAGAACCATGAGAATAGAAGAAAAGACCATCAACACCATTCGCATGCTGTCTGCCGACATGGTGCAGAAAGCCAACAGCGGCCATCCCGGCGCGCCTATGGGTATGGCCCCCATGGCTTATGCGCTTTGGACAAGCGCGTTAAACTACGCCCCCAAGTCGCCCGACTGGCCTGATAGAGATCGTTTTGTGCTGTCCAACGGGCACGCGAGCGCGCTGCTGTACAGCATGCTGCATCTGACTGGTTACGATTTGCCCATGGAGCAGCTGAAGCAGTTCAGACAGTGGAATTCCATGACACCCGGTCATCCCGAATACAGGCATACCCCGGGCGTGGAGACCACGACCGGCCCTCTGGGACAGGGCTTTTCCAACGCGGTGGGCCTTGCGATCGCAGAAACCATGCTGGCCGCGCACTTCAACCGGCCCGGTTATGAAATTGTAGACCATCATACCTACGCTTTTGCCGGCGATGGCTGCCTGATGGAAGGCATCAGCAGTGAGGCAGCCTCTCTCGCGGGTACGCTGAAGCTGAACAAGCTGATTGTTTTGTATGATGACAACGAGATTTCCATTGAAGGCAACACCGATATCGCCTTCAGAGAAAATGTAGGCGCTCGCTTTGAAAGCTATGGCTGGCGCGTTATCCGCGTTGAGAACGGAAACGATTATCAGCAGGTGGAGAAAGCGCTTAAGGAAGCAAAATCTTCCGATCGGCCGGTTCTGATCATCTGCCCGACGGTGATCGGATACGGCAGCGAAGCAAAACAGGGGACAGCCAGCGCCCATGGCGAACCCCTGGGGCCCGAGAACCTCGCGGCTGCCAAGAAGGCCCTCGGCCTTGGTGAAGAAAGCTTCGCGGTGGCGGAGGATGTGTATCAGCATGTGGCTGAACGCGTCCAGTCTCAGTCTGAAAAGTATCAGCGCTGGAACAAGCTGTTTGAAGTGTATAAGACGGCTTATCCGGATCTTGCCGGCGAATGGGATGTCTGGCACAGCGAACTGAACGCTGAAAAGCTGCTCAGCAATGCGGCTTTGTTTGAAACGAGCGGCAAGAGCGAGGCCACGCGCGCCAGCTCCGGCACCATGATTAACCGTCTGGCCAAGCTGATTCCCAACCTGGTGGGCGGTTCTGCCGATCTGGCCCCTTCCAACAAGACGAATATTTCGGGCGGCGGCGATTACAGCGCCGAGAATCGCAGCGGGCGCAACCTGCATTTTGGCGTCCGTGAGCATGGGATGGCAGCCATTGCCAACGGCATTGCCCTGCACGGCGGCCTGCGGGTGTTCTGCGCCACTTTCTTTGTCTTCTCCGATTATATGAAGGCATCGATGCGATTGGCCGCCATCATGCAGCTTCCTGTCGTCTATGTTTTGACTCATGATTCGATCGGCGTCGGTGAAGATGGCGCTACTCACCAGCCCATTGAGCATCTGGCCGCGCTTCGCGCTACGCCGGGTATGCAGGTTTTCCGCCCCTGTGATTTCAGCGAAACGGCCTGCGCATGGGTGACCGCGCTGACTTCACACGCTCCCTCAAGCCTTGTGCTGACGCGTCAGAATCTGCCTCAGTATCAAAGCGAAATGGAAGAAATGAGCCGCGGCGCCTATGTTATCAGCCCCTCCGAGGGCAGTGAAAAGGCCGTTTTGCTGGCTTCCGGCAGTGAAGTGGCGCTTGCGGTGGAAGCGCAAAAGCTGCTTCGAGAAGAGGGGATTGAGACACGTGTGGTTTCCGTCCTTTCTATGGAGCTTTTCTTCAAGCAGAGCGCTGAGTATCAAAATGAGGTGCTGCCTACGGATATCCGCCGCCGCGTCGCCATTGAGGCTGGCGCAACCATGCCCTGGTATCGTTTTGTAGGGCTTGATGGCCAGGTGATCGGTCTGGATCGGTACGGCGCTTCAGCCCCACAGGAAATTCTCTATAAAGAATTCGGCCTGACCGCGCAGCGCGTCGTGGAAGCTGTCAAGGCGCTATAATACCTTCCCCAGCAAGAAAGAAACTGCGTCCAGTCACAAACAGGGCGCAGTTTTCTTGTTGAGAGTTAAAGCTTTTTCTGAATTATATCTGCCTGTAAACAGAGACGACTTTTCCCAGGATACGGAGATTCTGAAAATACATGGGCTTCATGGCGGGGTTTTCGGGCTGCAGCCTGATACGGCCCTTTTCCCGATAGAAGCGTTTTACCGTGGCGTCATCCGAAACCAGCGCGACCACAATATCTCCGTTGTTTGCCTCCGCCTGCTGCCTGACAATGATGTAATCCCCGTGCAGAATGCCCGCCTGTATCATGCTGTCGCCCCGGACGGTCAGCGCGAAATACTGCCCATCGCCCAGCAAAGAGGAAGGTACAGGCACCATATCCGAGCTGCTCTCTTCCGCGAGGATCGGCGAACCGGCAGCTACCGGGCCAAGCATCGGCACCATCCGGATACGCTCCTCGCTGTTGTCATCTTCAACAAGCCCCATGGCGCGTGGCTTCATGGCGTCACGCACAAGCAGCCCCTTGCTTTCAAGCCGGCGCAGATGACCGTGAACGGTAGAAGTGGATTTAAGACCGACAGCTTCGCCAATTTCCCGGACAGATGGGGGATAGCCTTTTAGTGCAACCTCCTGCTTGATAAACTCAAGTATCTTACCCTGAGTATCTCCGCGGATGCGCTTCTTTTTTTCGGGCAGATTGCTCATGGCGAAGCCTCCAGTTCTTCAAAGTGTTGCCTCATTATAACATGCAAACATCTGTTTGCATAGCCCTATATCTCGGGCAGAGTGATTTTTTGTGCCGCTTCTCTGCGTTTTGAGTCCTTCAGCGCCGCGTAGTGGCGTTTAGTCGTATTCACATCGGCATGCCCCAGCGCATCGGAAACCAGATAGATATCGCCGGTTTGCTGATAAAGCGTGGTACCAAAGGTGCTTCTCAGCTTATGCGGGCTGATTCGCTTCTTCAGCGGGGCAGCAATCTGCGCATACTTCTTAACCAGATTTTCAACAGCCCTCGCTGTAATGCGGCGCTTTTGCAAAGACAAAAACAGCGCGTATTCATGCCCGGGCAGTGTCTCGATGAGTTCGCGTTCCATCAGATAGCCTTCAAGCGCTTCCTTCACCGCGTCCGGGTAGTAGAGAATGACCTGATTGCCGCCTTTGCGCGTAACAATAAAGGCGTTCTGTGAGAAATCAAGATGATCGATATCAAGCCCCACCAACTCGCTGACACGGATGCCGGTGCCCAAAAACATCATCAAAATGGCAATATCGCGCTTTTGTGTGATGGAAAGGTATTTTTGCTGCCTGTCGCTCAGGCCTTCGCCGGAAGCGACGGCATCCATCAGTCGCTGGACCTCATCCGGCTCCAGATATAGAATGGGTTTTTCATGCCTTTTGGGGAGCGTGACCATCGTAGAGACATTTGCCGGTATCAGCTCGCTTTTAAAGAGAAAATCGAAATACGAGCGGATGCTGCTCAGCTTTCTCATGATGCCAAGCTCATAGTTTTGAACCAGCGTAGGGGAGAGGTCGTCCTCTCCGTCGGGATTTTCCGTCACCTTGACATACTGCTGCAAATATTCCTGAAACCCGAAGATGTCCCGCGCGGTAATCTTTGACAGGTCTTCGCCAGTCAGCATAACAACGGAACTATTCGCAAAATACATATTCTCCAAACTGAGATACTGAAAAAAGAGCCTCAGATCGTAGGCGTAGGCCAGGCGGGTGAGCGGGCTTGTGATCTGAGAAATGGACCTGAAATAATCTGTGCAGGAAACAGGCAGCTCTTTTTGTATCTCGCGCAGGCGTTCGTTCATCTGCTGAGAACGTTCTGTCTGATAGGATATCCTCTTGGGCACGGCAAATCTCTCCTTACAAAGGCTTCTGTAGAAACCATATCAGATTTATTCTGATTCAGATTTTGCGCGAGAGCGAATAAAGACGGCTTCACACCACTTATCAAACATTGTGTGTGAGCCTTCAAAACTTCGTTCACGCAAACAGTATAGAGCAAGACTCCAAAAAAGACAATACTATTCGTAAAAGATGCCTTTTGCGAATAGTATAGTCGAAAGATTGCTATCCCCTATTGAACGGGCTTGGGTTCCAGACTGGCGTTCAGCTGAATGATTTTCTGTACTTCCGCCCGGGCCAGTTCATCGCAGCGGTTGTTTTCCGGATGATCCTGATGTCCGGGCACCTTATGATAGCTGACTTCATGCTTGCGCATGGTGATCAGCAGCAGGCGCCAAAGATCCTGATTTTCCACCGGCTTGTTGTCGGCTGTCTTCCAGTTCTTTTTTTGCCAGCCATCCACCCACTTTTGGTTGAAAGCATTCACCACATAGGCCGAATCGGAATACACTTCTACCCTGCAGCTTTGCTTGAGCGCTCCCAGCCCGCTGATGACGGCAAACAGTTCCATACGGTTGTTGGTCGTATAGCTCATGTTCCCGCTCAACTCTTTTTCATGCGGGCCGAATTTTAGAATTGCCGCCCACCCGCCCGGCCCGGGATTGCCGGAACAGGCGCCGTCTGTATAGAGCTTGACCAGCTTCTTTTCCTGCAGTGTCAATGCTTCGCCTTGCCTACCAGTTCAAGGGTGTCGCGCGCGATGACAATCTCTTCGTTGGTGGGTACAACCAGTACCCTCACCTTACTGTCAGGAGTGGAAATTTCCACTTCCTTGCCGCGTACCCTGTTCTTTTCTTTGTCGAACTTGATGCCGAGGAATTCCATCCCTTCCAGAACTCCCTCGCGCAGCTCATATCCATTTTCGCCGATACCAGCGGTGAAAACAACGGCGTCGACACCGCCCATCACCGCGGCATAGGCTGCAATATACTTCTTGATCCCATGATAGAGCATATCGATGGCGATCTGAGCGTACTTGTCCCCCTTTGCCGCCGCCTCTTCCACATCGCGCATATCGCTGCTGATGCCGCTGATGCCAAGGAAACCGCTCTTCTTATTCAGGATATCAAGCATCTGGTTGATGTCAAGATTCTCGTGGTTCATGATGAACTGCAAAACGGCCGGGTCCACATTGCCGCTTCTGGTGCCCATCAAAACGCCTTCAAGAGGCGTCATACCCATGGAGGTATCCACGCATTTGCCATACTGCACGGCCGCCATGGAAGAACCGTTGCCCAGATGGCAGGTGACGATGCGCAGGTCTTCTAGCGGCCGGCCGAGAATCTCGGCGGCGCGCTTGCTCACATAGCGGTGGCTCGTGCCGTGGAAGCCATAGCGGCGGACATGCAGGCGTTTGTAATAATCAAGAGGCACGCCATACAGGAAGGCCTTGGGCGGCATAGTCTGATGGAAAGCAGTGTCAAACACGGCTACCATGGGCGTCCCCGGCATCACTTCCTGACAGGCTTTGATGCCCATCAGGTTCGCCGGGTTGTGCAGCGGCCCGAGCGGTATGTTCTCTTTGATGGCTTCCATCACTGTCTCGTTGATAACAACAGATTCGGTAAACTTTTCGCCGCCGTGCAGTACGCGGTGGCCGACAGCGCCGATTTCTTCCATCGAGGAGATGACGCCGTATTCTTTATCTGTCAATGCCTGAATCATCATGCCGACAGCTTCCAGATGGTCTTTCAGTTCTTTCTGGGTGACGCGCTTTTCCCCATTGACCTTTTGCGTCAGCTTACCGCCTTCGATGCCGATGCGCTCAACCAGACCTTGAGCGATGGTTGATTCGTCATCCATGTTGATCAGCTGATACTTCAGTGAGGATGAACCCGCGTTAACCACTAGAATTTTCATCTTTTTTCCTCCAAATTTTCTTGCTTCAATTATACAACATTCCGTGTGGAAAAGAAAAGCTGTGAAATAAGGGGCAAGTCTATGACCCTTCATATAAGCGGCCGTCATGGATACTCAAAATCCTGTCCGCTTTCATCAATACCGTGTCCTTCATGCCATGCGTGGCAAATACAATCAATGGAGAAGATTGCCGCACAAAGGGCGCGATAACTTTCCTTGTTTCTGCATCGATTCCAGAAAATGGCTCATCCAGCAGCATCACGTCAGGATGAAAGGCAATGGCCCGCGCCAGCGCAACCCTGCGCTTCATCCCGCCGCTGAGGGCGGACGGCAGCGCATCTGCCTGCTCGATCCCAAGCCGCTGCAGGATATTCCGTGCCTCCTCCTCATTTTCTTTGGGCATGGCGAGCATAACGTTTTTAAGCGCGCTGTACCACGGCAGCAACCTGTCCTCCTGAAACATGAGGCAAATCCTTTTCTTCTCAAGACCCCGTATGCTTCCACTTTCGGGCTTTGATATTCCGGCAAGTATTTTAAGAAGGCTGGTCTTGCCCGCGCCCGAACTGCCCATCAGGGCAATCGAACCACGCTCTGGCAAAGCGATTGATATTTGGTCAAGGATTCTTACACCATCAAAGCTCTGAGTGAGTTGACTGAGTTCAATCATGAGCGTTCCCCCGCTGTCCCCGCTTTGAATCCGCGGCGTCTGATCAATTTTCTGACCAATATTTCCAGCGCCATGCTCAGAATAATAACCGTCAGCGTCCAGGCAAACAGCTCATCTGTCAAGAGATAAACTTTTGCGTCCTGAAGATTTTTGCCTACCGAATACATGGGCCTTGCAATAACTTCCGCTGCAACACAGGCTTTCCACGCGATCCCGATGCCGTTGGCGCAGGCGGCATAAAAATATGGAAGCAAACTTGGCAGATAAATATGCAGCGCGCGCTTCAGCCTTGAAAACTGATAGCTTTGCGCCATCTCAAGCAGTTCAGCCGGGGTCTCTTCAATCCCCTGCTGTACATCCTGCCAAATCAAAGGCATGACAGCAAGGAAACTGATAAACAAAGGGGTCGCTGTAACCGTCAGCCAAAGCAGCACAAGAATGATAAAGGAAGAAATCGGCGTTGAACGAATGAGACTTCGAACCGGCCTCAGCAGCGCGTCAGCCAATTGAAAACGGGCGCAGAGAACAGCAAGGCCGCTTCCAAATATGACCGCAAGCAAAAAGCCCAGCGTGACGCGCAGAAAACTTCCGCCAAGATTCACCCAGAAGCTGCCTTTCCCCCATAGTTCAAACAGCTTGTGAAAGGTAGCTTCTGGTTCCGGCAGCAAAAGAGGCAAATCGACCAGCCGTGCCAGCAGATACCACACCAGCAGCCAGAAGAAAAGGACTGAAATTTGCCTGATATATTTGTTTGCCTTCGCTGATTTCAATATGACGGGCTCCTACGAAAAGAGGCCGGACAATATTGCCCGGCCTCTTATAAGAAATCACTTAGTCTTCGATAACCCTGGCGACGGCGCCGGAACCGACGGTGTGGCCGCCCTCACGGATGGCGAAACGAAGGCCCTGCTCAATCGCGATCGGGGTGATCAGCTGCACTTCCATCTGCACGTTGTCGCCGGGCATCACCATCTCAACGCCCTCGGGCATCTTGATGCTGCCGGTCACGTCCGTCGTGCGGAAGTAGAACTGCGGGCGGTAGCCGTTGAAGAACGGCGTGTGACGGCCGCCTTCTTCCTTCGTCAGCACGTACA
>CAYZTQ010000054.1:12470-13779 GCA_964481445.1 uncultured Christensenella sp. | reverse complement strand
TCTTTTCCTGCGCCTGCGCGTATTCCTCTTCGGATTTTTTCAGCGCCTCGTCCGCGTCCTGCATGGTTTTGCTGACCTCGGCGCTGCGCTGGTCAAGAAACTTCTTGACGGGCTTGTACAAAAGGAAATACAGCGCCACAAAGAGGATGAGGGCGTTGACGGTATGAAGCAGGATGGAAAGGGGGTTAAACAAACCTTCCACGCAAGTTCCTCCAATTCAGTTAAGCGGGTTGGATGAGAATGAAGCGTTCTCAGGCGATCGCGCGCAGCAGATCCAGCACGCGGCCGGTGTGCACGACGGCTTCCTCGGCGCCGTTTACTTTGCCGCCGAGGATGAAGATGATCAGGATGGCGGCCAGCAGCGCGTAGACGGCGCAGGTTTCCATCAGGATCAGGCCGAACATCAGCGAGGAGTTGACCTTGCCGGCGGCTTCGGGCTGGCGGGCGATGGATTCGGCGGCCTTGCTGGTGGCAATGGCCATGGATACGGCGGCGGCGCCGCCGGTCAGAACGGCGATGGCGGCTGCGAGGGCAATGGTTCCGAGTACTGGCATGGGGGTTTCCTCCTGTATGATGCTGATGGGGTTAGTGTGGTCGGGCGGTTACGCGCGGCAGGGCCGCTTTATTCGACAGCCTCGCCGGTGTAGATCAGCGAGAGCAGGCCAAACACGAAGGTCTGTATCATCACGTGCAGCAGGTTGAAATAGCTGGCGATGATGGCGGGCAGCACGATGGGCACCACGGCGTAGATCAGCTGCATGATGACGCCGCCGACCAGCACGTTGGAAAACAGGCGGATGCCCATCGAAAAGGGGGTGATAACGTCGGTCATGACCTTGATGGGCATCACGGCGGCGGAAGGGGTGGACAGGTTTTTGAGGCGGCCCCTGACGCCGAGAAACCTGAGGCCCGTGATGTTGACCATGATGAAGCTGCAAAGTCCCAGGGCGATGGTGCAGTTCAGGTCTTCCGTCGCGGGCGGCAGGCCGAAAATCTCCACAAAGGTGGTAAAGAACACATAGCACATCAGCGTCATGGTGACGGGGGCCACAAACTCGGCGGCGTGGCCGACGCGGCTTCTGGCAAAGCGCAATATGCCGTCTATCGCCATCTCCAGCACGTTCTGAAAGCCCTTCGGCACCTTTTTGAAGCGCGGGATGTAAAACACGCGGATCAGCGCCAGCGCCGCGACCAGCAGCATGACCACGCCAAAAGCCACCGCCACCGACAGCCCGACCTTCTGGCCCAGCAGCTCGATGGTGTGGGGAAAGATATTGACCTGAAGCTTCAAAGCGTCTGTCCTCCTATT
>CAYZTQ010000054.1:0-12370 GCA_964481445.1 uncultured Christensenella sp. | reverse complement strand
ATTCCCGCGCGATTTCAGGTACAGGTACAGGGACGCGCCCACCATGGCAAGGCCCGAAGCGAGGGCGAAGATGATGAGCAGCACGGTGCTGTACAGGGCGAGGGCGGCCATCACCCCGGCCCAGAGCAGCAGCTTGAGCACAAGGGGCAGCGCCATGTGGCGCATTTGGTCGCTGCTGCCGGCCAGTTTGACCGTCCAGCGCGCCTGCAGCAGGCCGAAGCCGATGCCAGCAAGAGCGGCCAGAACATACAGAACCATCACGTACAATACTCCTCTTGATGCAGTTTTTCAAGAATTTTTGTAGAAACAGGGCTGATTACCCGCCCTGATTATAGGGTTGTGAGGCGGGCAGGCGGAAGCCCGAGGCAGGAAAGAGCGCGCCTCAGGTCAGGCAAAGTATAGCTTTTGGCCGTGTGATTTGCAAGGAAGGGAAGGGGAGCAAGAGGCGCGCGCCCCCCTCAGGCGGATGCGCCTATTCGTCCAGCGCCAGGATGGGGTATTCGGAGGGGCCGGAGAGCGCGATATGGTACCAGTCGGCGCTTGCTTCCACATCGCGCACGGTAATCAGCGTCTGATTATGCGTAGATTCTCTCCTTCGTGTGGATGGGCGTTTGCCGGACAGAAGACCGAAAGCCGCTGCGCGTCTGTTTTCCGCGCCGTGAAAGAGGGCCGTCTCTCTATTTTATCCAGGGAATAAAGCTGTGATTTTGTTGTTCGGCCATGAAACTGATGCCCGCGCTGCGGGGAGCGCGGGCATCAGCTTCATGGGATGACTTATTTATTGTACAGGCTCACGTCGCCCTCGGCTTCCAGCTGCGCCCAGGTGAGCAGGGCGGGGTTGTAGGTCTTGATGCCTTCGTGTTCGGGCGGCATAAACTCGCCTGTCTGGGCGTTGAAGCGCAGCTCGCAGCCGTAGGTCTCGCTCTCGCTTTCATACCCGCGCAATACGCCCGCGGGCTGTATCCTGGGATCGGAGCGCGCCCTTCCCAGCACCCGCCAGACGGGCACGGCCAGCAGCGGAGCCTGCTGCAGGGCCTCCTCATCCTTGGGGTTGACGTAGTTTTCGTAGTACAGCTCGTAGCCCAGCTGAATATCCTCCACGCTTTCAAGCTGCCCCATGGCTACCATGGCGCGCAGGTTCTGCAGCACGCGCTCCGCATCCGCCAGCGGCGGGTCGTCGATCTTGACGCCGTCCCGGCGCAGCAGGTTGCCGTTGGCTGAGAACTCCGTCTTATTGAGGATGGTGGCGTGGACGCCCGACGAGAGGCCGTAGTGCGGGCCGCCGTAGTGATAATCCTCGGGGAAGAGCACCGCGCCCTCGAAGGTCTGCGCGCCGGTCAGGATGTAGTAGCCCTGCTCGTAGCCTTCGACGGGCTTGCTTTCATCGAGCACCCTGCCGTCCCTGGCGTTGTAATCCAGCACCGGGTAGCGGCCGCTGGTCACTTCCTTTTTGTAGATGATTACGCTTTCGCCGTCCGCGCCGACCGCGCCGACAACCTCCCGCATCAGCTTCAGCGCCTGATCGGGCGAGAAGGCGTTGTTTTCGGGGCTTTCGCTCTGCATGAGGCGGCTGCCGGTCAGCGCCCTGGCCGTGGGGCCGTCGAAGAAGGAGGAGCCCGACGAGGTGGCGGTCACATTGAAATAGCTGTGCTGCAGGATAACCTGCTGCTGCGGGCCGTTGCCCGATATCTCCCGGATTTTCTGCTGCAGCGCGTCCTGGCTGCCGGTATCGATCCAGCGGAGCCGCAGCACGGGCAGGCTGCCGCCCGCGGGCAGGGTGATGGGCGCGTCGATCTGCCCGCCGTCTGCGGTATCCCAGCGGAAACGCGCGGGGGTCTGCCGCTTCAGCTGCTCAAAGCTCAGGTACTTGGGCCCGGCGCTTTCAAGCAGCGGGGCGGCGGTGAAGGCCGGCTCCTGCGTGGGCGCGGGGGTGGGCGTGAAAGTGGGCGCCGGGGTCGCTTCGGGCGTGGGCAGGGGCGTCGGCGTCGGGGTGGGCAGCGGGGTTTCCGCCGCCGCGCGCGTTGAAAGGTTCACGGCCTTGATATCCTCCCTCTGCGATTCCGAAAGCGGCAGGGGGCTCAGGAAGCTGTCCGCCGGCGCGGCGGCCGGGGTCTGCGGGCGCAGGTGCGGCAGGGTCAGGAAAAACAGGCCCATCACCACGGCGGCGCCGGCCAGCGCCGCGCCCGCGGTGAAAAAGCCGCGGTTTGCACGGGCCGGGCGGCTTTTACGCAGGTTTTCGCGCAGGCGCAGCCAGCCCTCGCGCCTGCCGGAGGGGATGGCCTCGGTCAAGGGGGTGTGCAGCTGCCACAGCAGCTCTTCGCAGGCCAGCATGAAGGCGGTGTCCATGCGGGCGGCGCCTTTGCCTTCTTCTTCCCTGAGGGCGTGCAAAAGGCGGGCCTTCAGCTCACTTTGCGTAATGCTGCCGTCCCGAAGCTGACGTTTCAGTTTTTCAAGCGCCAGACGGTTTCTGGCTTCCTGCGCGTTCAAAAGCGGCCCCCCTTCCTCTTATATAGTGCGTGAGAACTGAAAAAGTTGTGCAAAAGCGTTCTCACTTTTTGTAAATCTCCCTCGCCTTTTCCCTGATGCGGAAAATCGCGCTCTTGACCGAGGAGAGCGTGGCCCTGCTTTCCTCCGCCACCTGCCGCATGCTCTTGTCTTCCACAAAATAGCGCTGCGCCACCTCGCGCTCGCCGGGAGAGAGGCAGCGCAAGACTTCCTCGGCCTGCTGGCGGTCCGCCTCCGCGTCCACCCAGGCGTCCAGCGCGCTGAAGCTGTCGGCCATCGGCAGGGCCTCGTCCCCGTCCAGCGACCAGGCGGAAAACTTTCTGTGGCTGCGCTCGCGCCGCAGCGCGTCGCGCATGCGGTTGCGGCAGGTCAGCACCAGCCAGCCGGAGGGGTTGGGGTGGCTTTGCAGCTTATGATAGTTTTGATCGGCGGCCAGAAAGGCCTCCTGGATGGCGTCGGCCACCAGGTCGGCGCAGGCGCTGTCGTAATCGGCCATGCGGTAGCACAGCTTTTCGAGCAGGTCAAAATTGGCGGCGTAAAGCCTGCCGATAAACTCTTCCCGCTCGTTTTGCAGCTGCATGCCGCGCCTGCCCCTCCCTTTGTAAGGCTGAAATTGATTATATCCCATCCGGACGAAAATGGAAAAGGGAAAAGCCCCTGCAAAAGGCGGTGAACCTCAGCAAAAGATATTGATGAAAATAATCCACCAAAAGGAAATGCATTTTCAGGAATTACATTAATCTACAATGTTGAACATAAAGAAAATGTAGATACTGTAAGCGAAGCCTCTGAAACAGAATATATTTAAGTACAAAATGCTGTGAGATTGGCTGCCATTGACCGCTTGCACCAAATATTATATAATATTTGGTGCAAAGGAGGTGGCGTAGCAGGTGAATTATAAGCAGGAAATACTAAACAGGATAGAAAATTTTGAATCTAATCAGGTTTTTATCGCCAATGATTTTTTTGATATCGCAGGATATGAAACTGTTCGCAGTACATTAAATCGTCTGGTAGAAGATAAAATGATTATTCGTATTTTGAAAGGCGTCTACTACAAGCCTAAATATATAGAACTGATTGGAGAGTATGAAGCGCCGTCCGTGAATGAAGTTGCTCATGCCATTGCCAGAAAATATAACTGGACGATTGCTCCATCGGGCAATACGGCTCTTAATTTATTAGGATTATCTACCCAAGTACCGGCAAAGTGGACATATATATCAGACGGAAGATATGCCGGTTTCAGTTTCGGCAATGCAACAATCGAATTTAAGCGTAGAAACAATGGGGACATTTCCAAAATGTCAACACTTACTGCAATGGTGATACAGTCTATTAAGGCAATCGGAAAAGATAAAATCACTTCAAAGCAGATTGATTATCTACGGAAAAAATTATCCGAAAAAGAAAAGTCGGAACTGCTGGCGGATAGTAAAACTACAAGTGCCTGGGTATATGGCATCATTAGGAAAATATCAGAGGTGTAGATATGTTTGAGTACAAGAAGATGTCAAAAAATGAATTGGAGCAGGTCGTCAAAAATGCTTCTTTGAAAATCGGTGTAAATGAGGTAATTCTTGAAAAAGATTATTGGGTATGCTTTGTTCTGAATTATCTCTTTTCAAAATGTAAATGGAAAGAGGCTTTTACCTTTAAGGGTGGCACAAGTCTTTCAAAATGCTTCAATTTAATTCACAGATTTTCCGAAGATATTGATTTGATCCTTGATTGGAGAGTAATCGGATATAGCCTTGATGAACCGTGGCAAGAACGCACCAGCACAAAGCAAGATAAATTTAATAAAGAGTCAAATCAGAAGACGGAAAACTTTCTAAAAAATGAATTTGTTCCGCAGTTAGAAAGTGATTTTAAAGATATACTTGATGAGGAGTTTCATATAAGAATAGATGAAAGAGACCCTCAGACCGTGCTGTTTGAATATCCGAAAGCATTTAAGTCTTCGTATGTAACACAGGCAGTAAGACTTGAGATTGGAACACTTGCAGCATGGACACCATCAGAAGCTGTTCATATTGTGCCTGATATACAAAAAATATATCCTATGCTCTTTGATGGTGATTTTATAGAGGTTAGAACTGTTCTTCCTGAAAGAACATTCTGGGAGAAAGCGACCATCTTGCACCATGAAGCAAACAGACCTGAAGAGCTTGCAATGCCTAAAAGATATGCAAGACACTATTATGATTTAGTATGTATAGCAAATTCACCGTATAAAGACAGAGCCTTTAAGAGCTTCGAGCTTCTTGAAAAAGTTGTTCAGTTTAAGCAGAAATTCTATCCGAGGAAATGGGCAAAATACGAAGAAGCAACAACTGAAACAATCAGACTTATGCCTGATGATTATCGCCTAAAGGAAATTAAAGGAGACTATAAAAATATGACTGAGATGTTCTTTGGCGAGTATCCAGGTTTTGAAGAACTGATGAATTCAGTGTTTGAACTGGAAAAAGAAATTCACAAAATTAAATAATGCACCAAAAACAATATAGTATTTGGTGCAAAACACAAAGCGAGAGAGTAACATTTTTCGCTCTTTTTTGTTGAAAACAGGAGGGATAATATACATGGAATATAAACTTGTGATAGCAGAAAAACCGAGCGTAGCCATATCTATTGCCAAAGTTATAGGAGCGAAACGACCATGCGGAAGCATTTTACTCTTACATGGTCGTTTTTCCGTTGTCCCGCTTGAAGAAGGTCGGCTTAAATTTGCTTGTCTTGGCAAATCCCTAAGTCCACCCCTCTAAAGGTGTGGTCTGCTTTGGATATCTTGTCACTTCGGGGCCGATGCGCTATATTGAGGCCATGAACAGGGGGGATGCAAGATGCTCCAATCCATGACCCTCATGGCGGCGGCCCCGGCCGCGGGCGCGCCGGGAGATATCGGGGCGAATGAACGGGAAATCGCCCGTCTGATCGATCAGGCGAAGGCGGAAGGCGCGGGCCTGCTGGCGCTGCCCGAGCTGTGCCTGACCGGATCCCGCTGCGGCGATCTGTTTCGGCAGGCGTTTTTCACGCAGGCAGCCGAGCAGGCCGCGCTTCGGCTGGCTTCGCGCTGCGAGGGCCTTGCCTGCCTGATCGGCCTGCCCCTGCGCACGGAGGAAGGGGTCTTCAGCGCCATGCTGGCGGTGGAGGATGGACGGGAGCTCGGCCTCTGGCTGCGCGCTACGCCCGTCCCCTGGCTTGCGCGGAGCCTGAGCGTGAACGTGGAGGAAGGCAGCGTGCCCCTTTTCGGCCGTCGCCTGCCGCTGCTCAACGGGCGGGTTCTCTGGCTGAAGGGCGGCGAAGCCCTCCGGCTCTCCTTTGAAGACACCCCGAATACCGAAAACCTGGCCGCCGCCTACTTTCAGGAAGGCGCGGATATCGCGGTCTTTCCCGCCGCGCGCCCGGCGCTGGCGGGCGGCTCCCATGAGCGGCGCATGGCCGCGCTGAAAGCCGCCCGGCAGGGGGGCGTCTGCGTGCTGGTGAACGCCGGGGCCAACGAATCCACCACTGATTATTGCTATGACGGGCAGGCGCTGATCGCACAGGGGGGCCGTCTGGCCGAGGCAGAGCCTTTTTCCGGCGAAGCCGCGCTGTCGAACAGGACCAAGACCTGCCTGTGCCCGGCAGAGCCCGCCGCGCCCGAGCCTGCCCTGCCCTACGCCCCGCCCGCGGGGGCGCTTCGCGCGCAGTGGTGCCGCGAGGCGGTCGAGATTGCCGCGCAGGCGCTGGCCGCGCGCATGCGGCGCATCGGGGTGAAGACCCTGCTGCTGGGCCTGTCGGGCGGGCTGGATTCCGCCATGGCGCTGCTCAGCTGCTGCCGCGCCTGCGACATCCTGGGCCTTGATAATAAGGAGAGCGTGTTGCCCTACGCCCTGCCGGGCCCCGCCTCCGGCAGCCGCACGCAGGATAATTCAAGGCACCTGGCGCTGGCGCTGGGGCTTGCGCTCGGCCGCATCGACATCTCCGGCAGCGTGGCGAGGCACCTTTCGGAGATCGGCCATGGCGGCGAAAAGGACGCGGCTTTTGAGAACGCGCAGGCGAGGGAGCGCACGCAGATTCTGATGGATCTTGCCAACATGAAGCGCGGAATCATGGTCGGCACGGGCGATCTGAGCGAGCTGGCCCTCGGCTTTACCACCTACGGGGGCGATCACCTGAGCATGTACGGCGTGAACGCGGGCCTGTACAAGACCGCCATCCGCCTGATCCTGCATCAGGCGGCGGAAGACAGCGAAAGCCCCGCGCTCAGGCAGGCGCTGCTTGCCATCCTCGATACCCCGGTCAGCCCGGAGCTTTTGCCGGGCAGGGACGGCGAGATCGCCCAGAAGACCGAGGAGATCCTCGGCCCCTATGAGCTGAACGATTTTTACCTGCACCATCTGCTGAAAAATGCCTGTTCCCCGCGATGGCTGGTGGCTCTGGCCAAGGAGGCTTTCACCGGCCGGTACGATGAGAGGGAGCTGATCAGCCGCCTTGCCGCCCTGCTGCGGCGCTTCTTCGCCGCGCAGTTCAAGCGCAGTTGCTCGCCCGACGGGCCGCAGCTGCTCAGCGTATCGCTTTCACCGCGCGGAGGGCTGGAGCTGCCCTCCGACGCTTCC
Organism: uncultured Christensenella sp.; assembly: GCA_964481445.1. Classification (GTDB taxonomy): domain Bacteria; phylum Bacillota; class Clostridia; order Christensenellales; family Aristaeellaceae; genus UBA1038. The sequence goes on along the minus strand of CAYZTQ010000054.1, from coordinate 5,255 downwards.
TGCGCGCTCTGGCTATCCGAAACCGATGACATGATGAGGGAGACAGAAGAATGTACGAGAACCTGACCATGATGACCGACCTGTACCAGCTGACCATGATGTACGGCTACCACAAGAAGGGGCTGTCGAAGCGCCGCGCGGTGTTTTACATGTTCTACCGCCCGGCGGAAGGCATCAACTACGCGGTGGCCGCGGGCATGGCCCAGCTGCGCGAGTATATACTGAACCTGCGCTTTGAGGAAAAAGACATCGCCTACCTGCGCTCGCTGGGGCTCTTTGACGAGAGCTTTCTGGAGACGCTGAAAAATTTCCGCTTCACCGGCAGCGTCGACGCGGTGCGCGAGGGCGATTTCATCTTCCCCGGCGAGCCCATCGTGCGGGTGGACGCGGAGCTTTCGCAGGCCCAGCTGGTGGAGACCGCGCTGCTGACGCTGGTGTGCCACCAGACCCTGATTGCCACCAAGGCCAACCGCATCATGCGCGCCGCGCAGGGCGACCCGGTGATGGAGTTTGGCCTGCGCCGCGCGCAGGGGCCGGACGCGGGCACCCTCGGCGCCCGGGCGGCCGTCATCGGCGGCTGCGGCTCCACCAGCAACGTGCTGACGGGGCAGCTGTTCCATGTGCCGGTCAGCGGCACCCACGCCCACAGCTGGGTGATGAGCTTCCCCAGCGAGATCGAGGCCTTCCGCGCCTACGCGGACTGTTTTCCCGACAAGACGCTGCTATTGGTTGACACCTACGACACCCTGCGCTCCGGCGTGCCCAACGCCATCACCGTGTTCAAAGAACAGCGGAAAAAGGGCTTTGAGCCCCTCGGCATCCGCATGGATTCGGGCGATCTGGCCTACCTGAGCCGTCAGGCGCGCAAAATGCTGGACGAGGCGGGCTTCCCCAAGGCCCGGATCTGCGCCAGCAACGACCTGGACGAGTACCTGATCCGCGATCTCAAGCTGCAGGGCGCGAAGATCGACCTGTGGGGCGTGGGCACCAAGCTGATCACCTCGCAGGGACGCGCCGCGCTGGGCGGCGTATACAAGCTGTGCGCGCTGGAAGAAAACGGCGCGCTGCAGCCCAAGATCAAGCTGAGCGACACGCTGGAGAAGGTGACCCTGCCCGGCAAGAACGACCTGTACCGCCTCTATGACGCGCAGGGCATGGCCGTGGCCGATCTGATTACGCAGGGAGACGAGGAGATCGACTTCTCCGCACCCCTCACCATCTTTGACCCGCTGGAGCCCTGGAAGCGCATGACGCTTGACGATTACAGCGCGCGGCCCATGCTGACCCCGCTGTTTGTGGAGGGCGAGGCCCTGCCGGTGGAAGAGGATCTGGCCGCCCTCAGCGCCTACCGCGCCTCGCAGGAGGAGACCATCTGGGAGGAGCATCTGCGCCCCGTCAACCCCCACCCCTTCAAGGTGGATCTGTCGGACGGGCTGTGGAACCTGCGCCACAGCCTGATGGAAAACAGGCTGCGCCACTGATTCATTGCCCATCTTGAGGGCAGAGGCTTTTTACGCGGACACCGCCCGAAACACAGGGCGTCTGATCTTCATGGTTTAAGGAGGTTATTTTATGGTCGCATCCGTTGGCTTGATTTACACGCTGGGCATCCTGACCGTACTCCTCGCCTTTGCCTTCGCCGTTTACCTGACCGTCTGGGTCAGGCAGCAGAAGAACGAGAACAAAACCATCGAGCGCGTCGCGGGCCTCATCCGCGAGGGCGCCGTGGCCTTCATGCGCAAGGAATACCTGATTCTGGCGGCTTTTTCCGGCGTGATGGCCATATTGATCTTCCTGTTTCTGCCTCATCCCGTGTGGAAGCAGGCGGGCATCGGCGACAACCTGAAAATGGCGGTGTGCTACCTTGCGGGCGCGGCCTTCTCGGCCATCGCGGGGCGCATCGGCATCTTTGTGGCGGCGCTCGCCAACGCCCGCTGCGCCGAGGCGGCGACGCAGGGCATCAAGCCCGCCTTCCTGATCGGCTTCCGCGGCGGCGCGGTGATGGGCCTGATCGTGGTGGCCAGCTGCCTGCTAGGCGTGATGGGCGTGATGGCCTGGGTGGGCGACCCGAGCATGCTGCTGGGCTTCAGCTTCGGCGCGAGCTCTCTTGCCCTGTTCGCCAAGGCGGGCGGCGGCATCTTTACCAAGACAGCCGACGTATCGGCCGACCTGGCCGGCAAGGTGGAGCTGGGCATCCCCGAGGATGACCCCCGCAACCCCGCCGTCATCGCCGACAACGTGGGCGACAACGTGGGCGACGTGGCCGGCATGGGCGCCGACCTGTTTGACTCCAACATCGCCAGCATGTCGGCCGCCATCGTGATGGCCTACACGCTGGACGGGCGCATGATGGGCGCCAATGTGATGATGGTGTTCGTCTACGCGGTGCTGGGCCTGCTGTCGAGCATCGTGGGCATCTGGTTTGCCAAAGCCAGCGACGAGGGCGGCCCCACCCGCGCGCTCAACAACTCCACCTATATCACCACCGGCGTCTTCCTTGTGCTGACCGCGCTTGCCACCCTGATTTTCAGGGGCTTCCGCTGGGAAATCTGGGGCGCTTCGGCCGTCGGTCTGCTGGTCGGCGTCGTCATCGGCCTTGCGACCGACTACTTTACCGATGATTCCCGCCCCATCGTGCGCAAGGTGGCCAGGGCCTCCGAGACAGGGCCGGCCTTCACCATCCTCTCCGGCGTCAGCTACGGCTTCATCTCGGTGCTGCCCGCCATGGTGGGCATCGCGCTGTCGGCGCTGGCCGCCTACAGCCTGGCCTCGCTGATCGGGCCGGAATACGCCATGTTCGGCATCTCCATGGCCGCGGTGGGCATGCTGTCCATCGTGGGCATGATCATCTCCAACGACGCCTACGGCCCCATTGTGGATAACGCGCGCGGCCTGGCCGAAATGGGTGGGCTTGGCGAAGAGACCATCCGCGTGGCGGATGAGCTGGACAGCGCGGGCAACACCGTAAAGGCCGTGACCAAGGGCTTTGCCATCGGCGCGGCGGGCCTGACCGTCATCGCCCTGCTGGGCGCCTTCATGGACGAGGTGAACACCGCCATCGCCGATATCAACGCCGCCGCGGGCAGCGTGGTGCGCGAGGCGCTGACCGGCTTCAACCTGATGGACCCCACCGTGTTCTTCGGCATTTTAGTGGGCGCGGCCATCCCCGCCGTGTTCTCCGCCATGCTGATCCTGGGCGTGGATAAAAACGCGCAGCGCATGATCGCCGAGATCCACAGGCAGTTCAGGGAGATCAAGGGCCTTTCCGAGGGCAGGCCGGACGCGCAGCCCGACTACAAGCGCTGCATCGACATCGCGACCACGGGCGCGCTTAAAGAGCTGATTCCCGCCGGCCTCGTCGCCATCCTGGCCACCATTCTGGTCGGCTTTGTGGGCGGCGTGAACGCCATCGGCGGCTTCCTGCTGGGCAACATCGTAACGGGCCTGCTGCTGGCGCTCTTTATGAGTAACGCCGGGGGCCTGTGGGATAACGGCAAAAAGTACGTGGAAAGCGGCCACTCGGGCGGCAAGGGCTCGGACGCGCACAAGGCCGCCGTCATCGGCGACACCGTGGGCGACCCCTTCAAGGATACCGCCGGCCCCTCCATCAACACGCAGATCACCGTGGTTTCGCTGGTGGCGAGCCTGCTGGCGACCGTGTTCCTCAGGCTGTCGATCTTCTGAGGTATTGGTTCCGCCTCCTCGGCAGAATCACATCATGGGGCGGGCTTCTCGCTATGCGCGGGAAGCCCGCCTTTTCGATGGACAGCAGGCAGATATCTATTCCACAGGACAGACCCCATATTCTCTTCATCAAGAAACCTGATAAGGCTATTCGGTATTTGAATTGACCCTGCAGACGGACCAAATTACAGTGTATGCATCAAGGTGCGGAATGTGTGGACGAATTGTACATGCCGCGATCATACAAGGGGGATTGGGAGAGTGAAAGGGTTAAAAAAGGTAGGACTGTTTACCTGGATACTGATCGGTTTTGTTGCCGGCATCATTTTGGGCATTGTCGCGCCGGCATTCGGAAAGCAGCTGAAGTTTCTGGGCACCATCCTGACGAATCTGCTGAACATGGTGGTTGTTCCGCTGGTCATGAGCCTGCTGATCACTGCCGCTGCTGATGTGGGCGACATGAAGAAACTGGGCAAGCGCGCCGGGCGAACCTTCATCATCTTTATGATCACGACGGCCGTGGCCATCCTGATCGGGTTGGTAATGGCCAATGTACTGGCTGTCGGCAAGGGCGTAACCATCAGCCTGGAGGGCCTGAAAGCAGATCCCTCCAAGGAAATGAACATGCTGGATACACTGCTTGGCATCATTCCGAAGAATGTATTTGACGCCATGGGCAGCGCCAATCTGCTGCAGTGCATTTTCTTTGCTCTGCTCTTCGGCTTTGCGCTGACGCTGATCCCCGAAAACAAGGGCAAAAACGAGGTGCGCAAATTCTTCTCCGGCGTTTCGGAAGTTATGAAATCCATCACCAACATTGTGCTCTGGTTCTCTCCGATCGGTGTGTTCGGCTTGATGGCATGGGTGGTCGGCGCTTACGGTCTGGCCATTCTCGGGCCCTATGCCAAGGCCATTGCCGCTGTCTACATCGGTTGTCTGCTGCATGCCGTCATTGTGCATGCAGGTATCATGGTTGGCGGCGTCTGTCGCTGCAACCCCTTCCGCTTCATCAAGGAGTATCTGCAAACCATTCTCTTTGCCGTGGCTACCTGCTCCAGCGTGGCGACCATTCCGCTGAACCTCAAAACGAGTAAACGTCTGGGGGCTGCCGAGGATGTTGCCGACTTTGTCATTCCCTTTGGCGCCGTCATCAACATGGACGGAACCGCCATCTATGAAGCGGTCGCCGCCATCTTCGCGGCTCAGGTGTTTGGCATTGAGCTCAGTCTGACGCAGCAGATCATGATCATGCTGTCTGCGGTTCTGGCCTCCATCGGTACTGCCGGTGTGCCCGGCTCCGGGTTGATCATGCTGACGGTCGTGCTGAACGCGGTCGGGTTGCCGCTTGAAGCGGTCGGCCTGTTGGCGGGCGTTGACCGTTTCCTCAACATGGGCCGAATGATCCCCAACATCTTTGGTGACGGCGCGACCGCGCTGACCGTCTCCAAGCTGGAAGGGAAACTGGGCCCGATGCTGAGCGAAGAAGAATATGAAAAATCGCATCAGGCAGCGTAAGAAATAGGAGGCATGATAAAAAGTAACTGAGGGTGATGCAGAGCAAGTCTTCATGC
>CAYZTQ010000053.1:0-13929 GCA_964481445.1 uncultured Christensenella sp. | reverse complement strand
TTTTCGCTTCGCTCTCCGGGCGGCGGATGACAAGGAAACCCTTGCTACGCAAGGCTTGCGGCCTCGCCGCACATGTCGCCGAGGCCGATTGTCATCAGAGGGCTCCGCCCTCCGATACCTCCCTGAATCTACTTTTTTTGATAAGCTGTGGACCTGCTCTTCCTCATGAAAGGCAGGGTTTTTCTTTTGGCGCAAAACCCCACTTTGTATCTGAAACGACAGGACTTATTGACAAGCATCCCCATCGGTCTTATGATATCGCCATGGAAAATGAAGCGAAGTTACACTCAGAGCCCGGTATTCAGCGGCGGATGCTGCAGCGGGGCGACCTGCTGGGGCCGGACGGACGCCTGATGGAGGCCGGATGGGCGACCCAGCTGATCAAACGCTACGACCGGGGCATGATCAGGGCCTCCGCCCTGCGCATCAAGGAATGGGACTATTATCTGGTTGCGGGCGATTTTTTCGCCCTCGCGCTCACCGTGTGCGATAACGGTTACATGGGCCTTGACAGCATCAGCCTGATCGATTTTGAAAACAGGACGGAGCGCACGGTCACGCGCATGCTGCCCTTCCCCATGGGCAGGCGCGGCCTGCCGCCCACCAGCGCCTCGGGGGTGATCCGCGCCGCGGGCAAAAACTATGAGATCACCTTCCGTAAGGAGGGCGCGCAGCGGCACCTCTACGGCCATATGTACGATTTTGGGGGAGAGCGTTCTCCGCTGTTGTTTGACATCATCCTGCACGACGCGGGGGAGGACAGCATGGTCATCGCCACGCCCTTTCACAAGCCGCGCCGCTTTTATTACAACCAGAAAATCAACTGCATGCCCGCGGAGGGACGCTGCATCTGGGGCGGGCGCGATTATCTTTTTTCGCCCGCCAGCAGCTTCGGCGTGCTGGACTGGGGGCGCGGGGTCTGGACCTACCGCAACACCTGGTACTGGGCCTCGGCCAGCGGCGTCGTTTCGGGCCAGCGCTTCGGCATGAACCTCGGCTACGGCTTCGGCGATACCTCGGCCGCCACCGAGAACATGCTGTTCTGGGGCGGCAGGGCGCACAAGCTGGGCGAGGTGGTGTTCCATATCCCCAAAGAGGGCGGGGAATACGCCTATGAGAAGCCCTGGACCATCGAGGACGCCCAGGGGCGGCTGAAGCTTGATTTTGTGCCCATCATCGACCGCAAAGCCAAAATCAACGCGCTGGTGGTCGCGACCGACCAGCATCAGGTCTTCGGCCGTTTCAGCGGCCGGGTCAGGCTGGATGACGGGCAGACGCTCGACATCGCCAACCTGATAGGCTTTGCCGAGCGGGTATACAACCGGTATTGATTCGGCAGCGGAAAACTGGAAGACCCCTGTAATGTCCTGCGCTTTCGCAGACTGCTTTTCATAAAAATACCGCCATCAGGCGGCGTAAGGGGAAACGGATATGGGCGGCGGCTTCAAAGGAGCTGCTGCTTTTTCTTTTCTTCGGCGGCCGCCCGGGCCTGCTCCCGCTCGCGCTTGGAGAAGACGCAGCCGCAGTAATCCTGCCGGTAGATGCCGTATTGTTTGGAAAGCTGCGTGGAGAGGAGATAGCCGCCTCGCTTTTTAAAATCGCTGTTCAAAAACACGGCACCGGTTTTCGCCGCGGCTTCCTCGCCCAGACGGTTGAGCAGCGCGGCGTCCTTCATCGGGCTGATGGTCAGTGTGGTGGTAAAGTAATCAAAGCCCTGCTCTTTGGCGTAGCGGGCGGCGCTGTCAAGCCTCAGCCGGAAGCAGACGGCGCAGCGCGCCCCGCCTTCCTTCTCTTTTTCAAGCCCGCGCACGGCCTCGTAAAAGCTTTTGGGGTCATAGGGCATGATGACGGCTCCACTGGCCAGACCGCTGCGGTCTGCGAAGCGCTGCAGCTCCCGCGCGCGCAGCGCGTGCTCTTCCTCAGTATCGATATTGGGGTTATCATAATAGCAGGTGATGTCAAACCCTTCGCTCAGCCTTTGCAGCACGGCCGTACTGCAGGGGGCGCAGCAGCAGTGCAGCAGCAGCCGGGGGCGCTTTCCCGCGCTCCGCAGCCCGTCCATCAGGGCCTGCATTTTCCGGTCGTAGTTCTCTCTCACGTCCGCGCCTCCTTCTTTCAATATATTATCACGCCGATGCAGGAAAAGCATCTGCCCGCACGTTGTATGTGTGCGTGGGTATACTATAAGCAAGTCAAGGCCTCAATAAGGAGGGCAATCGGATGAAAGTCAGCGTTTTTCCTGTTCAAAGAAGAATCTTGGCGCTTGCCGCGGCGGCTCTGCTGCTGATTGGTTCCGTTGGCTACGCGGGCGGCCTGCCCCAGGTCATCGGAACAGTTACGGTGACCAACCCCTATTATGTCAACGTGCGCACGGGCGGCGATACTTCCTACCCGGTAATCGCGCAGGTGCTGCCGGGCTCCGTCTACCCCTGCGTGGGGATAGCCCCTACCGGCTGGTACGCCATTTTGCTCGATGACGGGCGGACCGGCTATGTGGCCAATACCCTCACGGCCTATACGTCTTCTCAGCCGCAGCCTTCCCAGCCGCAGCCGCCCGCCTACAATCAGGCGCAGGTGACCATCTACTACCGCGATGTCTACGGCAGCCTGATCTATACCGACTATGCCTATCTGGGCGCGGGCAGCAGCGCCATTCAGCCCAACAGCGCGCTGGTGCCCGGCTACCGTCTGCTCGGGCCGTCCAGCGTGACGGTGAATGTATCCGGCGCCCTGCAGCCGACGCCCGCCAGCGTGACCTTCCTGTACGCCAGAAACGCCACGCCCACCGCCGCGCCGCAGCAGCCCGCCCAGCCGGTCTCGACCTATGTGCCGGTCAGCTACATCATGCGGGACGGCTCCGCCTTCTATACCGCGAGCGTGCAGCTGTGGAGCGGCGTCAACTATGTCGCCCCGGATTACAACAAGGTGCCCGCCGGCTACCGCCTGGTCGGCAACGCCACCATTCAGGTCAATGTCTCGGCGCAGGGCCGCGCGACGCCCTCGGCCGTCGTCTTTATCTTTGAGCCGGGCGCGGCGCCCGCCCCTGTCACCCCGCCGCCCGCTCCCGTCACCCCGGCGCCGGCGCCCGTTACGCCTGCCCCCTCGGCGGATCAGCCCGGCTATCTGCCCGCCTTTGTGAAGACAAGGCCCAACAAGGGCAATTATCCCGTCTATACCGGCCCGGGCGAGGGCTATTACCGCGTGGGCAACGCTACGCTGGGCGGCGGCGTCATCCGCGTCTACGGGCAGGAGAACGGCTGGGCCCTGATCGGCTACGGCCTTTCCAACGGCGGCTACCGCATCGGCTTTGTCAGCATGAGCGCAATCCCCTCCGGCATCTATCCGCAGGAGCTGAGCCTGACCCGCATCGCCAGAACGAATGTCAGAGCCTCCCTGTTTGTGGACGACCCAATCGTCAGCAAAAATCGCGAGCTCGTCAAACGCTACGAGGGCGGCAGCCCCTTCATTTTCCTCGGTTATCTCAACGATTTCTGGGCCTATGTGGAAATCGAGAACTTTGAAGGCACTGGCCTGCCCGCCAGAGGCTTTGTCAGCAGAAGGAGCCTGGGCGTCTGAGCCGGAGAATCGTGATTCTGCTCTCAACCATCAAGCCGCGGCACGAGTTTGCCGCGGTTTTTTTACAAAAATATCAAAACGCTTGACTTGGAGTGAACTCCAGGAGATACAATAAGCAGGACAGGGAAAAAGAAACGCGGAACGCGGAAATTTCCCCATCAACACTATGTCAAGCCAAGCGGAAGGAGAGGATGGATGCCATGAGCAAAATCGTGCAGACAGCAGGCCGCAACGCCTTGGGGGAGTTTGCCCCGCAGTTCGCCCATTTCAACGATGACGTGCTGTTCGGTGAAAACTGGAACAACGAGGCTATCAGCCTGAAGACGAGGAGCCTTTTGACAGTGGCTGCGCTGATGGGCTCCGGCATGACCGATACTTCGCTGCTGCATCACCTTGAAAACGCGAAGCGGTACGGCGTCACGCGGGAAGAAATCGCGGCGGCCATCACCCATGTGGCTTTCTACGCGGGCTGGCCCAAGGCCTGGGCGGCTTTCCGCATGGCAAAGGATATCTGGAACGATGCCCCGCAAGCCGGGCAGGAGGACGGCATGGCCGCGCATCAGCGTGAAACCGTGTTCCCGATCGGCGAGCCCAACGTCAGAAGCGCGCCCTACTTTAGCGGCAGAAGCTTTCTGCGGCCGGTCAGCAGGGAACAGGTGCCCGTTTTTCAGGTAACCTTCGAGCCCGGCTGCCGCAACAACTGGCATATCCACTACGCCAAAGAAGGCGGCGGGCAGATGCTGATCTGCGTGGCCGGGCAGGGCTGGTACCAGCAGTGGGGGCAGAAGGCGGTCCTGATGAAGCCGGGCGACTGCGTCAACATCGCCTCCGGGCTCAAGCACTGGCATGGCGCTGACGAGGGCAGCTGGTTCAGCCACCTGGCGCTTGAGGTGCCGGGCGAGGAGCGCTCGGTCGAGTGGCTGGAGCCCGTTACCAAAGAGCAGTATGACGCCGCGCGCAGGCAGGGCTGAGCGGCAGGGGACTTATTTCATCAGAAAACATCAAGCACTGGATACTGACAGGAGGTTACCATGGAATATTTATCTTTGAACAACAGCACAAAAATGCCCGCCGTCGGCTTCGGCGTCTATCAGATCCCCAGGGAAGAAACCGTGCAGGCGGTGCTGGACGCGTTGGAGATTGGCTACAGAAAAATCGACACGGCGCAGAGCTACCGCAACGAGCAGGAGGTGGGCGACGCCGTCCGCGCCTCCGGCCTCAAGCGGCAGGACCTGTACATCACCACCAAGGTGTGGATCGATTTCTACGGCTACGAGGCGGCCAAAAGGTCGGTGCTGAGAAGCCTTGAAAAGCTGCAGACAGACTATGCCGATCTGGTACTGCTGCACCAGCCCTTCAGCGACTACTACGGCGCGTACCGGGCGCTGATCGACCTGAAGAAGGAAGGACTGGTCAAGTCCATCGGCGTTTCCAACTTCTACCCCGACAGGCTGTCGGATATCGCGGCCTTCGGCGGCGAGGTGCCGCAGGTGAACCAGATTGAGATCAACCCCTTCTTCACCCAGCGGGATGCCGTGGAAAACATGAAGAAGGAAACAGTGCTGGCCGAGTCCTGGGGCCCCTTCCGCGAGGGAAAGGACGGCATCTTTGAAAACGGAACGCTGACTGCGATCGGAAAGAAGTACAACAAGAGCGTCGCGCAGGTGATCCTGCGCTGGCTGTACCAGCAGGGCATTTCCTCCAACTGCAAATCGGTCAGGAAGGACCGCATGCGCGAAAACTTCGATATCTTCGACTTTGCCCTTTCCGAGGACGACATGAACGGCATTCAGGGCCTCGATACCGGCAAGAGCCTCTTTTTGGATCACCGCACGCCCGAAGCCGTAGCCCTCTTCAAGAGCTTTGTGCAGTCAAGGCGCGGCAAGGTGTAAACGACAAAAACCAACGATAAACCAAACAGGAAGGCCGGGAGCAATCCCGGCCTCAGACTATCTTGAGCGTTCTGTATTACAGCCCGGCTTCTTCCGGCGGCGGCTCGGGCTCTTTGGCGCTTTCGGCGGGCTCGTCTACCTGAGGCTGGTCGTTTTCAGGCGCATTGTCCCAGTGGATGACGGCGTGGATGACCGACAGCAGCACGGTCATGATCGGCACGCCGAGGATCATGCCGGGGATACCCAGCACCGAGCCGAAGAACATGACCGAGAACATGACGACGAGGGGGTGCAGGCCCACCCGTTCGGAGAGCACGCGGGGCGTGATCAGGTTCGATTCCACCTGCTGGATGACCAAAATCAGCAGCACGACCCACAGGGCCTTGATGGGCGTCGGGCCGATCAGGGCAATCAGCACCGGCAGGATGCCGCCCAGATAGGGGCCGAAGTAGGGCACCAGATCAAACAGGCCAGCGATAATGCCGATGGTCAGCGCGTTGGGCAGACCGATCAGCATGCAGCCGAGACCCGTAAACAGGCCGATGAAGAAGCTGATGATCAATTTGCCCTTCACATAGCCCGAGAGCAGGCGGTTGATGCCGCGGGCTACCTCTTTCACGCGGCTGCGGAAGGGCTCGCGCATGGCGGCGGAGATATCCCGCAGCAGCAGGTTCTTGTCTTTGAGCAGGTAGAAGGTGATGACGGGAATCAGGAAGATGTCAACCAGGCTGTTGAGCGAGCCGATGACCCGCGCCAGCCCTTCGCTGAGCGTGCGGATGCCCGCGTTGACCACCTCGCCCAGTTTGTCCTGCACGCGGAGCGTGCCGCCGAACCAGCCTTCCACCATATCGACCGCCTCGGCAAACAGCCGCCGCAGGGTGCCGATGTTGAGCGACAGCTTCTGGATCACCGTGGTCACGTCCGAAATAAGGCTCGGGATGAACACGGAGAAAAAGACGATGAGCCCGACAAAGATAAATAGCACCGTCAAGAGCGACGACCAGAAGCGCCGCACGCCCTTTCTTTCGAGGAAGTTGATCAGGGGGTTCAGCAGGTAGGAAATCACGGCCGCGTAGAGAAAAGGGCTCAGGGTGCCCATCAGGCTGCGGCGCACCGTGTACAAAAGGAAAGCGGCCAGCGCCAGGATCAGCACCAGCGTGATGGTTCGCTTGTTTTTGGTCAGCCAGTTGTTTTCCATAATGCCTCCCTTAGAGATTGCCTGTCCGTTTCAGGCGGCTGAAACCATTTTAACATAGCCGGCCGACCCTCAGTAGAGGGATACTATGTAAAAATTGTGAGCGTTTTCTCATTTTAACATCCAAAATGACGCGCCTTGCGCTGAAGGGGCAGGGCGCGTTTCTTGACAGCCCCAGCCCCCAAAGATACAATCGGGCCGTGAGGGGAGGGGTTTTGCGTGCCCCCGGAGAGAAGAAAGAGAAGCGAAAGAAGGCGGAGCGGTCTGCCCGGGCGGCAGGCTCCGCCGCAGGCGCCGGGCCCTGCGGGGGCGCCCGCCGTGCACAGCTTTCGCGATATGCGGCAGATGTATTCGCAGGAGCCGCAGCCTCTTTTTGAAAGCGCGCCTCAGGGCGATGACTTTTCGCAGGATTCTTTTTCCGCCGGTGAAAGGCCGTTTCTCGGCCCCTGGCGGGCGATTCTGATCGTCTGCCTGCTGCTTCTTTGCGCGATGGCAGCCTTTGTAATCCGGGCGGCCTCCCGGGAAGGGGAGTTTGAAAGCCGCCGCGCCTTCCTTGCGCAGCCTGTGATTTTCGGAAAGGTGACCATCGACGGGCAGAGCGTGGGCGGGCTGACCAAAGAGCAGGCCGCGCAGCGCCTGTCCGGCGCGGGGCCGGAGGGCGGCGATTTCAGCCTCAAGGTGCGCATCGACGGCCGGGTCTATCCGCTTTCGGCGCAGGACTTTTCCATGAGCCGCAGCCTCAAGGACGCGCTCGATACCGCCTTTGCGGTCGGCCGGCAGGGCTTTTCCTGGATGATCGGCTCGGACAGAACGCCCTTTGATATCCGCTGGGAGCATGCGAAGCACATCGAGCGGACGGGCCTGACGCTCCAGACGCGCGCCGCCTATTCAGGCGAGGGGCTGCGTCGCGCGTCGGAGCAGCTGGCCGCTTCCGCCAGCCGCGGCGCGGTCAACGCCGAGCTGGCCAGCTTTGATTTTGACAGAAAGACCTTTACCGTCACCCGGGATGAGCCCGGGGCCGCGATTAGCGCTGAAACAGTGTATCAGGCGCTTAAAGCGGCGCTTTCCTCTTCTCAGCCGCAGGGCGAGGTCGCGCTGTACACGCAGCCCGTCGCCCCGGAAGTGACCGCGCAGCAGCTGCAGCAGAGCATGCGGCTGATCTCCTCCTTTTCCACAAAGGCGACGGGAGACGCGGCCCGCAACCAGAACATCGCTCTGGCTGCAGCGGCCATCCACGGCCTGGCCGTGATGCCGGGGGAAAGCTTCTCGTTCAACGGTGTGGTCGGCCAGCGCACGCAGGCGGGCGGCTATCAGTTTGCCCCCGCCATCGCGGGCGGCCAGACGGTGGAGGAGATCGGGGGCGGGGTCTGCCAGGTATCCAGCACCCTGTTTAATGCCGCCGCCATGGCGGATATGACCATCCTGAAGCGCGAGCCCCATGCCTGGCCCAGCAACTATGTGGAGATGGGGCTGGATGCTACGGTCAACTGGCCGAACCTCGACTTTTCCTTCCGCAACGATACGCAGGGCCCCGTCTTTATCGCGGCGGATTTTTCGGGCAGAACCCTGACGGTGGAGCTCTACGGCGCCCGACAGGACGGGACGGAAAGCATCCGGCTGGAAACCGAGCTGGTCGCCTCCACCCCCGCGCCTGAAGAGCCGCTCTACCGGCAGAACCCGGAGCTGCTGCCGGGCACGCAGCAGGTGGTCAAAAAGGCGAGGACGGGCTATCAGGTGGATACCTACCGCGTCTATCTGCGCGAAGGCGCGCCCTACAGGCGGGAGAAGCTGTTTACCTCAGTCTATCCCGCGGCGCAGCAGGTGATTGAGTACAACTGACGGCATGGCAAGGGGAGCAATCAGAGGAAGCGGAGGGGCGGCGTCATGCAAAAGGGCGACAAGCGCAGGGAAGAGATCCTCGGGGTATCGGCGGAGCTTTTCGCCAGGAAGGGCTACCGCAACACTACCCTGCAGGATATTCTGGACGGCGTGCAGTGTTCCAAGGGCAGCTTCTATCACCATTTTGACAGCAAGCTGCAGGTGCTGGAGGCGATCGCCCTCAGGCGCACGAAGGCCGATTACGCCAAGTACCGCACGAAACCGCGTGACAGCGCGCTGGAGGCGCTCAACGATCTGCTGGCCTTCAGCTGCCCCTTCAGGCGGGGGGAGGAAAGCCTGGTGGCGGCGCTGGTGGGGCTCGGCATCCGGCAGGAGGGGGCGGCAGTGAGCGCCAACCTCAATCAGGCGCGCCGTGCCACCTTTTTTGACGACCTGAAGGCCCTGCTCAATACCCTGAGAGAAGAGGGGCTTGCCTACTACTATAACGACGCCCTGCCGGAGCTTTTGTGGGAGAGCCATATGGCCTTCTGCGGCGCGCTGATGCGCGAGTGCTGCCGCCTGATCATTTCGGGCGGCACGCCCGGCAGCCGTGTGCTTGAGATGCTGCGGGCCGCCCGCTTCCAGTGGGAGCGGCTGCTGGATTTGCCCTTTTCCAGCATCAGCATCGTGCCGGTGGATGAGCTGCTTTTTGTTCTTAAGGGCGCGTCCTCCATGGTGCAGGCGGAGGACGAGCAGCTGCGCTTTGACAGCGCCCCGCCCCGCTAATTCATGTAGGCGCGGCTCCTTGCCAGGAAATGCGGGAAACAGTATAATAAACTTTGGTTCATTTATGGGAGGCTTGTTGTGAGGAAGGTTGCCGCGGTGTTCATCCGCCTGCTGCTGGTTCTGTGCCTGGCACAGGGCGCTGCCGCGCGGGCGGAATCGGTCGGCACCCTGATCCCCCCGGCCTATCCAGTGGAGCCGCCGGTGGCGCTGGTGCTGGATACTGCGCGGGCGGAGCTTGGCTACACTGAGCAGTCCGACGGCAGCACCAAGTACGGCAAGTGGGTCGGCGATCCCCAGGCGCAGTGGTGCGCCGAGTTTCTGTGCTGGACGGTGCATACGGCCGGTCAGCAGCTGGGGGAAGAGCTGCTGGGCAGCCTCTATCCCTTCTATCAGGGTACGAACACAGGGCGCGACTGGTTTATATCGCAGGGGCGCTATATCGCCAGAAAGGGCTTCATCCCGGGCTGGGGCAGCCAGTGGTATACGGGCAGAGCGCAGCCGATGGGGCGCGACAGCTACATCCCCCAGCCGGGGGACTGGATGTTTCTCAGCTACAACTCTTCGGGCGATACCTCGCACGTCGCGATGGTGGAAGCAGTCTACGCGATGGATGACGGCAGCAGGGTGGTGCAGGTGATCGAGGGCAACAACCCCTCCTCTGTCGCGAGGGCGCGCTACCCGCTGTGCGACTGGCGCATCCTCGGCTACGGCACGGTGCGCGATCTGGCCGATACCTCCATGCGCATGGGGCATCAGGGCGAAAAGGTGAAGGCCCTGCAGAGGCGGCTTCACCGCATCGGGCTGCTTTCGGAAGAAGACATTACGGGCTTTTACAGCCAGCGCACCTCGGACGCGCTGAAGGCGTTTCAGTCAAGCGTTTCACTGCTCAGTAACGGCATTGCCAATCAGGCCACGCAGCTGGCGCTGGCAGAGCGGGCAGAAAACTGGGTGATGGAGCATCCGGAGTTCTGGGTCGTTTCGGACGAGCCGGAATCGTAAAGGGAAAGGGAACAGTATGCAGGATAAGCTGCTGATACTCAATTTTGATAACCGCTATGCGGGCGCCGTGGCCATGAAGCTGCGTGCGGAGCGCATTGCCTGTCAGGTGCTGCCGGGCGATACGCCCTACGAGCGGGTGATGGCGCAGGAGGCGCGCGGGCTGGTGCTGGCCGGCGGCGTATCGGGCGAGCTGCCCGGCATGCTGGACGGCAGGCTGCTTTCCTGCGGGCTGCCCGTGCTGGCGCTGGGCGACGCGGCGGCGGCCATGGTGCTGCTGCTGGGCGGCAGGCTGCTCGAGCACCGCGGGCTACGCGAGGTGGTCACGGTTGTCTTTTCGCCTTCCCCGGTGACGCAGGGCCTCAGCCAGAGCGAAAGGTATCTGGAAAGCCTGCCTGCGATGGAGCTGAGCGGCGAGCTTTCGCCCATCGCCCACGCGCAGGATCAGGTGATCGGCTTTGCCCATTCGGCGCTGCCGCTGTATGGCCTGGGCTTTCAGCCGGAGAGCAACGACCCGGACGGCGTCAGCATCCTTTTGCAGTTTGCCAAGGCTGTCTGCTGCTGCACCATGTGGTACAGCGAGAGCGGCTTTGTCAACGTGGCCAGAAGCGCCATCGAAAGCAGGGTGGGCGATGGCCGGGCGCTATGCGAGCTGGATGGCAGCCTGGAAAGCGGGGTCGCCGCGGCGCTGGCGCAGCGCGCGCTTGGCAGCCGCCTCACCTGTTTTCTGATTGACAACTGCCTGCTTCGCGAGCATGAGCGGGAGGATATCCTTTATTATTACCGCGATACGCTGGGCATCGACGTGCGGGTGATCGACGCGCAGGATCGCTATTGTCAGGCCCTTTCCGGCCTTGTGAAGGCGGGCGAGAAGCGCGAAGCCGTGCTGGCGCAGCGTGTGAAGGCGCTGGCCGAAATTGAAAAAGAGCTGCCCTATGACGCGCTGATTCTTTCCACCACCGCGGGCAGCCTGCCGGGCAAAAGCGTTCCCGCCGTGCCGCAGCCTGTCACGGATAAGCCGGTCATCGAGCCCCTGATCGAGCTGTATGCCCCCGAAATCCGTTATGTGGGCGAAAGCCTCAACCTGCCCTGCGAAATCTACACTGCCCAGCCCTTTCCCAAGACGGGCCTTGCCCTGCGCGTGGAGGGGGAGGTTACCAGAAAACGGCTGGCCATCCTGCGCAAGGCGGACGGAATCCTGCGGGAGGAGATCAAAGAGGCCGGCCTGCACAAGCGGCAGTATAAGTATTTTGCCGCCCTGTCGCCTGTCTGGGGCAGCCCGGACGAAGTGACGGTGGCGCTGCGCGCCGTGACCATGGCCAGCGCGCGGGGCGAACAGAAGCTGGTGCCCGCCCGCCTGCCCTACGACCTGATGGAGAGCTGCACCAGCCGCATCATGCAGGCGCTGCCCGAAGTCAGGCGCGTGGTCAACGACATCACGCCCGGTTCCGGCCTGACGGAGTAATACCCCCGCAGGCTCTGCGGCATTTCAGTGCAATAGGAGTAAACCAGTTACAATGCGTCTGTCACACCCTTCCGCGCCCTATCAGGGCATCCCGCCACAGGATGTTTTTTTTGTCGCCAATGACCGCTATGTGCAGATGGGGGTCGGCTTCGTCATCCCCACCATGAATGTGGAAATGTACCCCGACATGCCGCTTGAAATCTACCTGCACATCGAGGCGCAGCCTTCGGCGAGGGACCTGCTGCTGGGCGCCCTGCTTGGCCGGGCCGAGCAGATGCGCGCGCGCTTTCCCGGCGTGCCCGGGCGCATTTATACCGAGCTTGGCAGCAGCGACTGGGAGATGCTCAACTTCTACAGCCGTAACGGCTTTACGAACGCCGACGCGCAGGAGGAATACATCCTGCCCGTGCCGGTGGCCCCGGCGCAGACGCCCATGGGCTGCCAGCTGGCCTCGGTGCCGCTTTCTTCCGCGCAGGAGCAGCTGGCCTTTCTGCAGCGGCTCAACGCCTGCCGCATGACCCCCATCACGCACGATTTTCTCACCCTGCAGATGCAGCAGCCCTATTTTATGGCGCTGGGCTTCTACCGGGGCGGCCAGCCCATCGGCGAGATGATGATGACCGGCATCACGCCCGACAGCGCGGCGCTGGTCAGCATGTATACCCGCGGCGAGCACCGCAGAAAAGGCATCGCCCGCGCGCTGATTCTCTCCGCGGCGGGGCTGCTTCGCGAGCGGCAGACAAGGCAGATCATCACGCAGATCTACAGCCGCAGCCAGGCGCAGGTGGGGCTGGTCAAAGCCTTCGCCGGCACCAGACGGCGCATCGTCACCATCCTGCCCTCGATAGACATCAGGTGAGGGTTAAATGACGACGCTTCTTGTTCTTATCTATATCGCCTTCATCAGCCTCGGCCTGCCCGACGCTGTGCTGGGCAGCGCCTGGCCCTCCATGTTTACGGGCTTTGGCGTGCCCGTTTCCTCAGCCGGTATTATCTCCATGATCGTGTCCGGCGGCACCATCGTATCGAGCCTCAACTCCGCCAGGCTCATTCGTCGCTTCGGCACCGGCCTTGTCACGCTGGTCAGCGTCGGCCTGACGGCCTTCGCGCTGCTGGGCATGTCCTTTGCCGGCAGCTTTTCTGTGATGTGCCTGCTGGCCGTGCCGCTCGGGCTGGGCGCGGGCAGCGTCGATTCGGCGCTCAACAGCTTTGTGGCCCTGCACTATAAGGCCGCGCACATGAGCTGGCTGCACAGCTTCTGGGGCGTAGGCGCCTCGCTGGGGCCCGTTATCATGTCCTGGGCCCTGCTGCGCCGCGGCGCGTTGCTGGGCGGCTGGCAGGGCGGTTACCGAGCCATCGGCCTGCTGCAGACCCTGCTTGTCGCGGCCCTTGTTTTCTCTTTGCCGCTATGGAAGGCGGCAAACGGCAGGCAGGGGGAGGACCGTGAAAAACAGGCGAAGCCTTTGAGCCTCGCGCAGGTGCTGCGCCTGCCCAAGGCAATCTACGCGCTGGCCGCCTTTTTCTTCTACTGCTCGCTGGAAAGCACGGTCGGTCTTTGGAGCGCCAGCTATCTGGTGTTTTACCGCGGCATCGCCGAGGATACGGCGGCCGGCTGGGTGGCCCTCTACTTTGCGGGCATCACCATCGGCCGCATGCTGGGCGGCTTTCTCTCGCTCAAAGTGCCGCAGCGCAAAATGATTTATCTGGGCCTGTGCGTCATCAGCCTCGGCATCCTCTTGCTTCTGCTGCCTTATAAGGGGACGGCGCTGGCCGGCCTGTTTCTGATTGGCTTTGGCTGCGCGCCCGTCTTTCCCGGCATGCTGCACGAAACGCCCCGCACCTTTGGGGAGGAAAACAGCCAGTCTCTCATCGGCGTGCAGATGGCGGGCGCCTACCTTGGCACCACGATGATGCCCCCCGCCTTCGGCCTGATTGGCGCTGCCCTCGGCTACGGCTTGATGCCCTTTGCCGCGGCGGTTTTCTTTGGCGCGATGGCCTACATGATCAGCAGATTGTACGCAAAAAAAGCGAGGCAATCCGGCGCGTAGGCGATGGCTCATTTCCTGTCATAATTCATTTTGCGGCAGCCCACTGCGGGCTGCCGCTTTACCGTACCGTGAGATACTGTATAGCTCAGACCGCGCCGCCGCGCACGGGCCGTTCTTGCCCTTCGCACGCAATCCATGTAAAATGAGGCTGCG
>CAYZTQ010000052.1:0-13995 GCA_964481445.1 uncultured Christensenella sp. | reverse complement strand
TGTAACTAAGATAGTAGGGAATGTGGTATATTATCATAAAGTCTTGCGATAAAGGAGCGGTAAAATGGCTGTGTTTGAAAATCTGCCCCAGATCAGGTATGAGGGGCCAAAATCCAAGAATCCCCTTTCGTTCAAATATTATGACGCGGAGCGCGTCATCCTCGGCAAAAAGATGAAGGATCACCTCAATTTCGCGATGGCGTGGTGGCACAATCTCTGCGCCACGGGGCAGGATATGTTCGGCCCCGGCACCGCGGACAAGAGCTTTGGCGCGGTGCCTGCCACCATGGAGCACGCGAAAGCCAAAGTGGATGCCGGCTTTGAGTTTATGCAGAAGCTGGGCGTTGAATATTTCTGCTTCCACGACGCCGATCTGGTGCCCGAAGGCAAAAACCTTGAGGAGACCAACCAGCGTCTGGATGAAATCACCGATTATATCAAGTCAAAGATGGAAGGCACAAATATCAAGTGCCTGTGGGGCACGGCCAACCTTTTCTCCAACCCCCGCTACATGAACGGCGCCGGCTCCAGCAACTCGCTGGACGTATACTGCCATGCCGCGGCGCAGGTGAAAAAGGCGCTCGAGTGCACCGTGAAGCTGGGCGGCAGGGGCTATGTCTTCTGGGGCGGACGCGAGGGCTATGAAACGCTGCTCAATACCGATATGAAGTTTGAGCAGGAGAATATCGCCTCTCTCATGCATATGGCGGTGGATTACGGCCGCTCCATCGGCTTCAAGGGCGATTTCTACATCGAGCCCAAGCCCAAGGAGCCCATGAAGCACCAGTACGATTTTGACGCGGCCACCTCCATCGGCTTCCTGCGCCAGTATGGCCTTGATAAGGATTTTAAGCTGAATATCGAAGCCAACCACGCCACCCTGGCCGGGCACACCTTTGAGCACGATCTGCGTGTCGCGGCCATCAACGGCATGCTGGGCAGCGTGGACGCCAACCAGGGCGATGAGATGCTGGGCTGGGATACCGACCAGTTCCCCTCCAACGTTTACAGCACAACGCTTGCAATGCTGGAGATTCTGCGCGCGGGCGGCCTGAGCGGCGGCCTCAACTTTGACGCCAAGAACCGCAGGCCTTCCTATACCTATGAGGATATGTTCCTCGGCTTCATTCTGGGTATGGACAGCTTTGCGCTGGGCCTGATCAAGGCCGCAGCCATCATTGAGGACGGGCGCATCGATGGCTTTGTCAAAGAACGCTATGCTTCCTTTGACAGCGAGTTGGGGCGCAAAATCCGCTCCGGCAAGGCGAGCCTGGCTGAGCTGTCTGAGCGCGCCGTCAGAAAGGGCACGGCGCCTCTGCCCGCCTCCGGCAAACAGGAATATCTGGAGTCCGTGGTCAACAGCCTGCTGTTTGGCGAATAACAGTTCTTTGCCCTGTGATGAAGGGGCTTCCTGGCACACCGCTCACCGGCGGTGTGCTTTTTCGTTAACAATTTTCTGACTTTTCCCAGTCAATTGGAATTTTCCGGGAAAACGCGCGAAAAAGACGATTTATCGCTTGACAGGAATGGTATATTGGGTTTGAAGTCACAAGGCTTACAGTTTGTCCACGTGAAAGGAACAGGTTCATGAAAAAAGGTTTTCTCGTTCTTCTGGCGCTTCTGATGCTGATGACATCTGCGGCCCCCGCGCGCGCGCAAGAGCCGGTCAAAATTGTCACAACGTTCTATCCCATCTATATCTTCGCTCAGAACGTGCTGGACGGCGTGGAGGGGGTGGAGGTCAAAAACCTGACGCATCCCACCACGGGCTGCCTGCATGATTATCAGCTGCTGGCCACCGATATGGTCACCCTCTCCCGGGCGGACGCGCTCATCATCAACGGCGGCGGCATGGAAAGCTTTGTGCCCATGC
Organism: uncultured Christensenella sp.; assembly: GCA_964481445.1. GTDB lineage: Bacteria > Bacillota > Clostridia > Christensenellales > Aristaeellaceae > UBA1038. Next base: position 12,122 of record CAYZTQ010000052.1, on the reverse strand, counting down.
TGGAGACGCAGTATCCTCAGCTGCCCATCATCGATACCTCCGAGGGGGTGGATCTGCTACTCAACGATGCCATGCTGTCTGAAGGCCACAGCCATGATGACGGCCACGACCATGACCATGGCGATTTCAACTCTCATATCTGGCTGGATCCGCAGAACGCCATCAAGATGACGCAGAAGATTGCCCAGAAGGCCGCGGAGCTGCTGCCCGAAAAGGCTGAGCAGATCATGGCCAACGCCGCTTCATATGAGCAGAAGCTGCAGGCGCTCGACAGCGAAATCCGAGAAAGCCTGGAGGGCCTGACCCGCCGCGACATCGTGACCTTCCACGAAGCCTTCCCGTATTTCGCCAAGGCCTACGGCCTGAACGTCGTGGCCGTTGTCGCGCTGGAGCCTGAGGAGGCCCTGAGCCCCCAGATGCTCAAGGAGCTGGTTGAAAAGGTCAAGGCCGCCAACCTGCCGCCGCTTTTCACCGAGCCCCAGTATGACGATAAGGCCGCCAAGGCCGTCGCGCAGGAGACCGGGGCCAAGGTCTACGAGCTTGACCCGGTCGTGACCGGGGACGGTGCCAAGGACGCCTATGAGACCGTGATGCGCAGAAACGTCAAGACGCTTCTTGAAGCGCTGGGCGGCTGACAAAGGAATCGTAAACAATAAGACATATCGCCCGCTGCAGTGCGCAGCGGGCGATGTGTCTGTTGAAGACAGCAAACGAAACAGCAGACTTTATTTCAGGTTTCTTGAATATTTTCCGGTCGTGATCTCTCGGATGAACAGATCCTTGTTCGGCAAGTCGGGATAGGCTTCGGCCTCGCGCACCGCGGCCGCGATGTCGTAAGGCAGAGTCACCATCTTGAGGTCAAAGGGGGCGGTGCCATCCTCTTTGCTTCCTTCCATCAATGCGTACTGCACAAGGTTCTGGCCAAGGCCGTTGCCGACCGACCCGGTGTTGAACAGAATGCCGCCGGACAGCGTTCTCAGGCTCTGCCGGTGCGTATCGGCATAGCCGACCACCTGAAAGCGGCTTTGAAACAGGCTTTCGAGCTCGGCTTCCGGGCTCAGGTTTGCGCTTAACAGTTCCTTCATCACGGGCCGCCCGTGGAACAGGCGGATGTTCCGCCCGCTCAGAATGAGATGATGCTCCAGCGGCAGGCTCATCAGCTTTTCCATCCTTTGCCTGCCCAGCTGCCTGTAAAAGAAAGCGTCATTCGCAAAGAGCTTTTTGCTGATGCCCTCGTCCCAGTTGCCGCGCAGGATCAGGCTGCAGTTGGCAAAAGCCCAGTCACAGGTCTGGTCGTTGCTCGGCCCCTTACCCACCAGATCGCCCAGGCACCAGACAGCGTCCGCCCCTCTGCGCGCAAGGTCGCGCTCCAAGGCCTTCACGGCGGTCATGTTGCCGTGCAGGTCCGCAATCAGCGCAATGATCATGCGCGCTTTTCGGCTTCGCGGGCCAGCCAGTCGAACAGGCGCTGCATGTCCTCCCTGTTTTTCGACAGGTTTTCCGGGTGCCACTGGGTGCCGAGGCCGGGATAGCCGTTTTCAAACTCCAGCCCCTCAATCAGCCCGTCTTCCGATCTGGCGCTGATACGCAGGCCGGGGGCCGCCTCTTTGGCCGTCTGATGGTGGCGGCTGTTTACGGGCACCCGCTCCGCGCGCAGCAGGCTGTGCAGCAGCGTGTCCGGCACGATATCCACCTTGTGCGCGTCGTCCTGCGCGTCAGAGCGCTGGTGCCTGATACTCAGGCCCGGTATCTGGGCGTAAATATCCTGATACAGCGTGCCGCCCTCGGCCACGTTCATCAATTGAACGCCGCGGCAGATGGCGAGAAAGGGCTTGCCCAGGCTTTTCAAATACCTGTACATGAAAAGCTCCTGCCCGTCGCGTTCCCTGATAATGCTGCCGCAGTAGGGCTCGGTTTCCTCACCGAAGTATTTGGGGTCGATATCCTCGCCGCCTGAAAAAATAACCCCGTCCACCTTGTCGACCATCGCCTTCCAGGCGTCCTCACGGTCGGTCAGAGGGAAGAGGAGGGGCAAAGCGCCCGCGCGGATGACGGAGGTGATGTAATCGTTGGGGATATCGATGCGTTTACTGGAGGTGTTCCAGTTGGGGGTGATGCCGATCGTAACCATGCTGTTCCTCACGATTCATGCGTATTCTGTGTGAATTATAGCATAGAAATGATACGGAAAAAATGAGCGATTTCTAATTTGTGAGAGCGGGATGATTATGTTATACTTCATTCGATGAATTCTCAGGTTTCATCATCTCTATGACGCGTCGGCGGAGGGCGAAACTTTGGCAAAAGTCAACCAGTCAAAATCACCCGTCAAAGGATGGATTTGGGGCTTTCTGGCTGCCGGGGCAACCGGCGCCGTGTATTCCGCGATTCTGCCTTTATACAAGTGGCCGCACTATCTGTTGATGGCGGCCGCGGTGCTGCTGGTGGGGCGCGTGGCGCAGATCATGGGCTCGGGCCTTGATACCTCCAAACAGATGCCCGCCATGGACGATCTGCCTAAAACCGGCAACGAGCAGGTGGATCAGCTGATTGAGCGGGGCAAAGGCATTCTGGCTCAGATCGTAGAAGAGAACAGGCTGATTCCCGATCCCACGCTGTCCAGGCAGATGGACGAGCTGGAGAGCATCACCAACAAAATCTTCCGCACGGTCATCGAGCAGCCGGGCAAGGTGTCACAGATCCGCCGGTTTATGGATTATTACCTGCCCACCACCCTCAAGATGCTGCGCGGCTACCGCAAGATGGATGAGCGCAGCATTTCCGGCCGCGAGGCCGACAAGGTCAGGGATAAAATTGTCTCCGGGATGGATGTGGTTATCGGCGCTTTCAGAAAGCAGCTCAATACCCTCTATCAGGATGATATTTTAGATATTTCTACGGATATCGATGTTCTGGAAACCATGCTGAAACAGGATGGATTAAGCGGCCAGCCCATTTCCATGTTCGGCTCGGCCGGCGCGGCGGCGCAGCAAAAGAAGGAGGACTAAATCATGTCGGAAGAAAAAGTGAATGTCACGAGCGAGAATCAGCAGCAGGCCCAGGCGGCGGCCGAAATCCCGGTGCTGACGCTGACCCCTCAGGCGGGCGACAAGCTTCAAATGGAAAAGGTCATGGATCAGCTTGAAAAAGTCGCTGTGGATGAGCCGGTCGCGCCCGATGTGCAGGCCGAAATCGCCAAGCAGCTCGACAGCGGGCTGACGGAAGAAGAGAAAAAGGCGGTCAAGGAATTCTCCAGCCAGATCGACATCAGCAATTCCGAGCATGTCATGCTCTACGGCGCCGACGCGCAGAAGAAGGTCTCCGATTTTGCGGATACCATTCTCGCCGACATTAAAAACAAGGATGCCGGCGCCGTGGGCGATATGATGAGCCAGTTGATCGGCGAGTTGCAGAACTTTGAAAGCGCCACCGAAAAGCCCAAGGGCATCCGCGCCTGGTTCAGCACGCCCGAAAAATACATCGCCCAGATCCGCTCGCGCTTCGACACCGTTTCCAAAAATGTGGAGAACATTTCGGGGGCGCTTGAAAACCATCAGGTGCAGCTGCTCAAGGACGTGGCGATGCTCAACCATCTGTACGATATGAACATCCAGTACTTCAAAGAGCTCACCATGTATATCATTGCGGGCGAAGAGCGTCTGGCCGCTTTCCGCGAGAACGAAGTCGCAGCTGCCCGCGCCCGCGCGCAGGAAACCGGCGACGCCATGGACGCGCAGAAGGCCAACGACCTGAATGCCGCGGCCGACCGCTTCGAGAAGAAGCTGCACGACCTCAAGCTGACCCGTCAGATTTCGATGCAGATGGCGCCGCAAATCCGTCTTTTGCAGAACAATAACGCCCTTTTGATCGAGCGCATCCAGTCCACGTTGGTCAATACCCTGCCCCTGTGGAAGAACCAGATGGTGCTGGCCATCGGCCTTGAACACAGCCGCGATGCCATGCAGGCCCAGCGCGCCGTCACCAACATGACCAATGATCTGCTGAAGAAGAACGCCGAGTCGCTCAAGATGGGCACTATTGAAACCGCCAAGGAGGCCGAACGCGGCATCATTGATATTCAGACGCTGGTGGAGACCAACCAGAGCCTGATCGACACCATGAACGAAGTGGTGCGCATTCAGGAGGAAGGCCGCCAGCAGCGGCGCGAGGCGGAAAAGACCCTGAGCCGCATGGAAGACGAACTGAAGAACCGCCTGATCAGCGGCCGCTGACATCAGACAGACAATGTATAAAACAATCAACGCAGTTCTTGCCTTCGCGGTCATGCTGGCGCTTCTCTGCGGCGCCGTGCTGTGGGGGGCCTATAAAGGCTGGTCCGGCGAGCGGCAGCAGGTCGAGAGCAGTATGGATACGCTGCATGACATGCTGCGGGCCAGAAAGGAAATTGGCAACAATATCCTGACGGTCGCGCGCAGGCATCTGGATGCGGATGACGTGCTGCTGCTCGCGCTGCGTGAGGATCTGGATCAGCTGACAGGCCGGCACGGCTTTGAGAAGCTGGCCGCGGTCAACCAGCGCTTTGAGGCGGACGCTGAAGCGCTGCTGGAGCGTCTGTGCGCTCAACCCTCCCTGCAGGCGGATGAGCGCGACAGCATGTACGCAAACAGCATGCTGCCGCAGGCTCTTGAGCAGAGCGCGCGCATGACCGAGCAGGCGGAGTATAACCGTCAGGCGGCTGAGTTCAACCAGAGCATGGAAAACCGCTTTTCGGGGCGCATCGCCCGCTTTTTGGGCGTTGAGATGGCTCAGCAGTTTATCGTAACGCAGGAGGGGGCGCAGTGAGAAAGCTGTGGCTGGTGGCCTGTCTGGTGCTCTGCCTGTCCGTCTCATTCGCGCGGGCGGCGGAACAATCGCCTATACGCGACGGCGCGGCGGTGCTCGCGGCGCAGACCCAACTGGACGCCGAGAAGCTGAGCGGGCTTGTGAAAGACGAGCTTGGCCTTCGGCTGGTTGTGGATATCCGGCATTTTCTCGGCGGGGCGGAGGCGCAGGCCTACGCCAGACGCCTGCTGAGCGAGCTGCCCGACGCAGATCGCAGCCTGCTGCTGCTGGTCGTGGTGGGGGAGGAAAACTATGCCCTGGCCGCCGGGCCGGAGGCTGCGCGCCTGATTGGAAAGGACGTTCAGGATACCCTGCTTTCCAAAAGCTTTCGCGTGCCCTTTTTGAACCGCCAGTACGATCGGGCGGTGGGCGGCTTTCTGCTCAGCCTTGCGCAGGAGCTTGAGAAGTCGACCGGCGAACGCCTTGCCCTGAAGGGGCTGTTTGGTTACGCGCCCTCCGCGCAGACGGCGCAGCCTTTACAGGAAAGCTCCTCCGGCTTTGATATCCTCGATTTCATGCTGGGCGAGCGCGTTGCGCAGGATACGACGCACGCTGAGCGCCGTGAGCGTGAGGCGAGAAACGACAAGGGCCTGGGCCTTGGCAGTATTATTCTGATCGGCCTTGTTCTCTCTTCCATTTTCGGCGGCAAAGACAGGCACGGCCGCCGCAAGGGCTGCGGCTGCGGCCCGCTGGGCTGGATTTTCGGCGTATTCGGCATTTCAAAACTCTTCGGCTGGAGGCGCTGAGCCGTGCGCCTGCTCCTCATCAGCCTGGACGCCGCCTATGAGGCGGACGCGAAGACACTTCTGTCCCTGCCAAACCTTGGCGCTTTGGCGGACAGGGGTGTCTTTTGCCAGAATGTGCAGACGGTTTATCCCACGCTGACCTATCCCATCCACGCCAGCATCCTCACGGGCTGCTACCCAGACCGCCACGGCATCCCGCATAACGAGCATTACCTGCCCGACCTGCCGGCCGCGAAACGCCCCTGGTACTGGGACGCGCAGGATATTCAGGTGCCCACGCTGCATCAGGCGGCAAGCCGCGCCGGGCGCGAGGTGGCCTCCATTCTCTGGCCCGTCAGCGGCCACAACCGGGCCATCCGCTATAATTTCCCCGAGGTGCTCGCTCTGCCGGGGGAAAACCAGGTATCCAAGGTGCTGCGCTTCGGCAGCTTCTGGTGGCTGATCGCGAATGAACTCAAATACGGCAAACAGCGCGTCAGCACAAAGCAGCCTCATCTTGACCGCTTTGCCACGCTGATTGCGCAGAAGTTGATCGAACGGCAGTACAACCCCAAGGCGTCTGGCAGCGTCGACCCAGGCCCGAAACAGAAAAGCCGGCACATGCCCGACCTGCTGTCCATCCATCTGGTGGATCTGGATGCCAGCCGACACAGCCACGGCACTGATTCGGAGGAGGCGCGGGCGGCGCTCTTCCGGCTGGATTCCAATGTCGGCGTACTGGTCAAGGCGCTGGAAAAAGCCGGCGTGCTTGAGGAGACCATCATCGCCGTGGTCAGTGACCATGGGCAGGCGGATGTTTCAAGAGAGTTTGCCCTTGATGCCTGGCTGAGGGCAAACGGCGTGCCTGCCCGCGCGCAGACGCTCGGCCTTGGCGCCTATATCCACTGCGGTCGGGGCGATTATTACGCGGCGCTGGACGCGCTTCAAAAGAATCAGGAAGCGCTGCACATCAAGACCATCTATACCCGTCAGCAGCTTCGCGCCATGCACGCGCCGCAGGGCATCGTGCTGGCGGTCGAGCCGGAGGATGGCGTTGAGTATGTGGATGACTTTCGGGAAGAACAGCACCGCGCCAACCACGGCTTCGGGCCGGATCATCCGGCCGCTCAATGCCTTTTGTGGCTGAGCGGCCCGCCCTTTTTGCAGGGGGCCAGGCTGCGCTCCTGTGATATCGTCGATATCGCGCCGACGCTTGCCTATGCGCTGCGGCTGGAGTTGCCCGGCGCGCAGGGGCGCGTGCTGTACGAGGCGTTCAGACAAACGGCAAAGGAGTAAATCATGGCAACGCAGGCTGCGGTTACTTTTTTTTATCAATCAGGCTTCACGGTAGCGGTCGGCAAAACGCTGCTGATTTTCAGTTACTGGCAAGAGCATGTGACGCAGGAGCTGCGCCTCAACGATAAGGACCTCAGCGGCTTTAACAACATCGTTGTCTTTATCCCGGGCGCTTCCGTCGAGCATAACGATCCCGCCGTCTGGCAGTTCAGCCGGGGCTTTCCCATCACCTACGTGGCTTCCGCGGATGCGGAAAGCGAGCTGAAGGAGCATGCAGGCCTGCGCCTGATCCACAGGGGCGAGAGCATCAAGGTCTCCAATGTGCAGATCAAGGCTTATCCGACCACGGATGCCGGAGTGGCCTTCATGGTCAAAATTTCCGGCGTGCACATCTTCCACGCGGGCGACCTGAATCTCTGGCACTGGCGCGAGCAAAGCACGCTGCGCGAAATCACCCGCTCGGAAGAGGAGTTTTACCGCCTTGTTTCCGATATCCGGGAGGACAGGATCGATATCTGCATGTTCCCGGTCGACCCGAATCAGGGCGGCTTTTATGACGCGGGGGCCAACCACTTCATCATGGCGAAAAAGCCGCGCCTGTTTTTCCCCATGCATTGGGGCGCAAGAAGCGAAATCGCGCAGGATTACGCCAGGCGCATGCATACCGCCTATACGACGGTGCATGCCCTCGTCCGGCCGAGGCAGACCGCGCTGATAGATTTTACCGTCAATCCGCCCGTTGTGCGCGATTCGCTCAGCGAGCGTAAGGTGCTGGGCAGAAGTGCGCAGCCTGAGGAAGAGGAGCGCGTCAGCCTGAGCGCCTATATCTCCGACGATCCCTTTTCCGAGACCGATCTGCCGGTGGATTTGCCCTGGCCGTCCGCCTGAGCGGTTTAATCCTGTCCCGTTTTATGCTATAATTATGAAGGCCATATAAATATGTGCAGATTTGGCTTTGCTCGGTTCTGCATTATTTGTTGTGGATTTTACGCAAATGAGGAGCAAAATGGATTTACAAGAGCTTAACCCTATGCAGCGGCAGGCCGCCCAGACCACCGAGGGGCCTCTGCTCATCATAGCGGGAGCCGGCAGCGGCAAAACACGCACCATGACCTTCAGGATAGCCAATCTCCTGTCCAAGGGGGTGCCGGCCGCTTCCATCATGGCGCTCACCTTTACCAATAAGGCCGCCAAAGAGATGCTGACGCGCGTGGACAAGCTGACCGGCAGCACGGCTTCGGACGCCTGGATCGGCACCTTTCACTCCGTCTGCGTGCGCATCCTGCGGCGCGATATTGAGAAAATCGGCTATCAGCGCTCTTTTGTCATTTACGACGACGACGACCAGATGCGCGTTTTGAAGGATATTTACAAGCGCCTTGATATCGACGATAAGCTGCTGCAGCTGCGCGAGGTCAAGTCGCATATTTCTGACGGCAAAAACCGCCTGCTCAGCGCGGATGAATGGTTTGCCCAGAGCCATAAGGATTTCAGGTCGCAGAAGATTCACGACATCTTCAGAATGTACGACCAGACGCTCAAGCAGGCCAACGCGCTCGATTTTGACGACCTGATTTCAAAAACCCTGCAGCTGCTGGTCGACCATCCGCCCGTGCTCAGCTATTATCAGCGGCGCTTCCGGTACGTGCATGTCGACGAGTATCAGGATACCAACTACGCCCAGTACCAGCTGGTGCGCCTTTTGACGCAGGAAAGCCGCAATCTCTGCGTGGTCGGCGACGACGACCAGTCCATCTACGGCTGGCGCGGGGCCGACATCCGCAATATCCTTGAGTTTCAGAAGGATTTTCCGGGCGCAAAGGTCATCAAGCTGGAGCAGAATTACCGCTCTACTTCCAACATATTGGACGCCGCCAACGCCGTGATCGCCAACAATCAGGGCCGCATGGAAAAGGCGCTGTGGACTGATATCGGCGAAGGGGAAAAAATTAAGCTCTGCAACGCGGGCGACGAGCACGAGGAAAGCGCCTGGATGTGCGAGCGCATCCGTGTGCTGCACCAGAAAGGCCTGCCTTTTGGCCAGATGGCCGTGCTTTACCGCATGCATGCCCAGAGCCGTGTGCCGGAAGAGATGCTGATGCGCGCGGGCATTCCCTACCGCATCTACGGCGGCACGCGCTTTTATGACCGCAGAGAGATCCGCGATATCGTGGCTTACCTGCGCCTGCTGACCAACCCGCTTGACGAGGTGTCGCTCAAGCGTATCATCAACGTGCCCAAGCGTTCCATCGGCGACGCCACCGTCGCCTCATTGGAAGAACATGCCTACCGGCACAATATCCCGCTGTTTTCGGCGCTGACTGATCTGCCGGAAGAGCTGTCGTCCCGCCCGCGCAAATGCGTCAGCGATTTTGTCTCCATGATGAACAAGCTGACTGCCATGAAGGAGCAGCTGCCGCTTGCGGAGTTTATTCAGCTGGTGCTGGATGAGTCCGGCCTGCTCAAACAGTATGAGGACACCAATGACGAAGAGCTGATCAGCAAGCATGAGAACGTGCTGGAGTTTATGAGCGCGGTGCAGGAGTTTGAGAACCTCTCCGACGACAAGTCGCTCGAGGCCTTCCTTGAAAACGTAGCCCTGGTCAGCGACCTTGATATGCAGGCCGACGCGCCGCAGTTTGTTACGCTGATGACTCTGCACTCCGCCAAGGGGCTTGAGTATGACGCGGTTTTCATGATTGGTATGGAGGAAGGGCTTTTCCCGTCCGCTCGCGCCCTGATGGAGGACGGCCGCATGGAGGAGGAACGGCGGCTTTGCTATGTAGGCATCACCCGCGCGCGCAAATACCTGTGCCTTTCCTTCGCCAGGCGGCGCGCGCTGTTCAACCAGATCAATTTCAACCCGCCCAGCCCCTTTATTTCTGAAATTCCCAAAGAGCTGCTGGCTGACGATTGGGGCAGGGCCATGCGCAAGCATTTCGGCGTGGAGAACCAGGCGGAGCGGGAGCCTGTTTCCCGCAGACCCGCCCAACCGCGGCAGGCGAGGATCGGCTTTGGCATCCCGGGCATGGGGCAGGACCCTCTGCAGATTCCCGGTGTGCGCAAGGGCTTTGTCAAATCCGCCGCCCGCGGCGACGATGCCCCGGCCGCTGTGTTCAAGCCCGGGGATAAGGTGCTGCACAAAAAGTTCGGCGAGGGCAGGGTGCTGGAGTTAACGGGCCAGGGCACCGATACCCGCATCAGCATTCATTTTACCGCCTACGGCGACAAGCAGTTCGCGCTGCACGTCGCGCCGATTGTCAAGCTGGGGTAAGCAGGCATGGAAGATACATCGCGCATGCGCGCTTTGGTGGACAGGCTCAACGAAGCCTCTCAAAAATACTATACCGGTGCGGCCCCCATCATGTCGGACGCCGAGTGGGACAAGCTCTACGACCAGCTGCTGGACATGGAAAAAGAATCGGGCATCGTCATGCCCGATTCGCCTTCCCGCAGGGTGGGCGGCGAGCCGCTTGCCGCCTTCAAGCAGCACCGGCATCTGAATCGGCTCTGGAGCCTTGACAAGGTGCAGTCCGAGCCTGCGCTGCGCCAGTGGTTTGATAAGACCCTGCAGGCGGCAGGAAGGCTTCCCGCTGGGCAGCAGGAGCCGATTTTCGCTCTGGAATACAAGTACGACGGCCTCACCATCAACCTGACCTATCAAAACGGCCTTTTAGTGCACGCGGCCACGCGCGGCAACGGCGAAGTGGGGGAGGAGATTCTGCCGCAGGCCATGACCGTGCGGGGAATCCCGCTTTCCATTCCCTATCAGGGCCTGCTGGAGATCCACGGCGAGTGCATCATGCGACTGAGCGATTTCAACCGCTACAACGAAACGGCGCAGGAGCCGCTCAAGAACGCGCGCAACGCGGCCGCGGGCGCCCTGCGCAACCTGGATCCGCGGGTGACGGCCTCCCGCCGCCTCAGCGCCTTTTTCTATGAAATCGGCACCATTGAAAATCCGCCTTATCAGGATCAGCAGGGCATGCTCGACTTTATGCGTGAGAACGGCTTCCCTGTTTCGCCTCTGATCTGCGTATCGAAGGACAGCGATGAAATCATCGCGAAAATCAAAGAAATCGAGAGCGCCCGCGGCAGCCTTGATTTTCTGATCGACGGCGCTGTAATCAAGCTGACCGACAAGCGCAGCCGTCAGGCGCTGGGATATACCGACAAGTTTCCGAGGTGGGCGATTGCCTTCAAGTTTGAAGCGGAAGAAAACACCACCACCCTGCTTTCCGTCACCTGGGAGCCTGGCCGCACCGGCAAGCTGACCCCCCTTGGGCATGTCAGCCCGGTGGAGTTTTCGGGCGTCACCGTGCGCAGAGCCACGCTCAACAACTGGGGCGATATCCAAAGAAAAAAGCTGTATATCGGCGCGCCCGTGTGGATCAGGCGCAGCAATGATGTCATCCCCGAAATCATGGGCGTTGTGGATGAGGAAGGGATCGGTACACCCATCAAGAAGCCGCTGGTCTGCCCGGCCTGCGGCAGCGCGCTGCAGGAGATCGGCGCCCACCTTTTCTGCCTGAACCGCGACGGCTGCAAGCCGCAGGTGGTGGCCAGACTGTCGCACTTTGCCGGAAGGGATGCGATGGATATCGCGGGCTTTTCCGAAAAGACGGCCGCGCTGTTTTTTGACGCGCTCGGCGTGCAGGAGCCGGACGCCCTCTATACCCTCACGCGCGATCAGCTGCTCACCCTGCCCGGCTTTATGGACAAAAAGGCGGACGGCTTGATAGAAGCCATCCGCGGGAGCAGGGAGTGCCAGCTGGACGCCTTCTTATTTGCTATCGGTATCCCGAATATCGGGCGGGCAACGGCCAGAGAGATCGCCGCGCGCTTCGGCAGCCTTGCCGGTGTTCGGGCGGCGAAAAAAGAAGAGCTTTCCGCGATCGACGGTGTGGGCGAGGTGCTGGCGCAGAGCATTGAGGAGTTCTTCCTAGATGAGCGGAACCGCCGGCTGCTGGACAGCCTGCTGTCCCTCGGCGTCAGGCCGCAGGAAGCGAGGCAGGATGAGAACGGCTCCGATACCTTCAAGGGCCAGACCCTCGTTGTCACGGGCACGCTCAGCTCCATGGGCCGCGAGGAGGCGGAGCAGCTGATCCGCCGGCACGGCGGCATGGTTTCCTCCTCGGTCAGCCGAAAGACCTCCTTCCTCGTCTGCGGGGAAAAGGCGGGCAGCAAGCTGGAGAAGGCCATGCAGCTGGGCATCCCGGTGCTGGATGAAGCCGCCTTCCTTGAAAAAACGGGCTATCA
>CAYZTQ010000051.1:0-14054 GCA_964481445.1 uncultured Christensenella sp. | reverse complement strand
ACAGCCATTATAAGGTCCGTGTTCATCAAGGTCAAGCAAACATCGCCATGCCGGCTCTGCGCGGGCTGCCTGTATCCACCCAAAAAACGGCAGCCGGACGAAGGGTCCGGCCGCCGGGCAAAATCACTTGTTATACTCCGGTCACTGGTTCAGGCTGCCTGTCTTCCGACGCCTCTTTGGTCTGCTTTTCAAAGACAAGCTGATCGTTCTTCAGCCTGCCAAGCAACTTGTCCCCCTTGGAAAGCCTGCCGGCAATCACCTTTTCGCTGAGGGCATCCTCGATTCGGCGCTGAATCACCCTTCGCAGCGGACGCGCGCCGTACTGCGGGTCGTAGCCTTCCTTAGCCAGCATTTCAAGCGCTTTCGGCTCAAGAGCCAGAGAAACGCCCGTGTTTTCCATCAACCGTCCGGCCACCTGATTCACCATCAGCTCCGCGATTTTACGGATGTCGGCAGTGCTGAGCGGATGGAAGACGATCATCTCATCAACACGGTTGATGAACTCGGGTCTGAACATCCGCTTTACTTCATCCATGACCCTCCGATGCATCTGGGAATAATCAAGCGGCTGATCAGCGTCGATGCCAAAGCCCATGGTCTTGCCGCCCATGATGCGCTGCGCGCCCGCGTTGCTGGTCATGACAATGATGCAGTTTTTAAAGCTCGTCACCCTGCCCATATTATCGGTCAAACGCCCGTCTTCCAAAATCTGGAGCAGCATGTTGAACACATCGGGGTGGGCTTTTTCGATCTCGTCAAACAGCACAACGCTGTACGGTTTGCGGCGCACCGCCTCCGTCAGCTGGCCGCCCTCGTCATATCCCACATATCCGGGAGGAGAGCCTACCATGCGAGAAGCCGCGTGCTTCTCCATATACTCGCTCATATCAAGTCGGATCAGCGCGTCCTCATCGCCAAACATGGCTTCACCCAGGGCACGACACAGCTCGGTCTTTCCCACGCCGGTAGGGCCAAGGAAGATAAAGGAACCGATGGGCCGTCTGGGGTCCTGCAGGCCGGCTCTGGAGCGCCTGATAGAACGGCTGACGGAATTGACTGCCTCATCCTGGCCCACCATGCGCTGGTGCAGGGTTTCTTCAAGCTTCAGCAGCTTTTCCCCTTCAGCCATGGTCATGCGCTGCACGGGCACGCCCGTCCAGACCGCCACGACTTCTGCCACGTCTTCCTCACTTACCTCCGGACGATAATCCGCCTGCTCCTTCTTCCATCTGGCGCGCAGCTCTTCTATATCAGCGCGCAGCTTGCGTTCCTTATCCCTGTACTCCGCCGCCAGCTCATAGTTTTGCTGCTCAATGGCGCCAAGCTTCTGCGCCTTGACAGCGGCCAGCTGCTCTTCCTGCTCAGTCAGATCAAGAGACTTGGCAGCTCGGTGAATGCGCACGCGAGAGGCCGCCTCGTCCATCAGATCGACCGCCTTATCCGGCAGGAACCTATCATTGATATAGCGGCTGGAAAGCTGCACGGCCGCCTCCAGCGCCTGATCGGTCAGCACGACATGATGATGCTCCTCATACCGGCTGCGCAGCCCCTTCAGGATGGCCAAGGCTTCTTCGGGGCTTGGCTGCTCCACCTTCACCGGCTGGAAACGACGGGAGAGCGCGGCGTCCTTTTCAATATGCTTGCGGTAATCAGCCAGTGTTGTAGCGCCGATGCACTGCAGTTCGCCTCTTGCGAGCACGGGCTTCAGAATGCCGGCAGCGTCAATGCTACCTTCCGCCTTTCCGGCGCCGATGATGTTCTGCAACTCGTCAATGAACAGAATGATGGAGCGGTCATCCCGAAGCTCGTCAATAATCCCCTTCATGCGCTCTTCGAATTCGCCGCGGTACTTGGTTCCCGCGACCAGACTGCCGATATCCAGAGAAATCAGCTTCTTGCCCTGCAGCATCGAGGGGATGTTGCCGTCCACAATCCGCTGCGCCAGCCCCTCTGCCACGGCGCTCTTTCCGACACCGGGCTCACCGATCAGCACAGGATTGTTCTTTGTTCTTCTGGAAAGAATCTGCACGATTCGCTCAATCTCGCTCTCGCGCCCGACCACAGGGTCAATTTTCCCCTCGGCAGCCAGCTGCGTCAGATCGCGGCTGAATTTGGGCAGCAGTTTCTGCTCTGACTCGGAAGCGCCGGCCGCGTCTTTCTCCATGTGCGCCTCAATAACGCCCGCGCGGATGCTCTCAAGATCGCAGCCGAGGATATTGAGGACGCGCACCGCGGTGGAATCCTCCTGTGCGAGCAGCGCCATCCACAGATGCGTGCCCGTGACAGCCTGAGAACCCATCCGCTGGGACTCGTAAACGCTGTCCTCCAGCACCTTTCTCATTCTTGAGGACAGCTCCAGCATCTGCGGGGCCTGCTCTTCCTGAGCAACAAGCTGCGCGATTGTGTACTGCACCGAGGCAAGGGTCAGGTTCTTCGGAAGACCCGGCGCGAACTCCTTCGCTTCTTTCAATAAACCATACAGCAGATGTTCCGTACCGATATATCTGTGTTTGAGTGCAATGGCTACATTACGCGCGGCGTCAACCGAACGCCGGGCGCTTTCATCAAATTTACCAAAGATTGGCATCATGTTCCTCCATGAAGCGCTGACCTGACAACGTCAGCGCGGCTAAAATGTACGGCGTGTTCGTCAAGCACCCCGTTTGTGCGCTGAATCAATTTGAACAGCGACGTAAGGCTCAGCAGCGAATCAACAGTGCAAAGATCCGCCGGCAGGAAGCCCGCTCTTGCCCCCAGGCGCACTTTTGACCAATAGGAAAGAAACTCACTCTGCGTCAGCCTTCTGGCGTACAGGAGAATCCCCCAGGCCCTGTAGATTTGATCCAGATAGATGGACCGCGTGGCGTACTTGAGTACTTTCCGCCTTAAATTGTCTTCTTTTGCGCATATATCTTCGGACGTCTGCTCCATGGCGGCGACCAGAGCTTCGGCGCTGTTATGGGCCGTAAAGCTGTTGCTCAGGCGGTAGAGCGCGCCGGGATTCTTTTCGTCTCCCGAAGCCGGCGCCAGAATAAAGCGCCTGCTTCCGTTAATTTTCTGCTCCAGGCTTTTCATCTGCTGCATCATAAGCAGCATGGGCAGATGCAGTATATGGCTCAATTGAATGCCCGTGCCGGCAAACTGCGGCCTGGCGGTCAGCCATCCGATTCTCTCGTCTTTCGCGAAGGTCTCGTTCTGGGAGAGCATTCTGGCAAGGCTTTTCGCCTCACTCACCGCAGGCAGCATCCCCTGCTGATCTGCCGCCACCCGAATCAGCACATGATCCTGCCCGTGCAGGCAAATCAAAGCTTTATGATCGTCTCTAACCAGGAGAGCCAGGTTCTTGTTCTGCAGCCAGAGCGTATCCACCAGCTCAAGCTCTTCAAGCGCGAGCCTTGCTTTGACGTCCAGCTCACGCACCTGATAGAAGACCCAGGTTTCGCTGCGGGCGTCCAGATCATCAATTACCTGCTCCGTCAGCTTATGCCTGTCCGCCTCCAGCATGGTGCTTTCAAAGGGGTAGGCTGCGTAGTTCCTCCGCAGGTCGACGAAGCTTCTGATTACGCTGTCATTCATCGCTTTCAGCAGCCCCGCCTTCCTTGGCCTGCATCCGTTCTTTCAGGCGGTCGCGCAGACCGGCCGCCTGTTCGTAGTCTTCCGCCTTCAGGGCTTCAGTCAGACGCTGCCTCAGCTCCTGTTCCGTCACCGGCGAAGCTTCCGCCGGCGCGGCCTCAGCCAAGACGGCCTTCGGCCTGTCCGCTTCCTTAAGTGCGGAAAGATAGCTGATGACCTGCTCATGAAAAGCCTGGTAGCACTGCGGGCAGCCAAATACAGTATCGTGATCGATCTTTTCGTAGGCAGTTCTGCAGGCGGCGCAGATCATGCGCGGCAGGTGCAGTTCTTCCTTATTTGCAGGGGAGGCCGCGGCGCGCAGCTCTTCCATGCCCGAAAGCGTCATCCCCATGGTGGAGAAAGCCTGAGCCATCTCCTCATGGGCTTTTCTGGCGCAGTCCATGCAAAGTGAGCGCGTAGCCACCTGGCCGTTTGCGATCATATGTAAAACGAGGGTTGCCTCATTCTTTTTGCAGCCATCACATTTCATTTGGGACCTCCTGTCAGGCCATCGCCTTGCGGGCTGCCTGCAGCAGCATGCTGCGTAGGATTTTTGCCCGCATATTGTCTTTCATCGCTTCAGGAATCGGTATAGAAAGCGCCTGCGGCGTCAGCGCCGCGTACATGATTCCCGCTTCGCCCCTCGTCAGCTCTTCCCGCTCTACCAGCTGGCGGAGAAGGATTTCCGCCGTCTTCAGGTCAATGGAGTCGCCGATACGCTCCGTCAGCAGATAATGGATCAGGTTTTCCGACTCCTGCCTGAGGCGGATGACCCGGATGCAGCCGCCGCCCCCGCGCCGCGACTCTATAATGTAGCCATGATCCGGCGTAAAGCGCGTGGACAGCACATAGTTAATCTGGGAGGGAGCGCAGCTGAAGTATTCCGCCAGTTCGTTCCTTTTCAGCTCAATCTCCTGCTCGTCCTGCGCCATCATGGTCTTGATGAATTCTTCTATCGTATCGCTTAACCGCATAGTTCCTCCATTCAGAGTCAAAGACATTCTGACCTTCTTTGACTAAGTAAATTTTAACACACATGCGCTCCGTCTGCAAGCGGTTCAGGACACACTGGCAATATACCCCGGGATTGTTTACAAATACACTCATTGCATGTAAGATACAGATGGAAAACAACACAGAAACGGAGGCAAAGCATGTCCACATTAACATACAAATGCCCCTCCTGCGGCGCTCCCCTGGTCTATCAGGGGGACACCCAAACCCTTGATTGTAACAGCTGCGGCAACTCGTTTTCAGGTGAAACGGTCCGAAAAGTTTCTGAGATAGACAGCCAGAGCGGCAAAAACGATACTTCCTGGGATATGCAGAATGACGGGTATACCCAGCAGGAAGCGGAGAGAACAAGAACCTTCTCCTGCACCTCCTGCGGCGCTGAACTGGTAACGGACGAAACCACCGTCGCCACCAACTGCGCGTTCTGCGGCAGCCCCTCCATCATCCCCGCCCAGTTTACCCCGGGCACCCGCCCCGATAAGGTGATTCCCTTCATTGTCAAGAAGGAAGAAGCGGAAAGAGCCTTTCACCAGTATTTCCGGGGCAAGAAAATGCTGCCGGACGCTTTTCTGAAAGGCAAGAACCAAATCAGCCGGATCATGCAGCTGTATGTGCCCTATTGGCTGTTTAACTGCCGCGCGGACGCCGATATCTCATACAACGCGACGCAGGTGCATTCCCATCGTTCCGGCAATTATATCGAGACCATTACCCGCCACTTTCTGGTGCGCAGGGCCGGCTCGCTTGACTTTGAAAATCTGCCGATAGACGCTCACAGCCGGATTGATAACGATATTACCGAAACGCTCGAACCTTACAAGACGGAATCGGCGATTGATTTCTCGCCTGAGGTGCTGTCGGGCGCGATGGCCAACAGAGCGGACGTCAGCACGGAAGAATGCAAGCGGAGAGCTGACCAGCGCATCAGCGACACCATCGAAAGAACCATGCGGCAGACCGTGCAGGGCTATAATTCCGTTTCCACCCGCAGCCGTTCCATCAATATCCCGCAGGGGCAATCCACGCCCGCGCTCTTTCCCCTGTGGCAGATCACCACAATCAAGGATGGCAAGCCTTATACCTTCGCCATCAACGGGCAGACCGGCAAGCTGACCACCAACATCCCCTATTCGAAGGGCAAATTCTTCGGCTGGGCGCTGGGCATCGCGGGTATCTTCACGGCGCTTGCCTTTGCTGCCGTGACCGCGCTTCTTATGACAGGAGGCATGTGATCATGATGAAAAAGCTTGGAATCATAGCCGTCCTTCTTTTCGTGCTGCTTGCCGCTTCAGCGCAGGCCGCGGCTCTTTCCCATATGGCCGACCAGGCGGAAATCTTCAGCGCCGAAGAAGCCGCCTCTTTGGAGGAGCGGATGATCGGCCTCTACCAGACCTATGGGTTTGACATGGTGATTGTCACTACCAGAGATTCGCGCGGGCAGTCCGCAAGGATGTACGCCGCCGATTTTTATGACCAGTTTCATGATTATGACACTTTCCCCAATGGCATGATTTTTTCCTTCAACTTTGACCTCGGCGAGTATTACGAAGCCGCGCGCGGCATCGGAATGACGCTCTTCTCTGACCAGGGCTCGGACGCGCTGGACGATCTGCTTCGGCCCTATCTTGATAACCGTGACTACTACGGCGCCATGAACCGCTATCTGGACATGGTCGAAAAAAAGCTTTCACGCCACAGTATTGTCAACAAAGACGGGACGCGCAGCCTCAGCGAAACGCCCCGTCTGCCCACAGCGCAGGAAGCTGCCGAAGAAGCCGCAGGGTTTTTGCCTTTCATGGCGCTTGGCGGTGTCGGCATAGGGTTTGGATCAGCTTTTGTGATGAAAAGCAAACTGAATATTGCAAAGGCAAGGCATGACGCTCAGGGATATGCCGATCCTCGCTCTTTGAGGCTGCGGGACAGCAGCGAGATTTACCTATATCAGACGGTTACCCGCACAAGGATTGTAGAAAACAAGTCAAGCGGCGGCGGCTCCGGCGGCGCACGCTTCAGTTCCAGCAGCGGCAGATCTTACGGAGGACGCGGCGGAAAGCTGTAACAGAAACCGATGAATTTAGACCAACTGATAGACAGTCTGCGCGCTGACCCTTCTTTTATGGGCTGTGTCAGCCATTGGGAAGTATTGCCTCAAAGGCCGGCGCAGTACGGTGATTTGCCTTCCGGAATAGATCCGCGGATTACAGAGGTTCTGGCAAGGCGCGGCATCCACCGCCTCTATACGCATCAGAGCAGCGCGGTGGCAAAGGCCCTTGAGGGGGAAGACATTGTAGTCGTCACGCCGACCGCGTCCGGCAAAACAATGTGCTACAACATCCCCGTGCTGTCGGCCATCCTGAAGAATCCCGACGCCCGCGCCCTCTATCTTTTTCCGACAAAGGCCCTTTCCGCCGATCAGGTCGCTGAGCTGTATGACCTGATCAGCCTTCTGGATGTTGACATCAAAACCTACACCTATGACGGAGACACGCCGGCGGCGGCAAGGCGCTCCATCCGTCAGGCAGGGCATGTCGTGGTAACGAACCCGGATATGCTGCATTCCAACATCCTGCCGCATCACACGAAGTGGGTCAAGCTGTTTGAAAACCTGCAGTATATCGTGATTGATGAAATCCACGCCTATCGCGGCGTGTTCGGAAGCAATCTGGCCAACGTGCTCAGGCGTCTGCTTCGCCTGTGCGCGTTTTATGGCAGCAGACCAAAGTTTATTCTCTGCAGCGCGACCATTGCCAACCCCGGCGAGTTGGCGCAGACTTTGACCGGCAGACCGGTCACGCTGATAGACAACAATGGCGCGCCGATGGGCGAAAAGCATATCGTTTTTTATAACCCTCCGGTGGTCAACAAACAGCTTGGCATTCGGAAAAGCGCGCTGCACCAGACAAGGATGCTTGCCTCCATGCTGCTGTGCCACAAAATTCAAAGCATCGTGTTCGCAAAAAGCCGCGTGCAGGTCGAAGTGCTGACCAAGGCGCTGAAAGAGCAGATCAGCGATCAGCTTGGGCAGTCTGACCGTGTGCGCGGCTACCGTGGCGGTTATCTGCCGGGCGAGCGGCGCGAAATCGAAAGGAACCTTAGAAACGGTCAGGTAGACATGGTCATCTCAACCAATGCGCTCGAGCTGGGCATTGATATCGGCGCCTTGGACGCCTGTGTGCTGTGCGGCTACCCGGGCACCATTGCCAGCACCTGGCAGCAGGCGGGCAGAGCCGGGCGCAGGCAGGGCAAATCCATGACTATTTTAGTGGCCTCAAGCGCCGCGCTCGACCAGTACATCATCAATCATCCGGAATACTTCTTCAGCCAATCCCCTGAGAACGCGCTGCTGAACCCGGACAATCTCTATATCCTGCTTAATCATTTCAAATGTTCGGCCTATGAGCTGCCGTTTAAGGACGGGGAAAGCTTCGGCAACGCCGTCGGCGTCGACAGCATGCTGCAGTTTCTGCAGGAAGCGAACATCATCCGCCACGTAGGCGATGTCTGGCACTGGTCCGCGGAAGATTTTCCCGCCAGCGAGATCAGCCTGCGCAGCGCGATGGCTGAAAACTTCCTGATCATGGATATTTCCGATCCCGCGCATGTGCGCGTTGTCGGCGAGATGGATCGATTCACCGTGCCCATGCTGCTGCATGAAAACGCCATCTATCTGCACGAAGGCGTGCAGTATCAGGTGGAAAAACTTGATTTTGACGCCTGCAAGGCCTTCATCCGCCGCGTCAATGTGGATTACTATACAGACGCCGATCTTAACATCAGCCTGAGCCTGCTGGATGTTGAGCTGGAGGATGAGCACGCCGCCTATGGTGAGATCAAGGTCAGCTCGCTGGTCAAGATTTTTAAGAAGATGAAATTTGATACCGGCGAAAGCCTCGGCTACGGGCCGGTCCGTCTGCCGGAAACCGATATGCACACACAGGCGATGTGGCTGACGCTTCAGGATGAAACAGCTGCCCGCTACGAAAAAGACAGCCTGCAAAACGGCATGCTCGGCATCGCAAACACGCTGAGGATCGTCGCTCCCCTGTACCTGATGTGCTCACCGCACGATATCGCCGTGATTTATCAGGTAAAAAGCCCGATTACCGACAAGCCGACATTGATTATCTACGACAACAGCCCCGGCGGCATCGGCCTTGCGGAAAAAGCCTATCATATGCGCGATACCCTGCTGCGGCACGCGCGGCAGCTGATTTTGCAGTGCGGCTGCGAGCGAGGCTGCCCCTCCTGCGTCGGGCCCGAAAACGAGATCGGCGCGGACGGAAAACAAACCGCCCTGCAGCTGCTGGAGGAAATGATTGCGTATGACCATCGCTGAAACCGTCGGCCTGCAGAGAAAAGCCTATCAGGAAGAGCAGGTAGCCGCTCTGCTGAATTTAGACAGCAGAGCAGGCTTTTTTGCCGCCTATCATGAACGGCGGGATATGCTGCTGCGTCTGCAGCAGTTGATTGAAGAGCATCAGGAAGACATCCACAAGGCCCTGCGCCAGGATCTTGGCAAATCGTCTGCGGAGAGCCTGATGACAGAGACCGGGATGATTCTGAGCGAAATCAAATATGTACTGCGCCACCTGAAACGCTGGATGCGCCCGCGCCGCGTGCTTGGTTCGCTATCCACATTTCCCGGCAGAAGCTTCATTTTTCCAGAGCCCTACGGCGTCGCGCTGATTCTGGCGCCGTGGAATTATCCCTTCCAGCTCAGTATGGCTCCCCTGATTGCCGCTATCGCCGCGGGCAACCGCTGCGTGCTGAAGCCCAGCGAGCATGCGCCCGCCACGGCCGAGATACTGAAAACCCTGATAGAGCAATGGGTGAAGCCCGACAGAGTGGCCGTTGTGCCGGGCGGCGCGGATGTCAGCGCGCAGCTGCTTGAAGAGAAATTTGACTACATTTTCTTTACCGGCAGCACGCAGATCGGCCGGATCGTCATGCAGAAAGCTGCCGAAAGGCTGACCCCCGTCACGCTGGAGCTTGGAGGGAAAAGCCCCTGTATTGTAGAGGCTGACGCTGATTTGGAGCTTGCGGCCAGGCGCATTGCCTTCGGCAAGGGCATCAACGCCGGGCAGACCTGCGTAGCGCCTGATTATCTGCTGGTTCACGAAGAAGTACGAGACAGGCTGCTGGAGCTCATCAAAAAGGAATGGACCAGTTTCTACGGCGAGCATCCTCTTGCGTCTGAAGATTTACCTCGAATCGTCAACGAGCGCCACTATGCAAGGCTGATGAAGCTGATGGAAAACGAGACCGCATACTGCGGCGGCAACGGGGACGGGCATAAGCTTTCCCCGACCCTTCTGACCGATATCAGTTGGGATTCGCCTGTCATGCAGCAGGAAATCTTCGGGCCAATCCTCCCGGTAATCACGTATCGGGAGCTCCGCGAAGCGGCTGCCGAAGTGACCCGGCGCGACCGTCCGCTTGCCTGCTACGTTTTTACAGCCGATGAGGACAAGGCGCGCGCTGTCATCCGCTCCATCTCCTTTGGCGGAGGCTGTGTCAACGACACGCTTGTGCACCTTGGCAATCCGCGCCTTCCCTTTGGAGGGGTCGGCCAGAGCGGGCTTGGCGCCTATCATGGGAAATTTGGTTTTGACACCTTCACACACTACAAGAGCGTGCTGTTTAAGGGGAAAGCGGATTTCCCCTTCCGCTATCCCCCGTTCTCGGATACACGGTACCAAACCCTGAAGCAATGGATGAAATGAGGCAGACAAATGCCAAGCCTTGAAACCTACCGCAAAGAACTCGATTATTCCTACGCGCCCGGCCTTTTCCCCAGCATGGAAGCCATCAAAAAACGCCCGGAGCTTGTCAGGCGCGTCATCGTCAGCAGCAGGCTGGCCGAAGGCTCTGCCGCACAGGAGCTGACGCAGCTTTGCGAAAAAAACGAAATCCGGACAGAAACGGCCGACCGCGTGCTGAACAGGATTTCCGGCAAAGAAAACATTTTTGCCGCGGCCGTGTTTCAAAAGCAGGAATCCAGCCTGTCTGATGCCGGCAGGCATCTGGTACTGCACCATCCCGGCGACAAGGGGAACCTCGGCACCATCCTCCGGGCGGCGCTGGGCTTCGGCTTTCTTGACATTGCCATCATCCGTCCCGCCGCGGATTGCTTTGACCCCCACGTCATCCGCGCCAGCATGGGCGCCTTCTTTTCGCTGCGCATCGCGCATTACGACCGTTTCGAAGATTACAGCGCGTCTTTCCCTGCGCACAGCCTGTTCCCCTTTATGCTGACAAGCGCCGTTTCTCCTGAAGAGGCGGCGCAAAAGGCGAAGCGCCCCTACGCCCTGATCATGGGCAACGAAGGCAGCGGCCTGCCTGCGGAGTTCTCCTCCTTAGGGCAGGCCGTCAAAATCCCGCACAGCGACGCCATTGACTCGCTCAACCTATCCATCGCCGCGAGCATCGGCATGTATATCTTTGGTTCAATCGCCTCATAGTGGTTTTTTCTTGGGAATCCCCGCCTGCCTGGGATAAAGCGCGGGTGTCGGCGCCGTTTTGATAACCGCCTGAACGCTGTGCCCCATCCCCGGCAAATCAAGATCAAGCTTTTCCCCAAGGCGCCCTTTCAAAAGAAAAAGGGCGCTTTTCATTTCGCCAAGCTCTTCGGTCAACCCCGGCCCTTTCCAGCACAGCGCCCTGCCACCCACCTTGACGAAGGGCAGCAGGTATTCTATCAGCACGCGCATCGGCGCTACCGCTCGTGCAGAGGCGATATCATACTTGCCGCGCAGGGACCCCCGCGCCGCATCCTCCGCGCGGGCATGCGTGATATCGACATTTTGAAGGTTCAGACGTTCCCGCACCGCCTCCAGAAAATCGCAGCGTTTTCTCAGCGAATCCAGCAGATGCACCCGCATATCGGGGCGCGCGATAGCGATCGCGAGGCCGGGAAAGCCCGCGCCCGTTCCGACATCCACAAGGCTGCAGCCTGTCGGAAACCAGTCGCCGCGGTTAAGCGGCAGCAAGGAATCGGCAAAATGCTTAAGCGGCATCTCCTCAGGCGGAACATTGGTCAAATCCATCACCTGATTCCACTCAAGAAGCAAAGCAAAATACGCCTTCAGTTTTTCACGGCACAGGCTGATATCTACGCCATAGGCTGCCAGTTCTTCAGCCAGCCTCTCACTCATGAGACCTTCCCCTTCTTTCTGTCCGCAATCAGCCGGTAAACCGCCTGTTCAAGCGAGCCTTCTTCAGGCATCTGACCCGATTTGACCGCAAACTCGGTATCCACCAGCAAAGACAGCGCCGCATACAGTTCTTTGGCTGTATAGCTCTGAGCCAGGGGCAGCAGCTTGCGCGCGATAAAAGGCGATACCGATATCTGCCTGGCCAGCGTTTCAATCGGCATTCTGATATCTGAAAGAATTTTGATAAACAACAGCTGCCTGTACTGGCGCTGCAGCAGGCTGAGCAGCGCGAAGCGCTGTTCCCCTTCCCTTAGCATCTCCGTCATCAGCCGATTGGCCGCGAGCGCGTTGCCCCTGACCATGGCGTCGGACAGGTCAAACACTTTATACTCGGTCGATTTCGTGCAAACAGCGTCGATATCTTTTTCGGTGACAGCCTCTCTGTCGCCCGCGAAAGCCGCCAGCTTGGCAAGCTCATTGCAGAGCCTGTGCATATCCTGCCCCACGGCAAAAATCAGCTGTTCCGCGGTGTATCGGTCAATCTGTTTGTTGTAGGCTTTCAGTTCTTTCGCCATCCATTTGATCAGCACAGACTGTTCCAGTGGCTCAAAGCTGACAAGGCCCCCGAGCTTTGCAATCTGCTTATAAAGCTTTCGCGCTGCGTTGGCCTTGCCCTTCACATGAAAAACAAGGCAGGTGCTTGGAGGAAGCTTCGCAACATAGTCCGTTATTTTATCGGCCGAACCGTTTTTGGAAGCGGGCTTCTCTCCGCTCTCCTCGCCTGTTTTCGCGCCCTCAAGAAGAGAGCATTCCTTGACCAGCACAAAGCGCCGCTCCGCCAGCATGGGCAGGGTCTCGGCGCAGGCAATCAGCGCATCCGCATCCGGGTCGGTCAGCACAGCCAGATTCAGCCCTGTCAGGTCATCCCTGAGCACCGTTTCCCGCAGCGTGCGCAAAGCGCTTTCTTTTGTATACTCCTCCTCTCCTTCAAACAGATAACAACTCCGAATGCTGGAAGATTTGAGCGATTGATAAAACTCTTCTCTTGTCATCAGATCCCCCGATCACTGTAATGTCTGATGGAATAGGCCCCTTCCGGCCGCGCCTCTATGATAATCGCTTTGCCGTCCTGCGTTCCCCACACGGGAATGCCCATCTCTTCGAGCCGATGAAGGGTGGACGAGGCTGCGGGCAGGCGGTTGCGGTTGGCCGTCAGCAGCGCAAGCTGCGGAGAAACCGTCTTGAGATAGTCTGCCGAGCTGCTGCCCTTTGAAGCGTGGTGGGCAAGCTTCAGTACATGAGAAGGCTTGGCAGAGTACATTTCATATTCGCAGCTCAAATCTCCTCCGCTCAAAAGCGTCAGCCCATCCAACTGAAACCGCAAAACCATAGAATGGTGGTTCGCGTCCATCCCCGGATATATTTTACCATACATCGGCCAAAGCGCCTCCATGCGCACGCGGCCGCTTGCAAAAGAATCCCCGGCCGCCCAATGCTCAATCGGAATCCCGGACTCTTCAGCCAGCGAAAGCAGCTCCGCACTGTTGTCTGACCGCTTTGCCAGTTCCGCCCCCGAGGGAAGAATGATTCTGTCAATTTCTATTCTTTGGTTGAGCAGCTCCTTCAGGCCACCAATATGATCCTTATGCAGATGGGAAATGAAAAGCGAATCGATTTTCCTTCCCTTGCTGAGCAGGTAGGAGGCCAAATCGCCGCCACGATCCGCAGTATCTATGACGTAAGTCGCAGGGCCATCCTCTATTACGGCCGCATCTGAATTCCCCGTGCTGAACAGGGTATAGCGCACATAACGGTTATCAGATTTATTTGCATAAATAGTGACGCCCGCTGTCAGAATCAGGCAGAGCACAGCGGTGAGAAGACGAAGACTATACCTTCTAAAACGCATATATCTTGTCAGCGTCATCACCGCAACAAAAAGCAGCAGCACAGCCGCGCCCGGCATGGCCGCAGAACGCACCGCAGCCAAAGGCAAAGAGGCGGCCGATTCTGTCACCTTCGTAAAAAATGAAATCATCCAGCCGAGCGGAACTGCCAGCACCCGCGCCAGCGGCATCCACACAAGGGAAAGAGGAAGAATCAGCAGGCCATAGTACATCAGCCACATCACCGCAATGCAGGCAAGCGGACTGAAGAAGAGACCGATGAGGGACACGGAGTGGAAAGTGTTCAGTACAATCGGAAAGGTAAAAATGCTGGCGGAAAATGCGGCCGCCAGAGCGAAAACAGCCGCATCCATCCTTCTGTTTCTCT
>CAYZTQ010000050.1:0-14173 GCA_964481445.1 uncultured Christensenella sp. | reverse complement strand
ATTAGTTCAGGGCAACCTGCTGCAGGGCTTTTTCGTATTTTTTCAGCGCGCGCGCCGTCAGTGCCCGCGCTTCTTTTTGCAGTTCGGCACGCAGGGACAGCTCCGCCGCCGCGGCGTGGGTCTCTTCAATCAACAGCATATCTTCCACGCCAAAGCCGTCCGGCGTCAGGCGGCCGCTCTGGCGGGTACCCAGAAAATCGCCGGGGCCGCGCAGCTCCAGATCCTTCTGCGCGACGGCAAAGCCGTCATTGGTGGCGCAGAGGGTCTGCAGACGCTCGTTGCTCTCCCCCATCAGGAAGCACCAGCTTTCGTCGGCGCCGCGCCCCACGCGCCCGCGCAGCTGATGCAGCTGCGACAGGCCGAAGCGGTTGGCGTTCTCGATTACCATCACGCTGGCCTTCGGCACATTGACCCCCACCTCGATGACGGTGGTAGCGACCAGCACGCTGACCTCTCCCCGCGAAAAGGCGGAGATGACCCGCTCCTTCTCCTCCCCGGGCTGGCTGCCCCAGGTCAAGCCAAGCGCAAGGCCCTTTAGTGGGCCGCTTTTCAGTTTCTCGTACATATCCTGCGCGTTCTCGGCTTCCACGGCCTCGCTTTCCATCACCAGCGGGCAGACGAGGTAGGCCTGCCGCCCCGCCTCCACCTCGCGCCGGATAAAGCGGTACATGTCGGCCCTTTTGCTTTCGGCGACCACGCGCGTTTTGACGGGCGTGCGGCCGGGCGGCAGCTCATCCACCACCGAGAGATCAAGATCGCCGTACAGCATCAGCGCGAGGGTGCGCGGGATGGGCGTGGCCGACATCACCAGCACATGCGCCTCCTGCCCGTTCAGCGCCTTTTCGCTCAGCAGCTTGCGCTGTCTGACGCCGAAACGGTGCTGCTCGTCCGTGATGACCAGAGCAAGCCTATGGTATTCCACGCCCGCGCTGAACAGCGCCTGCGTGCCGATGACAAGGTCCCATCCGCCGGAAACGATATGCTCAAGCGCCTCCCGGCGCTCGGCCGCCTTCATGCCACCCAGCAGCAGCCCGCAGCGCACGCCGAGCGGCGCAAGCAGCCTTTGCGCGCTTTCAAGATGCTGCCGCGCCAGTATCTCGGTCGGGGCCATCAGCGCCGTCTGATAGCCGCCCTTCGCCGCCAGCGCCGCGGCCGCGAGGGCAATGGCCGTTTTGCCGCTGCCCACGTCGCCCTGCACCAGCCTGCGCATCGCCTTGCCGCTTGCAAGGTCGCAAACAATCTGCCCGAGCACCTTGCGCTGAGCGCCCGTCGGCTCAAAGCCCGTTCCCCGCCAGAAATCCGCAAGCAGCTCCGCGTTACCCCCGATGACCGGCCCCGCCTCGCTTTCCCCGCGCAGGCTGCGCAGCGCCAACTGATAGAGCAGCAGGTTTTCAAACGCCACCCGGCGCTTGGCCCGGCGCAGCGCCTCACCGTCCGTGGGGCGGTGCACCTCTTTGAGCGCCTCATGCAGGCCGCACAGCTCCCATTGCCGCAGCAGGTTCTCGGGCATGGTTTCGGGCGCCAGCGTTTCCAATTCAGGCAGCAGCTGGTCGATCAGCGAAGAGTAGAGGCTGCCCGTAATCCCGCCGACAGGCGCGTACTGGGCAATGATGCCCCGCTCCTTGATAGGCTTTGGGTTGTTGATGGTCAGGCGGCCCTTCACCAGCTCCGGCCGGCCGTAAAACAACGCGCTGTCCCCTTTTCTATACTGGTTGCGCATCCAGGGCTGATTGAACCAGACGAGGCGCAGAAGGCCCGTCTCGTCCTCCGCTTCGGCGGTCACCATGCTGAGGCCGCGCAGATAGCGAAGCGTCGGCGCGCCCAGAAAGGTAAGCGAGAAGCACGCGGCCCGGCCCGGCGCAGCCTCCCCGGCCGGGGTATCCTTCGTACTGTCGATGTAGCCGCCGGGAAAGCGCCACAAGAGCTCCGCCGGCGTGTCGAGGCCAGCTTCGGCCAGATCCTTCAGCCGCTTGGGCCCGAGGCCCTTCAAGTCCTTCAGCTGCACGGCGCTTCCCCCTTTCCCAAAGCCGACATGGTGTAATGATAGAAGAAAGGACTCCACAAAAGCAGAGCCCTTTTAATGATTGTCTTCCCGCTTCGCTTACTCGACTGAAAGCAGGTAGTAGTACAGCGGCTGGCCGCCGTTTTCCACTTCGACATCGCAGGCGGGATACAGCTCAGCCAGTTTGGCGCCCAGCGCCTCGGCGTCTTCCTTTTTGGTATCCTCGCCGTAGTACACGGTAATCAGCACATCGTCCTCGGTGACAATCTGCCGCATCAGTTCAAAGGCGGTCTCCTCAATGCTCAGCCCGTTCACCGTGACCTGGCCGTTGTGCAGACCGATAATGCTGCCTTCTTTGATATCCAGCGTTTCCATGTGCGTATCGCGCACGGCGTAGGTGATGGTGCCGGTGCGCACGCGCTCGGCCGCCTCGTTCATGCGGCTCTCGTTGTCTTCCGCCGAAAAGTCAGGCTGAAAGGCCACCACCGCCGCGAGGCCCATGGCCACGTTCTTGGTGGGCAGCACCACGATCTTCTTATCGGAAAGCTCGGCCACCTGGCGGGCCGCCAGAATGATGTTGCCGTTGTTGGGCAGGATAAAGATGGTCTTCGCGTTGATGGAATCGACCGCCTTCTCGATATCCTCGATGCTGGGATTCATGGTCTGGCCGCCTTCCACAACGGCATCGACCCCCAGATCCTTGAAGATGCTGGAGAAGCCCTTGCCCACCGAGACAGAAACCAGGCCGAACTCCTTTGGCTCCGCCTTCTGGGCTTCTTCGGCCTTCTTCGCCTCGTTGTCGCGGCGCTGCTGCAGCATGTTGTCGATTTTGAGGCCCACCAGCTCGCCCAGCATCAGGCCGTAGGTGAGGGCCTTGCCCGGGTCGTTGGTGTGCACATGCACCTTCAGCGTGGCGCTGTCGCCCACCACCAGTACGCAGTCGCCGATGCGGCTCAGCTTGCGGCGGAAGGTATCGATATCGGTATCCGTCAGCGTGTTGTAGGGGTTCTGCACGAAAAACTCGGTGCAGTAGGTAAACTTGATGTCCTCAAGGCTTTCGTGGTCGTCTGTGAACGCTTCCTCGGTCTTGGCGGTATCCTGCGCCATCTGCACCACAAGGTCTTCCACCGGCTCGCCCCTGAAGGCGGCATAATAGCCGGTGTAGATGATCAGCAGGCCGCGGCCGCCCGCGTCCACCACGCCGGCCGCCTTCAGCTGGGGCAGCATGTCCTGTGTTTTGGCCAGGATGCTCTCGCCCGAGGAAAGAATGACGCGGAACAGGGCGTCAAAATTATCCGGTTCCTTTTCCGCCTGGGCAATGGCGTCCTCCGCGATGACGCGGGCGACGGTGAGGATGGTGCCCTCCTTGGGCTTCATCACCGCCTTATAGGCCGTTTCGGCGCCGTTTTTAAGCGCGGCGGCAAACTGGACGGGGGTCAGGGGCTCAGAGAGCCCCTCCAAAGCCTTGGAAAAACCGCGGTAAAGCTGTGAAAGGATGACGCCCGAGTTGCCGCGCGCGCCGCGCAGCGCCCCTTTGGCGACCGCTCCCACCGCTTCTCCCACGGTGATGTTCTCTCTGCCATTGAGTTCCCGAATGGCGGAAATCATGGTCATGGACATGTTCGTGCCCGTATCGCCGTCCGGCACCGGGAACACGTTGAGCTGGTTGACGGCCTCCCTGTTCTTATCCAGCAGGGACGCGCCGGCATTGACCATCTCACGGAACAAGAGGGCGTCTATCGCCTTAATCTCTGACAAATCTGTTCTCCTCCGTTTAAGGTCGGCTTAGACCCGAATGCCCTCTACCGTGATATTCACATTGCGAACCTTCACGCCGGTCATGCTTTCAAGCTTATACTTGACGACTTCCTTGATGGACTCGCAGACGGCAGTCATGGAGATGCCGTATTCAACCACGATATACAGGTCTACGTCGATCATGTCTTCCACAAGCCGGATCTGCACGCCCTTGCTGAGGTTCTCGCGCCCCAGCCACTCGACAATGCCGTCTTTGGCCCGCTTGGATGACATGGCGACAATGCCATAGCTTTCAAGGGCGGCGTAGCCGACCACTTTCAGCATGACCTCTTCGGAGATGAAGATTGTGCCTATATCATTCTTGATTTTATATTCCATCTGGAGAAACCTCCCTTTCCGGAATTGTACACCGGACACATTTCAGTATACAGGTTTTGATGTTTCAGCGCAACCGAGAGCCGCCCGCCGGCTCCGGCAGCGAAGAGGCCGCATGCAAAGCGCCTCATCCACAATGATTATATCCAAATTGAAAGTATTCATCAAGGCGGGAAGCTGCCGGATAGCGCGCAGGCGGTTTATACCTAAAAAATACGCGGGAAGACAGTGATCTTCCCGCGAAAAGCAGCTCCCGTCAACGGATTAAAAGCCGTTCTGCCGGTTCAGCTCCATGATTTCGCTTTTGCGCTGCGGCGGGTTGCAGTGCGGGCAGCGCGTCAGCTTGCTGAACTCAGGATCATCCAGCTGCGCGTAGGTGAGCTCTCCCTTGAGGGGCAGGTACCTGTCCCTCACGCTGGGGCAGCGCGCGTCCAGATGATAATATTTGCCGCCCGTCGGGTTATAGTAAAGGGCAAGGTTATCGTCCGGCAGCTCGCGGTAGCGGTTGGTATCATCCCAGACCAGCACCTTGGTATTGACCTTGATGTTGTTCCACAGCCAGGTCATATTGATGCCGTCGTCGTTGTTCTTTCTCTGCACGCGGACGCATCCGTGGCTGGCCTTTTCGCCCAGCACGCGCTCCTGGCTGGAATAGTCGGCGTAGCCGGTGTTCAGGTTCTGAATATAGGGCACCTCGTGGATCAGGGTGCCGCCGTTGATGCGCATGCCCATCTTGCAGACCAGATTGCCGGCGTTGAAATCGCCCACGCGGCTGACCATCAGGTACTCGCCGGAGGGGGTCTCGTTCCAGGGCTGCTGCTTGGTAGGCTTGCCGGTCGAAATGATCAGCGTGGTCAGCAGCTTGCCATCCTTGAAGACGTACATCTCCTGCTTCAGCTTGTCAATCAGGATGCCGTAGTCATCCCGCGGCTTGACGGTGGAAAGCAGTCTCGTCTCCACATATCCGCGCATCAGCTCGTCGGTGTCGCCGTAGCCGCGGCGCGTGCGGTTTTTGGGGCCGTAGCTGGAGTTGTAGGTCTCCACCAGCGACCAGCCGTTTTCGAGCGTTTCCAGCACGTTGACACCGTGGGAAACAAAGGTGATTTCACCCACCACGTTCTCTCTGCTGCTGTTCTTATCCGGCGTTTTGCGCAGCTTGTAGGTTTCGCGCTGGTCGCCGCCCTCCACCACCGTGATGGGCTGCATCAGGGTCTTCCAGATGCGCTCCTCGTTCCACTCGCCGATGGGCAGGGTCCAGTAATTGCCGCCCCACTGCTCGACGGGCACCTTCTCCGCCGTCGGAATCTTGTAGTGGGGGGCTGTGCCGCCGTCCTTCGCCTGCTCTCCCTGAGGCAGGGCTTCTTCGGGCGCGGGCGTCTCCGCGTTCTCGATCGGCCCTTCCAGCGCGTCGCCCTCCTGCGCGAGGGCCCCTTCGTCTGTCGCGTTTGTCTCGGACTTCGCAGGGTCGGCATTGCCGCCCTCAATGGTGACCACCAGATGGTGCGGGCTGCTCATAAAGCCGTCCGGCCCTTCCAGCGTCAGCGATACGGTGACGGCGCCGGTGGGATCGGGCTGCCCGTCCACCATGCTGCCGTCCCAGGGGATCAAGAGGCTGCCCGCGGGCACCGGAGCGGACAGGATGTTGCGGACGGCGCCGTCCGCGCCCCGCATGTTGAGGTGCAGCGTGCCGGCCATGTTGGCAACGGCTGAAAAGGCCCACTCCTCATCCCCCGCTGTCAGCGCAGGGTCGCTGGGCTTCACATCCGTCAGCCTGGGGCTGAGGGGCCCCGCCTTGATGGGGGCGCTGACCCTGTTTTCGCCCTGCACAAGGCTCAGGGTGTATTCCCCCTCGGGCAGCATGCCGCCCTCGCCCTCCAGCAGCTCGCCGTCCCAGTAGAGTTCGTTGCGGCCCTGCGCGGCCTCCATGCTGCCTGCAAGGCCAACCTCCTGCCCCTGCGAGTCCTCCACCCTCAGAGCGGTTTCGGCGGCGGCTGGGCTGTTGAAAACGATGCGCACGGTCTTGCCGGGACGGATTTCGGCAGGCGTTTCCTCAAACGATAAGGCCCCTCCTTCCGCCAGAGCGGACGCGGAACCGAATATTATCGAAAGGACGAGCAAAAGCGCGGTGATCCTGATGCGGGTCATGGTCTCTCCTTTAAGCGGTAAAATAAACACTCTCATCATATCAAATAATATTATTACAGGCAAGTGACGATATGTAAACATAATATTAAGAAAGACTGTCGCAGCCGAATTGTAAAAGCCCCGCCGCTCCGCTATAATACAGGGCAGAAACGAGGAGGAGGCGCCCTTTGGCAGAGCTGGACCGGGTACTTGAGATGCTGCGCGCTCTGCGCGCCCCCCTCAGCACAGATGAATACGAGCTGCACCGGCAGATCGCGGCGCTGCTAACAGAAAAAGGGTTCTCCTTTGAGCATGAGAAGCAGCTGATGCCCCGCTGCCGCATCGACTTTGTTGTGGACGGTATCGGCATCGAGGTCAAGCGCGGCCGCCCCAATAAAACCAGCCTGCTCCGGCAGGCGGAGCGCTACCTCGCAAGCGGCCTTTTGTCTGGCATTATTCTGGTCTGCGAGCAGGGGCTCGATATGCCGGAGACCATCCGCGGCCTTCCCTGCCGTGTGCTGAGCCTTCGCAGGCTCTGGGGCCCGGCCAACCCGGCCGGAAGGGCTCGGCCGTCCTCAGCGCCGGTCATGCCGCCCAAAGAGGATGAAGAGCAGCAGCCTGACCTCCCGCTGCAGGCTGACGCGGCGCAGCGCGTGCCGCCCTATCTTCGCCCGCATGAAACAGGTGGCCACCTGTACGGCACGCTGAGCTACAACGCGCGCAGCCGCTCGTGGATGATCAAGGGCGAACCGGTCGTGACCGAGATGGCCAAAAGGCTTTTCCCGGGCAGCGACGCGGGGCGGCGCGGTCAGGCGCGCTTCACGGCGCACCGCCGCATCGTCGGCGACATCAACTGGCTGATGCAGCGCTATCCGCTGGCCATCGCGACAAAAGACCTGAATCGCTGGGAAAAGGCTCTCTTGGAGGCGCAGGCCTATGAGCAGGAAAAGCGTCTGCTGTTCGCGCCCTCAGCGGACATCGCCCCGCCCGAGGGCAGCTTTCTGGGCGAGCTGCGCGCCTTTCAAAAGGCCGGCATGAACTGGCTCTGCCGCGTGCGGCGCGGCCTGCTGGCCGACGAGATGGGCCTTGGCAAAACCGTGCAGGCGCTCGCGGCGCTGGCCGCCACAAGCTCCTATCCCTGCCTGATCGTCGTGCCGCCTCACCTCGTGCTCAACTGGCAGGCGGAGATACGAAGGTTTCTATTGGTTAGCGGCAGAGAGCCCCGCGTGCACGTTCTCAGGGGGTTGAAGCCCTATCCCCTGCCGGAGGCGGATATCTATCTGGTGCACTACCTCTTGCTTCGCGGGTGGAAAGAGGCGCTGCCGCAGCTGCCTGTGCGCGCCGTCATCTTTGACGAGGTGCAGGAGCTGCGCCACACCGGCACCGAGAAATATTCCGCGGCCTCGTTGCTCTCCTCCGCCTGCGAGCGGGTCTGGGGGCTGTCGGGCACGCCCATTTACAATCAGGGCGGCGAGATATGGAACGTGGTCAATATCCTCGATTTTCATTTTCTCGGCGACTGGGAAAGCTTTTCACGCGAGTGGTGCTACGGCTACGGCAACGCCGTGGTGATCAAGCCCGAGCTCTTGGGCGAGCACCTGCGGCGCGAGGGCATGATGCTGCGCCGCACCAAGAAAGAGGTGCTGCCCGAGCTCCCGGACAAGCGCCGCCTGGTGCAGGAGATCGACGCGGACGGCGCGCTCTACAAGCGCCTGATGCAGCCGGTGCTTGAAAACCTGCGCCGCTGGGCGCAAGAGAGCGATCTCACCCCTTCGCGCCGCGCCCTGCTGGAGGACAGGATCTCGCAGGATGAGCGGCAGGCGGCCGGCATGGCCAAGGCGCCCTTTGTGGCGCAGTTTGTGCGCGCGCTGATAGAATCCGGCGAGAAGGTGCTGCTGTTTGCCCACCACCACGCGGTGATGGACACCTATAAGAAAGAGCTGCGCACGCTTTCCCCCGCCTTTATCACGGGCAGGGAAACGCCCGCGCAGAAGCAAAAGAGCGTGGAGCGCTTCATGGAAGGGCGCACCGACCTGTGCTGCATCTCGCTGCGCGCCGCCTCCGGCCTCAACCTGCAGCGGGCCACGGCGGTCGTGTTCGGAGAGCTCGACTGGTCTCCCGCCGTGCACAGCCAGGCGGAAGACAGGGCCCACCGCATCGGCCAGAAGGATTCGCTTCTGTGCTACTATCTGGTCAGCCCCGGCGGTAGCGACGCCGATATCCAGGAGCATCTGGGCCTCAAGGTCAGCCAGTTCATGGGCCTGATGGGCGAGGGCGCGCCCAGCCCCGAGCTGGAGGCGCAAAACGCCGTCTTTGCCCGCCGGCATGTGGAAAAGCTGCTGGCCCTGCACTACCCCGGCAGGCACGTGGCGGTTTGACAAACAGGAACCTTTGTTCTATCATCCATTTCATGTAGGAAAGGAGCGGCGCATGCGGGTACTGGGGATCGATCCGGGTCTGGCTACCCTGGGGTGGGGCATTGTGGAAGCGGGCGCGCGGGGCCCTGTTTTTATCTCCTGCGGCATCGTTTCCACCCCGCCGGATATGCGCCTGCAGGAGCGGCTTTCCACCATCCGCGAGAGCATCCGTGATCTTTTGCTTGAATATAAGCCGGATGAAATCGTGTTTGAAGAGCTGTTTTTCGCCCGCAACGTAACCACGGCGCTGACCGTGGGGGCCGCGCGCGGCGTGGCCATCACCACCTGCGCCGAATATACGCCGCTTTTATATGAATACACGCCCATGCAGATCAAGCAGGGCATCACCGGCTACGGTAAGGCCGATAAGAAGCAGGTGCAGCAGATGGTGGCGCTGATCCTCCACCTGAACGACATCCCCAGGCCCGACGACGCGGCGGACGCGGTGGCTGCGGCCGTGACGCACCTGAACACGGGGCCTTCCAAATTCCAGTTCCGAATGAAGTAAAGGCGGAGGCAGCATGTACGCATTTATCGAGGGCATCATCGAATATAAATCCGCAGGCGAGCTGGTGGTCAACGCGGGCGGCGTGGGCTATCAGCTGCTGTGCAGCCAGAGCACGCTGAGCGCCGCCCCGGCCCGAGGCGAATTCGCGCGCATTTATACCTATTTAAGCGTGCGGCAGGACGCGACGGAGCTGTTCGGCTTTATCTCGCAGGACGAGAAAAGCATGTTTCTGCGTCTGACCGGCATCTCGGGCATCGGCCCCCGCACGGCCCTCGGCATCCTTGCGGCGATGCCGCTGCCCGACCTGACGCTCGCCATTCTGACCGGAGACGCCGCCACGCTGTGCCGCGCCCCCGGCATCGGCAAGAAGACCGCCCAGCGCATCGTGCTGGAGCTGAAGGACAAGATGTCGGCGGACGACCTGCCCGCGGGCGGCGCGTCCATCAGCCTGCCCAAGGATACAGGGACCGGCAGCGCCGTGGGCGAGGCCATTCTGGCCCTGCAGTCCCTCGGCTACACGCAGTCGGAGGCGGCAAGGGCCGTATCCGCCGCCCACCAGAGCGCGGAAGAAACCGCGAGCGCCGATGAGCTGGTGCGCCTTGCCCTGCGCGGCATGATGAAAGGATAAGCATGGAAAGCGAACGGATCATGACCTCCGGCGTGCACCGCGAGGACGGCGACATCGAGCTGTCGCTGCGCCCCAAAGCGCTGCGCGACTATGTAGGGCAGGCCCCCATCAAAGAGAGCCTCGGCATCTACATCAAGGCGGCGCTGGAGCGGCGCGACGCGCTCGACCATATCCTGCTCTACGGCCCGCCCGGCCTCGGCAAGACGACGCTTGCCTGCATCGTGGCGGCGGAAATGGGGCAGAACGTGCGCATCACCTCCGGCCCCGCCATCGACAGGCCGGGCGACCTGGCCTCGATTCTGACCAACCTCAACTCGGGCGACGTGCTGTTTATCGACGAGATTCACCGCCTCAGCCGCGCCGTGGAAGAGGTGCTCTATCCCGCCATGGAGGACGGAGCCCTCGATATCATGATCGGCAAGGGGCCGACCGCCCGCTCGCTTCGCCTTGACCTGCCCAAGTTCACGCTGATTGGCGCGACCACGCGGGCCGGGCAGCTTTCCGCCCCGCTGCGCGACCGCTTCGGCATCACCTTCCGCTTGCAGATGTATACGCCGGAAGAGCTGGCCCTCATTTTGAAGCGCTCCGCCGGCATCCTCGGCATGCCCTTTGACCCGGAGGGCATCCTCGAAATCGCCGGGCGCAGCCGCGGCACGCCGCGCATCGCCAACCGCATGCTCAAGCGCGTGCGCGACTACGCGCAGGTCAAGGCCGGGGGCCGCATCACCAGAGAGGTGGCGCACGAGGGCCTTGATATGCTGGACGTGGACGAGCTGGGCCTTGACCAGGTGGACCGCGCGGTGCTGGAAACCATGATCGACAAATTCGGCGGCGGGCCGGTCGGCCTCGACACGCTGGCCGCCTCCACGGGCGAGGACGCCGTCACCATCGAGGATGTGTACGAGCCCTATCTGCTGCAGCTCGGTTTTATCCAGCGCACGCCGCGCGGGCGCATGGCGACGGAGCTGGCCTACCGCCACCTGAAGCGCACGCCGCCCGCAAACCAGAAGAACACAGAAAATCTAAACGAGCAGGTACGTTTTTTCGACGATGAAGACAAGTGACTTTCAATACGATCTGCCAGAGGAACTGATTGCCCAGACCCCCATCACCCCGCGCGACGCCAGCCGCATGCTGGTGTGCAACCGCGAAAACGGCCTGCGGGAGGGCCGCATCTTCCGCGACCTGCCAGACTACCTGCGCCCCGAGGACGTGATGGTGATCAACCACACCCGCGTCATCCCGGCAAGGCTGCTGGGCGTCAAGCAGGAAACGGGCGTCGCCGTAGAGCTGCTGCTGCTGCGCCGCGTGGATACCAACACCTGGGAAAGCATGGTGAAGCCCGGCAGACGCCTGCACGCGGGCACCGAGGTCGTCTTCGGGGACGGGCTTTTGCGCGCCGTCATCGGCGAAACGCTGCCGGGCGGCACGCGGCAGGTCAGCTTCCGCTATGAGGGACTGTTTGAGAACATCCTCGAAAAGCTGGGCGAAATGCCCCTGCCCCCCTATATCCATGAGCGGCTGACCGACCCTGGCCGCTACCAGACCGTCTATGCGAAGTTTGACGGCAGCGCCGCCGCGCCGACCGCGGGCCTGCACTTTACCCCCGAGGTGATGGAGCGCATCCGCGCCAGGGGCGTCGACATCGTGCCCGTGCTGCTGCACGTGGGCCTCGGCACCTTCCGCCCCGTGAAGGAGGAAGATGCCGACAGGCACGAAATGCACAGCGAATACTATGAAGTATCCGAGGAGGCGGCAGCGCGCATCAACCGCGCGCGCGAAAGGGGCGGGCGCATCGTGTGCATCGGCACCACCAGCGTGCGCACGCTGGAAACGCTGGCGGATGAGCGGGGCATCGTGCACGCGGGCAGCGGCATGACCAGCATCTTCATCAAGCCCGGCGTACAACTTCGCGCAACCGATGTGCTGCTGACCAACTTCCACCTGCCGCAGAGCACCCTCTTGATGCTGGTCAGCGCCTTTATGGGGCGCGAGAACGCGCTGGACGCCTACCGCCAGGCGGTCAGCGAGAAGTACCGCTTTTTCAGCTTCGGCGACTGCATGCTGATCGGCAGCGGGCTCGTGCGCTGATGTTTTCCTTCGCCTTCCGCATGATAGCCGGTGCGGCGGCCTTTCCCCTGGCCGACTACCTGCTCTTCGGCCTGTGGTGCAGAAGTCTGGAGGCTGCGCTGCTGGCCGGCGCCTGCCTGATGCTGCTGCATCTGATCATCCGCCCGCTGGCTCGGGTGGTGCTTTTCGCCTTTAACCTGCTGACGCTGGGCCTTGTCAATGTGGCAATCGACACCACGCTGATCCTTGTCATCGTCCGGCTGTTTCCCGAAGACATCAAAATCAAAAGCCTCTTTTGGGCGGCGGCCGCCGCCCTGATCGTGAGCCTTGTTCGCTCCATCACAGGAAAGCTGGTGAGCAGCTCTTGAACCCCATTCTCGTCATCGGCGGGCTCAACCTCGATATCCTCGGCATGCCGGACTGCGCCTTCAGCTACCGCGACTCCCTGATCGGCCGGGTAAGGATGGTGCCGGGCGGCGTAGGCCGCAACATTTCCGAGCACATCGCCCGCCACGGGCAGGCGGTCGAACTGATGACCGTGCTGGGAAGCGACCACTTCGCCGCGATGCTGGAAAGCAGCTGCCGGGAGCTGTGCATCGGCCTGCGTCACGCTCTCCGCACGCAGGAAAGCAGCTGCGTGTACCTGGCCGTGCATGACGCGCAGGGCGATATGGCCGTTGCCGTCAACGACATGGCCGCGATGCGCCTTTTGGACGCAAAGAGCCTTGATGCGCTGCCGAAAGAAGGCTTTTCCGCCTGCGTGCTGGACGCGAACCTGTCTGAAGAGACGCTAGCCGCGGCGGCAGAACGCCTTAATCTGCCCCTCGTAGCGGACCCGGTAAGCTGCGAAAAGGCTCTGCGCCTGCTGCCCATCCTGCCCCGGCTGACCGCCCTCAAGCCCAACCTGAAGGAGGCGCTGGCCCTGACCGGCAGGGACAGCCTGAGCGAAGCGGCTTCCGCCTTGCTTGACAAGGGTGTAAGGCAGGTATACATTTCCCTTGGAAAGGACGGGCTTTACTGCGCCAGCGGCGACGAGCGGCTGCGCCTGCCCCCCATCCCCGTGCCGAAGGCCCCGGCCACCGGCGCGGGCGACGCGATGACGGCAGGCCTCGTCTGTGCCATCGCCCAACATCTGTCACTGCGAGCATGCGCGGAAAACGGGCTGCGGTTCGCCGGCGAGCATTTAAGCCGCATGGCCGCTATCAGCGCCGCGCCGGAAAGGGAAAATGAATGAAATATCTTGAGATATCCAAAAAAGTCAAGAAGGCTCTGAAGGAAGGGCGCCCCGTGATCGCGCTGGAAAGCACCATCATCAGCCACGGCATGCCCTACCCCCAGAACGTGGAGACGGCCCTCAACTGCGAGCGCATCGCCCGCGAGAACGGGGCCGAGCCGGCCACCATCGCCATCATCGGCGGCAAACTCTGCGCGGGCCTGACCGAAGAGCAGATCGAGTACCTGGGCAAGACCGGGCACGGCGTGCAGAAGGCCAGCCGCCGCGACCTGCCCATCATCGCCGCCCGCGGGCAGGACGGCGCCACCACCGTGGCAGCCACCATGATCGTCGCCGCGATGGCAGGCATCAAGGTCTTCGCGACCGGCGGCATCGGCGGCGTGCACCGCGGCGCTGAAATCACCATGGATATTTCGGCCGATCTGGAAGAGCTGGCCCATACCCCCGTGGCCGTTGTCTGCGCCGGGGCCAAAAGCATCCTTGACCTTGGGCTGACGCTCGAGTATCTGGAGACGCACGGCGTGCCCGTGATCGGCTACGGCACGGAAGAGCTGCCCGCCTTTTACACCGACCGCAGCGGCTTCAAGGTC
Organism: uncultured Christensenella sp.; assembly: GCA_964481445.1. Classification (GTDB taxonomy): domain Bacteria; phylum Bacillota; class Clostridia; order Christensenellales; family Aristaeellaceae; genus UBA1038. Next base: position 467 of record CAYZTQ010000050.1, on the reverse strand, counting down.
GACTGCCGCATGGATACCCCTGAAGAGATCGCCTCCGCGCTGCGCGCCCAGCGGCATCTTGGCTTCCCCGGCGGCATGCTGATCACCAACCCCATCCCAAAGGAGTACGCGATGGAGCCCTCCGTCATCAACGGCGCCATCGACCAGGCGCTGCGCGAAGCCGGCGATCAGGGCATCAAAGGCAAGGAGACCACGCCCTTCCTGCTGGCCAGAGTGGCCGAGCTGACGGGCGGCGACAGCCTCGCCAGCAACATCCATCTGGTCTATAACAACGTGGCGCTGGCCGCGAAGATCGCCGTGGCACTGTAAGAAAAAACACAGTCACCACAAAAGCGACCCCCGAAAATTACCTGCGGGAGTCGCTTTTGCGTAGAGCAGGAAAAAGGGCTACTTGCCCCAGACCATGGACAAACTCCATGGGTGGTACAGGAGGGCCGCGGCCCTCCTGTTTTCAATCGGCCTCGGCG
>CAYZTQ010000049.1:0-14574 GCA_964481445.1 uncultured Christensenella sp. | reverse complement strand
GACTTCTAAGCGCATAATGCACCCCTTCCCGTTATTGTTTGGCTATTATAGCACATGATCGAGGGGGAAATTGTAAAAAATATGTATGAAGAAGCGTGGAAAAACAGAAGAAAAAACAGAAAAGGCAATACGGAAAAGAAGCTGTCGAAAAAGCCCTTTCCGCATTCATCCCGGAAAATATTAACAAAGCCATTTATACTATACCGACCGCACAGCTTTTTAAATTATGGTAGGAACCTATTCCTCCTGATCAGAAGTTATGCCCGCCAAATCAACATATTCTTTTAATTTTCTTTGCAGCAGCTGCTTATCAATCAGCTTCAGATGATATTCTGAAACCATGGTCGGGGATAAACTGCGGCTGAGCGCAAACTCTACAACCTCATCATCTTTGCTTGCGCAGAGGATGATGCCGACACTCGGGTTCTCATTGTCCTTTTTCACTTCGCGGTCAAGCGCTTCCAGATAAAGATTGATTTTCCCGACATACTCCGGCTTGAATTCCCCAATTTTCAGCTCAAAGGCCACAAGGCAGGAGAGCCCGCGATGGTAGAACAGCAGGTCAATATAATAATCATGCTTTCCAACCTGCACACGATATTCCTCCGCGACAAAGGTAAAATCTCTGCCGATCTCCAGAATAAAGTGTTTTAGGTTTTGTATGATAGACTTCTGCAGATCATGCTCGGAAACAAGCTCTGGAACATCCAGAAAATCAAACACATATTGATCAAGAAATACTTTTCCCGTTTTTCTTCCTGCCTCTTTAAGGGCAGGCATCAGCGGTTTTTGTGACAGCATGTATCGTTCGTAGTATCCGCTGTCGATCTGCCTTTCCAGTTCTCTTTTGGAAAGGTGATCTTTTACACACATATTCATATAGAAGATGCGTTCTTCCATGGTTTTGCATGCAGACATGATTTTGAGGTGGTTTGTCCAACTCAATTGTGTCACCAGTGGTGACACTTTTTCGATTCCCTGATACATCTCATAAAACTGCTTCATCCGATAGAGCCCGCGACGGTTAAATCCCTTCATCTCCGGGTAATTGACAGCAAAAAAATCCGCAAGTTTTTGCACAAAAGCATCACCATACCCAGCGTTTTCCGACCGCATGCTGATGTATGCACCGATATCTCTGTACATCAGGATCAGCTCTTCATTGACTTTGCGGTACGCGCGTTCTTTAGCAGATTCTACAATATCAATGATCTTCTGAAATTGCTCGCCGTAAGGTACTAAATCACTCATGGCAGGTTCCCTTTCTATTTTTCTGCAGGATACGGCAATTCAGCCGTTTTCCTCACACCCTGATATGCTGTGCGCCAGCCCTTTCATACAGGCAGGAATTATCTTCCGCATAGGAGATGGGGAACCACCCTGCTCTTTCCTTCCTGCCACTTTTTGTCAGTATAACACAACACACCGGAACAGAGCGAAAGGTGAGGCATTTGCAGAAAAGATCGTAAAACGGGTAAATCTTTCATTCTCTCTCCAAGGTCAAATGGTGCTGAAAATCCATCTGATTCATTTTCTGGGTTGATGCTCCTGCTGGCTGTCCAGAACCGCAGCTGCCAAAAGCTGTGGAATGAGCTTAAGAAAGTGGCAAAACACGCTCATCCATTGGTGGAATCATTACAATACTTCAAGATAATCCGCTTATTGCTCATTTACAAGTTCGTAATCGGTTCAGCAAAAGGTCTGTGCTGCGCTGTCAATCGGGAAAGCCAGGCGATGACCTCTTTAATTTTCTGTTTTTCCCTCTTGTCAAAGCCCCCGCGGCGTGGTATGCTTCACTCGGTCAAATCCAAGCGACCCCTTTAAGGACAGTCCAGAGAGGCTGGGAAGGCAAGCGGCGGATCAGATTTTCGCATGTTCATGCCTTCCTCCATCCAGGGGAAGGCATTTTCTTGTAAAGGAGGCAGGGTGGTGCAGGAACGTCTGAAGGCCAGGCTGATGGACGGGGACGCCATGCAGCGCGCGATGACCCGCATGGCGCACGAGATGCTCGAGCAGATCGAAGACATGGACCGGGTCGTGCTGGTGGGCATCAAGCGCCGGGGCGAGCCGCTGGCGCGCCGCATAGCGCAGGCGCTCAGGCGGGTCGAAGGCATCAGCGTGCCCGTGGGCGCTCTTGATATCACCCTCTACCGCGACGATTTGACGATGCTCTATGATCAGCCCAGAGTGGCGGATGTGACGATGCCGGTGGATATCGCGGGCAAAATCGTGATTCTGGTGGATGATGTCATCTACACCGGGCGCACGGTGAGGGCGGCGATGGACGCGGTGATGCGGCAGGGGCGCGCGGGCGCGATCCGGCTGGCGGTGCTGGTGGACCGCGGCCACCGCGAGCTGCCCATCCGGGCGGATTTTGTCGGCAAGAACGTGCCGACTTCCGGCAGGGAGCACATCAAGGTGCTGGTGGACGAGATCGACGGGCAGGACGGCGTGGAACTTTACGACAGAAACGAGGAGGAACAGGCATGAGTCAGAAAAATGTTAAGGCGGGAAAGATGCTGCTGCTGGGCTTCCAGCATGTGTTTGCGATGTTTGGCGCGACGGTGCTGGTGCCGACGCTGACGGGTTTGAATGTCAGCGATACGCTGCTGTTCGCGGGGCTGGGCACCCTGCTGTTTCACCTGCTGACCAAGGGAAGGATTCCGGCCTTCCTGGGGTCGTCTTTCGCCTTTCTGGGCGGCTACGCGGCCGTGAAAACGCTGGTGGGCAACACTGCCGCCGCCAGCGGCGCCGCGATCAGCTGGATTCCCTACGCGGGCATCGGCGTGGCCTGCGCTGGCCTGATCTATGTGCTGCTGTCTGCCCTGTTTAAGGCTTTCGGCCCCGGCAAGGTCATGCGCTACTTCCCGCCGGTGGTCACCGGCCCCATCATCATCTGCATCGGCATCACCCTGGCCGCGAGCGCTGTCAACAACGCCTCCGCCAACTGGTGGATCGCCATCGTCGCGGTGCTGGTCATCGTGGCGGCGAACATCTGGGGCAAGGGCATGGTCAAGATTATCCCCATCCTGCTTGGCGTGGTGGTCAGCTATGTGGTGGCCGCTCTGGCCGGTCAGGTGGACTTTTCCGAAGTGCAGCAGGCACCCTGGCTGGGCCTGCCGATCCACTGGAATGACACCTCCTTCTCCATCCTCGGCAACGCGGATCACAGCCTGCTGATCTCCTCCATCATCATCATGATGCCCATCGCGCTGGCCACGATCATCGAGCACATCGGCGATATCTGCGCCATCTCCTCCACCGTGGGTCAGAATTTCATCGAAAACCCCGGCCTGCACCGCTCGCTGCTGGGCGACGGCCTGGCCACCACGATGGCCTCTCTCTTCGGCGCGCCCGCCAACACCACCTACGGTGAGAACACCGGCGTGCTGGCGCTGACCCGCGTCTACGACCCCAAGGTGGTCCGTCTGGCCGCCTGCATCGCCGTGCTGCTCTCCTTCAGCCCCAAGTTCGCGGCGCTGGTACATGTGATGCCTACCGCGACCATCGGCGGCGTCAGCCTGATCCTCTACGGCATGATTTCCGCGGTCGGCGTGCGCAACGTGGTGGAAAACCAGGTGGACTTCACCAAGAGCCGCAACGTCATCATCGCGGCGCTGATCATGAGCCTGGCGCTGGGCATCAGCTTCTCGGCCGCGGGCGCCATCTCCTTCGCCGTCGGCGGCGTGACCATCAGCCTGAGCGGTCTGGCGGTCGCCGCGCTGGTCGGCATCCTGCTCAACGCAGTGCTGCCGGGCAACGACTACGTCTTTGGCAAAAACGAGCTGGGCGATACCTCCGTCAGCTTCAAGGTGTAAGCAGACAGGCGGGCATATCCATAGTCATAAGCCGTCGGCGCGTCCGGCGGCTTTTTCGTTTTTCGGGTCGCTTTCCCCGCTCCGTCCATTGCCTTTCCCCGCGGCAAAGCTTACAATCTGTTCAGATTGCTGCGGAGCGCGAGGCCCCAAAGGCCGGATTGTTTTCCGTCCTATCCGCATAGAGCGGAGCGTCCCCGTCCGGCTTTCCGGCGCCCTGCCCCGCAAAGAGCGGCAGCCTTACAGAAAGCTGCGCTGAAAGGAGTTTCCCATGATTTTCTGCAAAAAAGAGTTTCTGCACCACTACCTCGGCATTGACAGGAACCTCGACGAGGCCATCCGCTATCTTGCCGCGCTGGACACCGGGAGCGTCAAGCCCGGCCGCACCGAAGTGAAGGGCGACGAAATTTTTTTCAAGCACCAGACGCTGACCACTGCGCCCGAGGAAGAGCTGCTGTTTGAGTCGCACCACCGCTATGCCGATATCCACCTGGTGCTTTCCGGCACCGAGCGTATCCTCTGCGCCGAGGAAAGGTCGCTGGAGCTGGTTGAGAAGGATGAGGAAAAGGACTATCTCTTCCTGAAAGGCAAGCCGAAATGCGAGTTCAGCGTATCAGAAGGCGACGCACTGATCCTCTTCCCCTACGAGGGGCACAAGGTCAAGTGCATGACGGGCAGCCCTGAAACCGTGGAAAAGCTGATTGTCAAAATCCGCCCCGCGGGCAAGGCCTGAGACGGCTCCTTGCCGGGCCGATCGAGTGAAAAGGGCATATGAACAGAAAACACATCCTGTGCTACGGCGATTCCAACACCTGGGGCTATGACCCGCTGGGCGGCGGCCGCTATGACGACGACGCGCGCTGGACAGAGCGGCTGGCCCGCCTGCTGGGCGATGGCTTTCGCGTGATCGCGGAGGGCCTCAACGGGCGCACCACCTGCTTTGAGGACCCCATCAACGAGGGCCTCAGCGGCCTTGCCACGCTCGCGCCCATCCTGCAGTCGCACGCGCCGCTGGATCTGCTTGTTTTCATGCTGGGCACCAACGACTGCAAGCAGCGCTTTTCCGCCACGCCCGTCAACATCAAGGACGGTCTGCTGCGCCTTGTCCAAAAGGCTCGTGGGCTGGACGTGTGGCGCTCGCAGCCCCGCATCCTGATCGTGGCCCCCCTCATCATGGACAGAAGGCTCTATGAGGCCCCCTGCGCCGGCGGCATGGGGGCAGGCTGCGTGGAAAAATCCGAGCGGCTGCCCGCCCTGTTTGAACAGATGGCGCGCGAGCAGGGCCTTGATTACTTCGACTGCAACCCCTACGTCACGGCCGCGGAGGGCGATTATATGCACTTCGACCTGGCGAGCAACGCCCCCTTCGCCGCCGCCCTCGCGGAAAAGGTGAAACAGCTGCTGGCGGGCTGACCGTCTGAGAACATTCCCCGAGAGCAGCGTCCATTTCAAAAGCCGGCCTTCAAGAGAAAGCCGACTGCGGACCATTGACAAACTTGATTTGTCAACGGCTCAAGACGGCCGGAAGCAGCCGTCTTTTTTTGTTTTACGTTTCATTGACAAGCCTGTTTTGCAGGAAGCTTTTTTCAATACCTCCCCAGCGCCTGGGGCTGCAGCACGCTGATGCCGCGGTGGCCCTCCAGGCGGATGACGCCGTCTTTTTTAAGCACGGCCAGCTTGCGGTTGAGGGTCTCGGGGGCGAGGCCGAGCATGCGGGCCATCTCCTCCTGCGAAAGGGTGACGGAGCCGAGCGGATCCTGCTCCGTCTGCCACAGCAGGAAGCGGCACACGCGGCGCATGCTGTCGCCGGCGGCCAGGATTTCCAGCATGTTCATGCTGCGCGCGTGCTGCAGGGAATAGTACTGAATGATTTTGAGCGCAATCTGCGGATCCCTGGCCAGCAGATCGCGCAGGCCGCCCTCCGGGATGAAGCAGATGCCCGTCTTTTCCACCGCCACGGCGCTTTCGCGGCTGTGGCTGTCGTAGAACATGCTGTCGCCGCCGTAAAACTCGCCCACATTCAGCACGCTGACGATGCTCTCGCCGCCCTCCTCGTCCACGCGCACCAGCTTAATCGCGCCGTAGCGGATGATATAGATGCCCTCGATGGGGTCGCCGATGGAAAAGAGGACGTCGCGCGGCTCATACTCGCGCCGCCTCACCAGCGCGGAAATTTCCGCGATTTTATCGGGGCCGAGGGTGCTGAAAATGGGCACGCGCCGCACGCAGCCGTCCGTGCAGTGGCTGCAGCCCGTCCCTGTATGGCAGCAGTGTTGAGACAATGGCGTTTCCTTTCTGTATCAAACCGGGCAAAGGGGAATATCTTCCCTCCCGGAATATAGCACAAACTGCGCGATAGGGATATCGTTTCCGCCGGGGCAGGGGCGTCTGCTGTTTGGTTTCAGAGGAAGCGAAAACGCGAGTACGCTCTGAGACGGCTCAGAAAGCCTCCACCCGCACTTTGCGCACCATGACGGACTTGCGCTTCACCCCGGAGGCATCCGGCACGTTGAAATCGGTATAGGCAAGCAGCGCCGTCCGCTCGTCCAGCGCGACAAGGCCGGTGTAGCAGCAGCTGTCGCGGGTGATTCGCTGCGGGTCATAGGGCATCAGCTCATAAGGCGTTTCCCAGGCAAGGCCGGAAGGGTCGCTGGAGGCGCGCACATAGAGCCCTGGGCGGCCGTAGCTGGCCAGTGTGACCCCGCAGTCCAGACGCAGCAGCTGCGGAAACACGCCGCAGCGGTCGAACAGAACGGGCTCGGACCAGCTTCTGCCGCCGTCCGCGGAGCGCGCGAGAAAGCTGGGCGCGCTACCGCCCGTGCGCAGCAGGGTGATCATGCTTCCATCCGGCATGAAGCAGATATCCGGCTCGCAGAAGCCCTCCGCCAGAAAAGCGCCTAGAAAAAGCCCGGTATGCGGCTTGTACTGTATCCAGCTTTGCAGATGAAAGCTTCTGCCTTCATCGGTCGACCTGAAGTAATAGCAGGCGTAGTAGCTGGTGTAGCCGAGGTTATGGGGGTCGCGCCCATGCCAATAATGCGCCACCCAGACGCTGCCATCCGGCGCTGTTTTGACCGGCCCGAAGGGGAAGGGACGGATGATGGCCCCGCCTGTCAGGCTGAGCGTCATGCCGGGGAACTCGAGCTCGCTGAAAAATTCGGTCTCGCGGAGGCTGTCCGCTTCCGAAAGCGCGAACAGCCACTTGTCCTTCTCAAACAGGCCGTCCGGTATCTCCTCCACCCCGAGAGCATATTGCCGGCCTTCGATTTTGCGCTCAAGGGAACGATACAGCTCTTCACTGATTTTGAAAGGCTTGGGCGTCACGGCGCGCAGATACCTGCCGGAGGGCAGCCTCGTGCCGAAACGGGCCTTGATGGCAGGCAGCTCTTCCGCCAGCGCGGTGGCCCAGCTCTCCCCGCCGTCCGAGGACACTGCCCAGCCGCGCTCCAGACCGTAATCCTCCGCGCGGTCGTTCACAATGTGATAGGCAAGCGCCAGCCTGCCGTCCGGCAGCGCCCGGATGGCGGGGAACTGATGGCTTCCCCAGCCCGCCTCCTCCCAGGTAGGGCCCTGCGCCACGATGACGGGCTGACCGAAAGAGAGCCTGACTGACATTTCCACACCCCCGATGTATTGTCTCTCGATGATTTAGCGGCCTAGGGCCGCCCTGATTTTGCCAATTATAGGAGAGACCTGCGCGCAAGTCAATCATCCAAGCAGGCGTTTCACTGGATGATCCGACTATTACCTGACCACTCTTGACAAAGCGAGAAAAGCCGAATAGAATAAGGGCAGATCAAGTGTATGAGACACTGTGACACTGATACACCTCCATAGGGTCGGTACCGGTTGCCGCCGTGTCTTCACGAAGCAAAGCTGCTCTTTAAAAACTCCGTATCTCCACCGCGAGTGCAGGTACTTTCTATCGGACAGGGAGATAAGAAGATGGATAAGAAAATCGTCAGCATCAACAAAGGCCGCCAGCTGTATGAGATCCTCAAGCAGGACATCCTGCAGGGGAAGTATGCCCAGGGGGACAAGCTACCCTCTATCCGTGAACTTTCTCAGGTGTATGGGCTGAGCAAAAACACGGTCAACACCGTCTTCGCAATGCTGACCAACGACAGGTTGTGCTATGTCAGCGAAGGCAACGGCACCTTTGTCGGCAGCCGGCAGGAAGGGCCCCGGATGCTGGGCGTCATGCTGATTGATTTTCGGATAGAGGCAAGGGTCGAGTCGGACATTCTGAAGCACATCCAGCTGAACCTGCCCACCGATTACTACCTGACGCTGATGAACGCGCCCAACCGGTACGATGCTTTTCTGGAATCCCTCAAGGTGATGGAAAATTCTCATCCTGCGGGGTACATCATTTCCCTGCCCAAAGCGGAGCCTACGCCGTCCGAGCTGCAGCAGGCCCTCCGCCTGATCTCCGCCAGGCCCAGCGTCATGATCAACCGTACCCTGCCGGGCCTGAACGTCGATACCTTTTCCATGGACCTGAAAAAGGGGATGGCCAAGGCGTTTGAATATCTGGTCATTTCCGGCAAGAAGAATATTGCGGTGCTGCTGCACGACACGAAAAAATTTCTGCAGGAGGAGAAAGCCGCCTACACCCGGTGCTGCCGCCTGTACGGCCATACGCCGCGAAAAGAGTTTCTGATCGATTTTTCCGAGGATATTGAGATTGTCAAAGAAAAAGTCGCAAAGATACTCCCCCAGATCGACGCCCTGATCGGCTCCGACTTCACCCTGTATCAGCTGAACGAGCTGCTGGGCAGGTGCGGCAAGGAAATCCCCAAAGAGCTTTCGGTGATCGGGATCAACGACACCATCTATTCCCGAATGTTCAACCCGCCGCTGACCAGCATTGTCTTCCCGGTGGAACGGATAGGCCGCCACACCATCAGCAGGCTGATCCAGCGGATCGAAGGGAAGGAAACAGACGCTTATAAAACAGTGAACTTTGAACCGGAGCTGATCATCCGAAGCACCTGAGAATCGTGAATCAACGAGGCACGATCCCGCAGGGCGGGCAGAAATCGGCGATTTGAAAGAAGGTTTTCAGCATGTTTCGCGGCATTATTCCGGCTCTGGTGACCCCCCTGCATGAAGACAACACAATCTGGCGGGAAGCTGCGGAGAGCATCCTTGATTTTGAGCTCTCGCAAGGCGCCGACGGGTTTTATATCTGTGGCGGAACGGGCGAGGGCCTCGTGATGCAGCCCGAGCAGCGGGAGGAACTGACCGAGCTTGTCGTCTCGCATCTGCGCGGCCGGGCGCCCTGCATCGCGCATGTGGCGGCCATGCAGCTGGATGTGACCCTTCGCCTTGCAAGGCAGGCGGAAGCCGCCGGCTGCGATGCCGTCGCGGCCATTCCCCCCATCTATTTCATGTACTCTGAGGATGACATTTACAACTATTACAAAGCGATCAGCGACGCGGTGCACATCCCGGTCATGATCTACTATCATCCCGCCGCCGGCGCCCGGATGTCGGCGCAGTTTATTGCGCGGCTGTTTGAAATCGACAACATCACCAGCGTCAAGTGGAGCGTGCCGGACTATGGCCAGATGCTGCTGAGCAAAGACCTGACGCATGGAGAAATCAACATCCTGAACGGCCCGGATGATACGCTGCTCTGCGGCCTCTCCATGGGCGCGGACGGCGGGATCGGCACCACCTACAATTTTCTGCTGCCGATTGCTAAAGGCATCTATCAGGCCTTTCTGGATGGACGACTTACGGAAGCCCGCCGCCTGCAGGCCCTCATATCCCGTTTTGTCTCCGGGCTCCGGGTTCCGGTCATCCCTGCCGCCAAGGCCGTCATGAAAAAGATGGGCTACGACCCGGGCTATGCTACCTATCCGATGCACCGCCTGAGCGCCTCTGAGGAAGAAGACGTCTTTTCACAGCTTCGCCTCTGCGGTGTCAGCATCTGATATGGTTTTCCCCTCATGCGTTTTGAAAGTGAGATGAAGTAAGTTGACCCAGATGAATGCGGGTCTCGCGGCCGGAAAGCCGCCTGTCCGGAAATCGCCCCTCCTGCAGTCCCTGTGGAAAAACAGGTGGTATTACCTGTTTCTTCTGCCGGCTGTGGTGATCGTCTTTCTGTTTTCGTACAAGCCCATTTACGGTATCATCATCGCTTTCAAGGATTACAAGACGCGCCGGGGCATCTGGGGCAGCGAATGGGTCGGACTTGACAACTTCAGGCGCATGTTCACTTACGCCAACTTCGGCCAGCTGATGCACAACACCCTGTTTATCAGCCTGCTGAAGCTGGTGATCGGCATGCTGTGCACGCTGGCGCTGGCGCTCCTGTTCAACGAGCTGCGCAGCCGCAGGTTCAAGCGGCTGACCCAGTCGGTATCCTACCTGCCGCACTTTATCTCCTGGGTCATTCTGGGCGGCCTGATCCGCGAGCTGTTTTCGCCTACCCGCGGTGTCATCAACGAGATCGTCAAGGCCTTCGGCGGCACGCCCATCTATTTTCTGGCCAACCCCCACTACTTTGTGTTTGTGCTGATCATCACCTACCTGTGGCAGTCGGTCGGCTGGGGCACCATCATCTACCTGGCGGCCATCTCGGCCATCGATCAGGAGCAGTACGAATCCGCCATCATCGACGGGGCCGGGCGCTTTCAGCGGATGCTATACATCACCATCCCCAGCATCATGCCCACCGTCACCACCCTGCTGGTGCTCAACCTGGGCAGCGTGCTGAACGCAGGCTTTGACCAGATCTTCAACCTGTACAACTCGCAGGTGTTTTCCGTAGCAGATATTCTGGATACCTATGTGTACCGCATAGGCCTGCTCAAATTCGACTATTCCTACTCCGCAGCCATCGGCCTGTTCAAGAACGCCGTCGGCATCCTGCTGGTGCTCGGCTCCAACCTCGCCATCAAGAGAATGACGAAAGGAGAGTACAAAATATGGTAAAACGCCGTTTTCAGGGAGAAAAGGCCTTTGATATCTTCAATATTATCTTCATGGCCTTCCTGCTGTTCCTGTTCGCCTACCCGCTGTGGCACTGCATCGCACTCTCCTTCGGCAACGTGGCCTATTCCAACCAGTTGGGCTTCCGCTTTTTCCCGCTGGGAGAATACTTTTCCCTCTCCAGCTACAGGAAGGTGCTGACCGACCCCGCCATTCTGACAGGCTATCTGAACACCGTTTTCCGCGTCGCGGCCGGCGTGCCGCTGACGCTGGCCGTCACCTACATGGCCGCCTATTCCATGGCGCGGGAAAAGCTGCCCTTCTACCGGCTGCTGGTGATGTATTTTCTGATCCCCATGTTTTTCTCCGGCGGGCTGATCCCCTCCTACCTGAACGTCAAATCGCTGGGGCTGCTGGGCAGCCGCTGGGTATGGATACTGCCCGGGCTGATCTCCACCTACAACCTGCTGGTGGCCAAGAACTTTATCGCCGCGCTGCCGACCGAGCTGGAAGAGGCCGCCTCCATCGACGGGGCGCACCCCGTGCGCATTCTGGTGCAGATCATGGTGCCGCTCTCCGCGCCGATCCTCGCGGTGCTGGGGCTGTGGTCGGCGGTGGGACACTGGAACGCCTGGTTTGACGCCATGATCTATACCCCCGGCGACAACATGATGGTCTTGCAGATGGTGCTGCGCCGTCTTTTGATCGACCCACCGGACGCGACGATGATGACAGTAATCTCGGTCTCCGAATCGACCACGGAAACTGTCAAGATGGCCAGCGTCGTGGTGGCGCTGGTGCCCATCATGTGCGCTTACCCCTTCGTGCAGAAGTATTTCACCAAAGGCGTCATGCTGGGCGCGGTCAAGGGCTGATATGAGTTTACGCGGCCGAAAGAAGCCGCTGAACAAGAATAGAAAAAGGAAGGACGAACAAAATGACAAAACGGATTCTGGCAATGTTCCTGGCAGCCGCTTTGCTGCTGAGCGCGAGCGCTCTGACAGCGGGCGCACAGGCGGAAGCTGTGAAGGCTTCGGCCGTTCTTTACACCTCCCCCGGCTTTACCCCCCTTGCAGACAGCTACGGCGTCAGCTATATCCGCGACCACTTCGGGCTTGACCTTGAAGTGCTGCCGGTGGATATCGCGACCAAGGAAAGCTGGAACATCTTCTGGGCCTCCGACGGCTACGCAGACATCATACTGCCCTACGGCATCAACGAAGCCATCGCGATTCTGGATGAAGACATCTGCCGTCCCATCGACTACGCCATGGTCAAGGAACACGCTCCGCGCCTGCACACCCTCCTGACGCAGACCTTCGGCTCGGAAGAAGCTATTGTCAAGAACCTGAGCTACAAGGGCCAGGTGTACTGCATCCCTTACTTCTCTCCGACTGCCAGCATTTCCTGGGTCAGCGCCATCCGCAATGACTGGCTCAAGAAGGTAGGCCTTTCCGTGCCCACCACACTGGACGAGCTGACCAGCGTTCTGAAGGCTTTTACCTTTGACGACCCGGACGGCAACGGCGTCAACGATACCTATGGCATCAACTCCGTCCAGTACGGCCTGACCAACGTGCCCGCCTACTTTGGCACCAGCGCCGAAATCGCCTTCTGGCTGAGTGAGGACGGTAAGCAGGTGACCAGCAACGCGGTGACCGAGGAATACCGCACCTTCCTGCGTCAGGTGCACGAGTGGTACGCCGCCGGCTACATGGACCCCGAGTTCATCACCGATGTGGATGACCGCGCAGCCGTGCGCAGCAAGTTCGCCAGCGGCAAGATGGGCATCTACTGCGACAACCCCTGGTGGTTTGAGGAGGAGCGCTCTGCTGCCAACCCCCTGCAGATGCTCTGCGATACCAACCCTGCTGTGGATTTTGCCACCGGCTTCAGCATCTTTGCCGGCCTCAAAAACGGCGAGGGCGAGCCTGCCGTGCTGGGCGGCTACAGCGACATCAAGGGTCAGGCCTCCATCTACTTCGGCGACAAGTGCCCGGACGAAGTGGTGCTCAAAGTGCTTGACTTGGTCAACGCATCCGTCGTTCTCTATGACGGCAGCGAAGAAGACAAGGCCGCCATCAAGGTGAAGGCCGAGATGGATATGGGCGTGGAAGGCGAAAACTGGAAGTGGAACGACGCCGGCACCAATGTGCAGGCTCTGTCCGAGATGACGCCCGAATACCAGAACAAGATGGGCACCCGCCTGTTCCCCGTGGCCGCCAATCTGAACCTGGCCCGGTTTGCAGGCCGCAAGGACGCCTTTGTGGAAGAAGCCTACAAGATGGCCTCCGGCCTCAACAAGGTGTACCGCTGGGCCAACTTCTCCAAGCCCTCGCTCACCAAGGAAGGCGCGGATATGTACGACCTGGTCGTCAACTACTTCTACGAGTGCGAGAACAAGTTCATCACCGGAGAAATGAGCCTGGACAATGACTGGGATGCCTACGTCAGGCAGATGGAAGAGCTGGGCCTTTCGAAGGTGCTGGCAGAGTACACCGCGGGCGTGGCCAACTGAAAGACAAACCCTGCCGGTCGCCTCTCTGACCGGCAATGCCCGGCGCAGCCCCAAGTGCGCCGGGCGCTCATTTTGAAAGGAAACAGCATGAGCATCAGACCCACTGCGCAGCACGGCCTTGTCTGCGCCCTCGATACCCCGCCCGAAAACTACTTCGGCTGGCCTTCCGTAGCCAGGCTGGAAGACGGCACCATCGTCGCCGGCTGCTCCGGACTGCGCCGCGCCCATATCTGCCCCTACGGCAAATCCGTGCTCTTTTTCAGCCGGGACGGCGGGAAGACCTTCGGCGAGCCCGTGGTCGCGCACGACGACCTGATCGACAACCGCGATCTGGGCGTCATTGCACTGGGCGGACAGCGGCTGGCCATCACCTGGTTCTCGCTGGATATGCGCAAATGGCACCCCGAGAAAAACCTGCCCGCAGCGGACGCGCAGGAAGCCGCCGCCTATATGGCGCTCTGGCAGGATGATACAGTGCAGGCGCTGGTCGGCAGCTGGGCCAAAATTACAGAAGACGGCGGGAAAAGCTGGAGCCGTCCCATCCGTGTGCCCGTCTCCGCCCCGCACGGATTCATCCGCCTCAAGGACGGCGGCCTCGGGTATCTGGGCAAGGGCTTCCGCGAGGATCTGTCCGCCCCCACAGGCCCCCTCGAGTACGCGCGCAGCGAGGACGGCGGCTTCACCTGGCAAATTCTCGGTGAGATTCCCGTTCCCGCGCAAGAAGTGGACGCCTACCACGAGCCGCATGTCATTGAACTGGCGGACGGCCGGCTGATGGGAGCCATCCGCTACCACATCCAGAGGAAGGACGGCTACGGTCTTGACACCTGCCTGAGCTTTTCCGAGGACGGTGGGAAAAGCTGGAGCGCGCCTGAGCGGCTGCATATCTCCGGCTCGCCGCCGCACCTGCTGCGCCATTCCTCCGGCGCCATCGTGCTGAGCTACGGCTACCGCGAGAAAAGCTACGGCCAGCGCGCCAGAATCAGCCGCGATGAGGGGAAAAGCTGGTCAGAGGAGATTATTCTCCGCGACGATGGCGAGAGCGCCGACCTCGGTTACCCCTGCACAATCGAGCTTGAGGACGGCAGCCTGTTTACCGTCTACTACCAGGCGCTGCCCGGCAGAAAGAATACCTCCATCCTCTCTACCCGCTGGGTGCTGCCGAATCTGTAAGGTTTATCCAAAACAAAATGAGGACGGTTTCGATGTGAAGCCGTTCTCATTTTATTATTGCCGGTTTGCCTCCGCTCAGGCGAATTTCAAATCCTCCTCCACGCTGGCGTTGGGCGCGATGCCGAA
>CAYZTQ010000048.1:0-14579 GCA_964481445.1 uncultured Christensenella sp. | reverse complement strand
AAGGAAGCCGACCGGCTTCCTTTTTGCATGCCTGCAGAGGTTATTTTTTCTCCGGCAGCGTACCCAGCGTGGTGAACTGCTGCACCGTTTCGCCCTTTAAGTTCCTTGTCTGCGTCGCCACGCCCCAGACGGCGCCGGTGCTGAAGAAGCACCGAAAATCATCCTGATGCACCCTGGGGTTCAGGGTCAGCTTGCGGCTTTCTCTGTCAATGGCAAAGCCCGACAGCGCGGGGATGAGGCCCCAGCTGGCCATGGAACGGGCGTAGTGGTTGCCGCATTCCACCTCGTTGAAGGGGTTGCGCTTGTACCCGTCCTGCCGCTCGCGCGCCGCCTTGACAATCTCAAGGCCCTCATCGACCAGCCCCTCGGCGATCAGGCAGCAGGCCACCTGATACTCGATGCCGCTCCACACCTCGTCGCTGTACACGAAGGGGAACCTGGGGCGGCCGCCCTGAGGCCAGCTGCACAAAAGCAGTCCCCGCTCCCTGCCCAGCGCGAAGCAGCGCTGCACGCTCTGGTGGCGGCTCAGATCCTCGCGGAAATTGTAGCGGTAGATGCTCTGCAGGGCTTTTTTTACATGCTCCCTGGGCAGGATGGGGCCCAGCCCCGCCATGTTCGCGAGGAACTGCCCCAGCAGCTGATCCGACAGACAGCCGGGCCCGTGCTGATAGGGATGCTCGTCCACGTTTTCCAGCCGCTGCGCGTAGTATTCACCGTTCCACAGCAGCTCGTCGGCCTTTTGGCTGCCCTTTTGGAACAGCGAAGCGTAGGCATCGGCCTTCTCCTCCTGGTGCAGCCGGCGGGCGAAGGCCTCCCCTGCTTTTAATGCCGCCAGGTACACGCCGCAGCTGAGGGGATTGACCCCGTAAAAGTCGATATCGTAGGTGTTGTGCTGGCGGTCGCTTGCGGGGATGCCCGTTCTGTCCGGATCCCAGCGGGCAATCACATAATCGAGCGCCAGCAGCGCCCGCGGGCCCATCTCTTCGATCAGGCTGTCGTCGCCCGACAGCATCCATTCCCTGTGCAGGCGCACGATGCTGCCGCACTGGCCGTCGATGGCGGGGGCCAGCGTCCACTCTTCGTCGCCGAGCTTCAGCCGCGAGCGGAAGTTCATCGCGCCGTCTTCCTTTGTTTCGATTGTGAACTCGTTGCGGCGCATGTTCTGCTCAAGCCTCGGGAAGAGCCAGGCAACGGTCTGCGCGTAGTTCCACACATGGGTGCAGGTGCCGTCGCAGCAGCCGGACTGGCCAAAGCAGCCCTCCCAGCCGAAGAAGCTGCCGTCCTCAATGCGGAAGCAGGTGGTGGAGCGCAGCACCGTGATGTTGGAAGAGACGGCGTCCAGCACCTGTTTTGGCAAGGTACTTTCAAACAGCGCCTTATGGAAGCTGAGGGTCGCGCGTTCCAGACGCGGCAGCTCCCTGTGCAGGTAGGCTGCGGCGGAAAAGGCGTTTTCAAAGCGCAGGCTGTAGTAGTTGCGCGTCAGGGGCTTTTGCCCGCAGCATTCCTGCGACCAGCTGCGCACGCGGCTGGGAAAGTGCCAGCTGAGGTAGAAGGTGAAGCAGCGCTCCTCGGCCGCTTCAAGGGTGGCGTAGCTGGCGACAGAGCCGATGCGCTGCCGCTGCTGGAAGAGAATCTGCCCCTCGGCAGCCGCCTGCCCGCCTTCCTCGCGGATCAGGCCGTCCGAACTGAAATCATCCCAGAAATCCTGCGCGCTGTCGTACCAGGCGCCCAGATACCAGTTGGGCTTGACGCACAGGTTCTCATCCGGGCTGGTCAGCGCCATGGTGTTTTCGACCGCCTCGCCGTTATCGGCAGTCAACGCTTCGCAAAGAAAGCCCCGCAGGCCCTCGCCTTCTACACGGCTGTTTTTGCAGCCGCCCTTGTACTTGACGTAGTTGAACACGCCGTAGCCGTCAAAGCTGGTCATGTTGCTCATGGAGCCGACGATGGAGACAAACAGCGGCTCCCTGCCCGTATTTCTCACGCGGTAGCGCAGCACGGCTACGGGCAGGGCCGAATCCTCGTCATCCAGCGGGATGAAGGGGGTGTAGGCTTCAAGCGTTACCTCAAGCGGCAGGGCCTCATCCTCCATGCGCACGGCGCAGAGGGGATATTCCGCGCGCATGGCGCTGCGCCGCATGCGCGGCAGACCGGCCAGCCTTGCGCTGTCATAGCCATGCGACAGGCTGTGCGGCGGCTGAATGGGCCCCTCGAGTACGCGGTTTTCGCACAGGCGCCCGCCGCCCGATTTATTGTTGTCCGCGTGCAGCGCGAAGAAGGTATAGGGGAAGGTATTGCCCTTGCCGGGGCCGTTGAACAGCTCCCAGTCCTTCAGCTCGCCGCGCGCCCCCAGAGACACATTGCCCGTGCCGATACCGCCCAGCAAAAACGCGGTCTCCGTCGCCTTCTCATCGTATTCCTTCAGGTGATTGAGCCTGTTCCAGAATGCGTTGTCGTTCATTTTAGAATCTCCTTTGGTTTACAGTGTGTCCATCTTCATCAGGGTGTGGGGCATCAGGCGCTCTTTGGGCAGCGGCTGCCCCTGCCTTGCGCCCGCGAGCAGGCGGGCGGCCTCTCTGCCGAGGTCCGCGATATTCAGCGACACGGTGGTCAGCCTCGGGCTGAAAGAATGCAGCATGGGGATGTTGTCATAGCCCGCGATGGCGTAATCGCGGGGCGATGTCAGCCCCTCGTCCATCAGCGCGCGGTGAATCTCCACCGCGTAGACATCGCTGGTGCAGAGAATGCAGGGCCGCTCGCGCTCAGTTTTGACGGCTTCAGTCAGCTGCACGGAAAAATCCGGCCTGTCCAGCGTCCGCGTCCATGCGCCCGGCACACGGGCGATTTCATCTTCAAAGCCCTGCCTGCGCCGCAAAAGCGAATCCATGTTGCTGCTTTCTTTTCTGGCAAGCGGTGGGCAGACATAGTAAAAGCGCCTGAAGCCCCGGGAGGCCGCGTAGGCCGTCAGCTCGCGCATCGAGGCGTACTCGTCAAAGCCGAGAAAGGGCACCTCGGGCGAGACGCGGTTCATCACCGATAAAATGGGCGTCCCCTGGCTGAGCAGGTAACCGGCGTAATCGGGCTCCTTGACGGCGGAATTGAGCACGATGCCGTCCACCTGCCGGGCCAGCAGGTCTTCCAAAAGCGCCTGCTCCGTCTTTGGGTTTTTGTTTGACAGCATGATGTAGCTGACGTAGCCCGCTTCCTGCGCGGCCTGCTGGAAGGCGTTGACCATCTGCGCGTAGAAGCTGTTGTTGAGGTCAAATACGATGATGCCGAAGCTTCGGCTCTCTCCCCGCACCAGCGACTGCGCGATGCGGTTCTCTCGGTAGCCGTGCTTTTCAAGGAAGGAAAGCACTTCTTTGCGTTTGGCTTCGCCCACGCCGGGCCTGCCATCCAGCACGCGGTCGAGGGTGATGCGGGAGATGCCGCAGAGCCTCGCGATTTCTTTTTTCGTCATGCGCGGTGAAATGCCTTCACCGGGTCGTTGATCTGTCATGGGTAAGCAAATTATCCTTTCAATCCGCTGAGCGTGATGCCTTCAATCAGGAAGCGCTGCCCGAACAGGTAAAACACCAGGGGAGCGACCAGAGACAGCAGGACGCCTGCCAGTATAACCCCCTGATTGCCGGACATGAACACCCCCCGCAGCACGGTCAGGCCCAGCGGCAGCGTCATCTTGGCTTCCGAGTTGATGTAGATCAGCGGGCCGTAAAAATCGTTCCAGGTGCCGATGACGGTCTGCAGCGCGATCACCACCAGCGCGGGCTTGGTCATGGGCAGCACGATGTGCGAGTAGCAGTACAGCTTGCCCGCTCCGTCGATGTAGGCCGCGTCGTCATAGCTTTTGGGGATGGTCAGCATGAACTGGCGAATCAGAAAGATGCCCATCGCGCCGAAAATGGCGGGCAATATCAGCGCGGCGTGGTTGTCGATCAGCTTCACCTTGCTCATGATGATGAAACGCGGGATGCCCATCACATGCGCCGGGATCATCATCGAGGCGAGAAAGGCGATGAACAGCACGTTTCTGCCCCGGAAGCGCAGCCTCGCGAAGGCGAAAGCCGCCATGGAGGAGGAGACCAGTTGCAGCGCCGTGCTGAGCACGGAGATTTTGAGCGAGTTGAACACGAAATTGCCGAAGGCCACTTTCTGAAAGACGATCTGATAGTTTTCCAGCTCGAACTGCGAGGGCAGGATGGCGGGCGGCAGCTTGAACGAATCCATCGGTGGACGGAGAGTGGAGGAGATCATCCACAAAATCGGCACAAGGATATACAAGGCAAAGCAGGAAAGCAAAATGACGACGACGGCTTTGCCAAACAGGCTGAAAACGCGGTGAGCTGACATGTCTGTTCCTCCCTTCCTGCTATTCGCGGTCGTAGGAAACCAGCGTGCCGGAGGCCTTGAACTGAATCAGGGTGATGATCATCACAATCACCATGAGGATCAGCGACTGCGCCGCGGCATAGCCGAATTTCTGCGAAGTGAAGGCGGTTTCGTAGATGTACAGGCTGATGGAGCGGGAGGCATCGCCGGGGCCGCCGCCCGTCAGCATATAGGGCTCGTCAAAGATCTGGATGGTGCCGATCATCATGGTGATGAACACAAAGAAGATGGTGGGGCTCAGCAGCGGCAGCGAGATGTGGCGCGTTTTCTGCCAGGCGGTGGCGCCGTCAATCTCCGCGGCTTCGAGGTATCCCTTGTCGATGCCCTGCAGGCCGATTAAAAAGTAGAGGAAATAGCCGCCGACAAACTTCCACAGGCTGAAGAGCATCGTGGCGGGGTACACCCAGAAGGAGGAGTTGAGCCACGCGATTTTTTCCGCCCCCAGCAGACCGAGGTAATAGTTGAGCAGGCCAAAATCCTTATTGAGCACCATCGACCAGGCGATGGCGATGGAGGATGTGGCCAGCAGCGTTGGGAAGTAAAAAACGGTTCGGTAGCCGAAAACGAGCGCCTTGCTTCTTTTCAGGCTGTTGACCCCAAGCGCCAGCGCAAGGCCCATCAGCATGTGCATGGGCACCAGCAGCAGCACAAATTTGGCGGAATTGCCCAGCGTCAGCAGGAAGCGCTTGTCCAGCGTCAGCATGATCCAGTTCTTGTAGTTGTTCCATTTGGCGGGCGTGATGATATTGTATTTCATGAAAGAAAGATAAATCACCATGATAAAGGGAAGAACTACGAACAAAATGAATCCCGTCAGGCTCGGCAGCAGAAACAGCCAGGCCGCTCCGGCTTCGTGGTTTGGGTTCTTCCGGCGCTTTGCGATACCCATGGGCAAAACTCCTTCCGTTATACAGAACGTGCGGGGGAGAGTGAAGGAAGGTTCCCCACTTTCCCCCGCACATGATCGGGCAGGGTTTAGAAATCCATCAAAGCGAGGTCAATTTCCTGCTTCATGGCGTCCAGCGCCTCGTCGACACCCATTTCGTCTGCCAGAATCAGAGAGGTGTAGCGGTCGAAGGCGGCCTGAATCTCGTTGTAGGTGGCCGGGCACTCAACGGATTTCGCGGTCTTCGCGCTGTCAAAAAACACCCTGGAGTTGGCCGGGAAATCGGTATCCACGACGACTTCCTTCATCACTTCCTCAGACATCGGGATGCCGGAGATATCGATGATGGTTCTCTGCGAATCCTTGGAGGACAGCCAGCAGATCAGCTTGAAGGCCTCATCCTTCTTGGTGGAAGCGGAGGAAATGGGCCACAGGCCGAAGCCCGCGATGGCCTGCTGGGTCTTGTTGGTGGGCAGCCACTGCACGTCCACATCCTTAAAGCCGGATTCGTTGTAGGTCTTGAAGGGCCAGCGGCCGGCGAAATCCATGCCCACCTGATCGGCGATGAAGGTGCCGCCGTTGACGGGGGCCACCTTGTGCACGTAAATCAGGTCATGCATAAACTGGAAAACTTCCTTGGCCTCGGGAGAGTTGATGACGCACTCGGTCATATCGTCGTTGAGAATCGAGGCGCCGTTGTTGAACAGCCAGCCGGACATCGCGAAGTACCAGCCGGGGACGTTGACGCCGTACACCTGCGTGCCGTCCGCGCGGGTAAAGGTCATCTTCTTGGCATACTCAAGGAAGGTGTCATAGTTCCAGTCAGCCGGGGGCATTTCGAGCCCGGCTTCTTTCAGCACGTTGAGGTTGATGTGGGTGACGATGTTGTTCCACTCAAAGCCATAGGCATAGGTGACGCCGTCCACGGTCAGGGGCGCGCTGATTTCGGGGATGTTGTCTTCCACCATCGCCGCCCACTCGGGGTACTTTTCGATGTAGGGGTTCAGCGGCTCAATGAGGCCGTTGGAGCGGAACACCTCGAATCCTTCGATGGCCAGCCTGATCACATCGGGCGTATCGCCGCCCGCGATCATGGTCTGTATCTTGGAGTTGAAGCCGGCCCATCCGCCGGAGGAGGGGACGAACATCAGCTCGACGGAGATGCCGGTCTCCTCAAAGAACTTCGTCAGCACTTCCTGCATGGCCTTGACGCTGAAAGGCTCGCCGTCCATCACGATGCGCACGGTGTTCTTGCCGTCGCCGATCAGGTTGCGCTTGATTTCGACCTCTTCGGCCTTCTCTTCAGCCATGGCCGCGGCGAGGCCGGTGAACAGCAGGGCGGCAATCAGAAACAGGGATACCAGTTTTTTCATCATGGGGCTTCCTCCTTTGCAATTTGGGGCAAAAAACGATTAGGTACACGTGTACGTTAATTAGAGTATAGTATGGGCGCAAAATCGTGTCAATAGAAAACATGTAGGATTCTTGCTGTATTTCTTCCGATTTTTTAATGTTCTGGAAGGGCGGATATCGGGACGAGCCGCGCTTTTTGTGCCTCAAAAAAGAATGGCCGGGGCCATTCTTCGCAAACCCCTGTGAATGTATTTCGTTTGTGTGCGGCTGAGCCGCTGCGGTAAAGCCGGCGGAACGGGAGGAAGCGCTACCTGATCCTTGCTTCCGCCGCCCGCCTGATGATTTCGTCTGCCGTTTCCTCAGGCGTCTGGCTGCCGCTATCGAGCCAGAGGCCGATACAGGGGTTTTCGCGGTTCAGCGCTTCATGCATGGCTTGTGGCGTCCAGCCGCCTGTATAGCCCTTTTTGCCGCGGGCGGCCTCGCGCGCGGCGACGGCTGCGGCGCTTGGGTTGAGGGTGACAAGATATAGGGGAGAGACGGTGAACTCTTCAAGAAAACGGTTCAGCACCTCGCCCAGATAGTTGTCCTGCACCGCGACGGAGAAGCCCGCCTCAAAGTACATCTGCGCGGTCTTTGCCGCGATGCGGCAGCGCAGCAACAGCTGTTCATAGGCTTCTTCGCCGTAATCGGCAGTCATCTCCCGCCTTCCGCTCACTACCATGCGGCGGAAAAGGTCGCCGCGCACATGTACGCCGCGCGGGAAACGTTTTGCCAGCAGCTCCGCCACCGTGGACTTGCCCGAGGCCATGATGCCGGTGATCACATAGATGCCATGCGCGGGGGTCATGCGCTCACCTCCCTTGATCATCTCAAGAACATCATAACAGAAAAGGCTCCGTCAGTCGCCTGCCGGAGCCCTTGTACATGATTCCGAATGTCGGTCAGCCCTTCACCGCCCCCGCCGCGACGCCCTTGGTGATCTGGTTTCTGAATACGGCGTAGAACAGAAGGATGGGGACAAGCGCCACGGTCAGCGAGGTAAACAGCTTGCCGTAGTCGGAACCGAGGGCGCCCGCGTAACGGCCGACCATGTAGGGGATGGCCTTGAACTTTTCGGACGAGATCATCAGGCTCATCAGCACAAACTCGTTCCAGGTGCCGGTGAAGGTGATGATGGCCAGCGTGACCGAGACGGGCGCGCACATGGGCAGCACCACCTTGAAGAAGATGCGCATGAAGCTGGCGCCGTCGATGCGCGCGGCCTCGAGCAGCTCGTCCGGGATGCTCTTTTCAAAATCGGTGCACAGGTACACGCCCATCGGCAGCCCCAGCGCGATATAGGGGATGAGCACCGCCAGGCGCGTATTGTGGATGCCCGCGGCGTTGACCATCAAAAACAGGGGGATCAGGATGGACTGCAGGGTGAGCAGGATGCCCACGATAAACAGGCCGTGCAGCCATTTGGTGATTTTATATTCAAGTTTCGCGAAGGCGAAGCCGGCCATATTGGACAGCAGCACCACCGCGGCAACGGTAATGGCGGAGTAAATGACGCTGTTTTTAAAGAACATGAAGAAGTTGCCCTGCTTCATCACGAAGTCGTAGTTGCCCAGATAAAAGGCGGTCGGCAGGGCCAGCTTGTTGTGGGTCAGGTAGTCGGTATTGGTCTTGAACGACTGCAGCACCAGCCAGAAGATGGGGTAGATGGTCAGCACCGTAAAAACGATCATGATGGTGTAGACCAGAATTTTTGCGGGCAGTGAAATGTTGCGTGTTTCCACTTGTCAGACCTCCTTCTCGCTGAACGCTCTGCCAAGGCCCATGGTGACGATGATGAGCACGATGCTGATCAGAACCATGACCGTGGAAATGGCGTTGGCCAGGGGGTAGTTGGGCGCGCCCTGGAAGGCGGATTGGTACATGTACAGCGACAGCACCCTTGTCTGGCCTGCCGGGCCGCCGTTGGTCATGGCGTAGAGCAGGTCGAAGGATTTGAGCGAGCCGGAGATGGCCAGAATGGCCGTCGTGATGATAACGCCCGACAGCGCGGGCAGCGTGATGTACCACAGGATGCCCGATTCCTTCGCGCCGTCGATGCGCGCCGCCTCGATCACCGCGGGGTCGATGCGCTGCATGTTGGCCAGGAAGATGATCATGTAAAAGCCGGTGAACATCCACAGGATGACGATCAATACGGGCACCATGGGCTTGTCGCTGATGGTGTACACGGCGGCGGGGTTAAAGATGCGGCGCACGTCCATCAGCACCGAGTTGCGGCCGTAGATGATGGCGTTGAACAGCACGCCGATGATGATGGAGGAAATGACGTTGGGCAGATAGATCATGGTCTGGAACAGGTCGTTGCCGCGGGAGATCAGCTTGCGCGACAGGATGTAGGCCAGAATGAAGCCGAGGGGGATCTGCCCGAAGACGGAGACCCCGACAATCAGCATGTTGTTCTTGAGCGCCGTGTAGAAGTTGCCCGCAGGCTCTGTAAACATCCACAGGTAGCTCTTGAGGCCGACAAACTGAATGTCGGGGTTACCAAAGATGGGCCCGCCGTTGTAATTGGTCAGGCTCAGCAGCACCGAAAAGATGGTGGGGAAGGCCACGACAGCCAGATAGATGAGTACGGCGGGTATCACGAACACCGCGTATGCCAGTCTTTTTTCACCTTTGGTCGTCATGGTGGCCTCCCCGTCCAATCTTATCGGTACTTCTTAATGGTTGATATTACCGCTTATTTCGCGGCCTTCCAGGCGTCAAAGGCGTCCTGGGTCGCCTTGGCGACGTCTTCAGGGGTCTGGGTGCCCAGGCCGATGGCCTGCAGGCCGTCGTTCAGGGGGGTGTACACGGGGCCTTCGAACACGCCGTCGATAACCACGGTGGCCCTGTCATATTCCTTGGCCAGGTTCGCCAT
Source organism: uncultured Christensenella sp. (assembly GCA_964481445.1). Classification (GTDB taxonomy): domain Bacteria; phylum Bacillota; class Clostridia; order Christensenellales; family Aristaeellaceae; genus UBA1038. The sequence goes on along the minus strand of CAYZTQ010000048.1, from coordinate 5,031 downwards.
GGCGATCTGCAGGGGTTCGAGGGTCAGGGACTCGAGGTCAATATCCGTGCGGGAGGGGGTGGCCAGGCCGCCGGTGGCGAGCCTGTAGGTCAGCACATCCTTGCCGGCCAGCCATTTAACCAGCTTCCACGCGGCTTCAAGCTTCGGCGAGCCGTCTTCCAGCTTGGCGTTGATGCCGTAGCCGGTGGCCAGCACAGCGGAGTTGGAGCGGTTGAACTTCACGCCTTCCACGTCGATCTCGGGGAACACGGTGATCAGGAAGTTGTTCTGCCTGTCGGGGGCGATCAGGGCCTGCTGGGTGCTGGCATCGGTGATGAACGCGCCCATGCGCCAGTCGCCGTCGATGTAGTAGGCGGCGGTGTTGGTGGCAAACAGGCTGGGGCCTTCGCCGTAGCCGACGGCCAGGGTGGTCTTGTCGAGTACGCCGTCGTCATACATCTTCTTCACAAAGTTGAGCGCGGCCACGAAATCGGGGTCGGTGAACTTGGCTTCGCCGGAGAGGATCTTCTTCTCCCAGCCTTCGCCGCAGAAACGGCCGGCGATCATGGAGAAGAGGCAGCTCTGCATCACCCAGGTATCCTGGCTGGGCATCAGCACGGTCTCATAGCCCTTGGCCTTGAGCACCGGCACCTGAGCGACCAGCTCGCTGTAGGTCTTGGCGGGCTCGAGGCCGGCATCCTTCAGCACTTCGGTGTTGACATAGAAGGCATGCGTGGCGGTGACGCCCATGGGGATGATGGCCTGATAGCCGCCGGCCTGCTGAGCGGGATCCAGCGTCAGGGGAAGGTAGCTGTCCTTCAGGCCGTCGCGCTCGACAAGGGGCGTCAGGTCCTTCAGCAGCTTCTTGGTGTGCAGGGTGGTGGAGCGGCCGGACGGCCAGGCGTACATCACGTCGGGCAGGTTGTCCGCCGCGGCGTAGGCTTCGGTCGCCTGGTGGAAGGGCTCGTTGAATTCATCCTGGATAACCAGCTTGATGTCGGGGTTGGCTTTCTGGAAAGCGTCCCACACGGTGGCGGTTTCATCCATGGCGTTGGGGCTGGTCATGTCGCGGTAGTTGAGCACGCGCAGCTCAACGGTTTCCCCGGCCACAGCGGTGGTCATGCCCAGCGAGAGCAGCATGATCATCGCCAGCGCGAGGGCGGACAGACGAGTGAGTTTCATATCGGTCTTCCTCCTGTAAATATAATGAAGGCGCCTGCCTTCTGTATGCATTTATCATCCGCTTTCAATCCCAGTTTGTCAATCAAATGGCCCGCCCCGGCGCAAAGTGGACAAGCATCTACAAGATTTCACATCCACAGACAAGAAAGGGGATGCGCGCTTGTTGAAAGAAAACCGCGCGGTCGGCGGAGAAAAAAAGGAGAGGAAAAGCACAAAATGCAGGATGGAATACGTAAAATACCAAAAAATGACAACAGAACAATTAATTCACAAGGACTAAGCGATACATTATCACATAATAACGAAAACGGCCATTGACAAGAAAGGCGAAAAAATGCAAAATAGTCGGCGTTGAATTTCACTATGGCATGGAGGCGCGCATGGCACTCAGCGTTTCATCGGTCTGTCGCAACATCACCCCCTCGGCTACCCTTCGGCTCAACGCGCTCGCGGCGGAAAAAAGAAAGCAGGGGCTGGATATCATCAGCCTCGCGGCGGGCGAGCCGGACTTTCCCACCCCGGCGCATATCCGCGCGGCGGGCAAGGCGGCCATCGAGGCCGGGCGCACCGTTTACACCGCGACGGCCGGCATCCCCGATCTGCGCGCGGCGCTGGCCAGGCACTATCAGGAGAAGGGCGTCAACTACCAGCCCAACCAGCTGATCGTGACCACGGGGGCCAAGCAGGCTTTGGTCGGCGCGCTGATGGCGCTGCTCAATCCCGGCGACGAGGTGCTGCTGCCCGCGCCCTGCTGGCTGAGCTATCCGGAGATGATCCGCATGGCGGGCGGCGTGCCGGTCGTCGTGAACGCCTCCGCTGAGGAAGGCTATATCCCTCCGATCAAACGGCTGGAGGCGGCGGTCAGCGCGAAGACGAAAGCCCTCATCCTCAACAACCCCAGCAACCCCACCGGCGCTGTGTGGAGCGAGCGGCAGCTGAGAGAGCTGGCGGAGCTTGCCAAAAAATACGACTTCGCCGTCATCAGCGACGAGATCTACGAGACCCTCTGCTACGAGGGGCGCAGCGGCACCATTTTCGCGGGGCTGAGCGAGGACGCCTTCGAGCGCACCATCACGGTATCCGGCTTTTCAAAGGCCTACGCCATGACGGGCTGGCGCCTGGGCTACGCGGCGGGGCCGCGCGCCGTCATTGCCGCGATGGACGCCTGGCAGGGCCATGCCACCGGCAATCCCTGCAGCGTTTCGCAGTACGCGGGGCTGGAGGCCATCACAGGCGACCAGAGCGGGGTGGAAGTGATGCGCCTTGCCTTTGAAAAGCGCCGTGCCCTGCTGCTCTCGCTGCTGGACGGGATGCCCGGGGTGCGCTACGCCGTGCCCTACGGCGCCTTCTATGTCTTGGTGGATGTGAGCGCCCTGCTTGAAAAGAGCTATCGCGGGGAGAAACTGGCGAACGCGGGCCGTTTCTGCGAACTGCTGATGGAGCATGCCCTCGTCTCGGTCGTGCCGGGCGACGGCTTTTTTGCCCCCGGCTGCGTGCGCATCAGCTACGCGATAGACGAAAGCCGCCTGGCGGAGGCCGGGCGGCGCGTGAAAGCCTTTATTACCGAATTAGAATAGGGGGAAAATTTATAGCCCGGCAGCCTGCTCCAGCCCCAGCTTTTTCAGGTGCACCTGCAGCACGGCGATATCGGCGGGCGATACACCGGGGATGCGGGCGGCCTGCCCCAGCGTAAGCGGGCGCTGCCGGTCAAGCTTCTGCCGGGCCTCGAGGCGCAGGCTGGCGATGTCGGCATAGACAAGCCCTTCGGGCAGGCGGGTATTTTCCATGCCTGCCGACTGGCGGATCTGCTGCTCTTCCTTCTTGAGATAGCCCTCGTACTTGACCGAGATTTCGGCCTGCCGGCGTGCCCCGGGGCTGTACAGCGCCAGCGTATCGCCGTTGATGATATCCGTAAGGCTGTTCTCGGGCTGGCGCAGGGCCTGAGAAAGGCCCTCACTGCGCAGGTACTCGATGAGCGCCTGCGTTTCCTTTTGCTTTTGCTCCGTGCGGCGCAGGCGCTCGTCATCCGCAAGGCCGATGGCGCGCGACAGCGCGGTGAGGCGCAGGTCGGCGTTGTCCTGCCGCAGGTACAGCCTGTGCTCGGCGCGGCTGGTCATCATGCGGTAGGGCTCGTCCGTTCCCTTTACGGTCAGGTCGTCCATCATCACGCCCAGATAGGCCTGCGCGCGGGTGAGGATGAGGGGCTCTTTTCCCTTCATTTCCTGCGCCGCGTTGATGCCGGCGAGGATGCCCTGCGCCGCCGCCTCCTCATAGCCGGAGGTGCCGTTGATCTGCCCGGCGAAGTAGAGCCCGCGGAGATCCAGCGAGCGCATGTCGGAGGAGATCTGCAGCGGGTTGATGCAGTCGTATTCGATGGCGTAGGCAAGGCGCGTCAGCTGCGCCCTTTCAAGGCCGGGCACCGTGCGGTACATGGCCCACTGCACATCCTCCGGCAGGCTGGACGACATGCCCTGCACATACCACTCCGGGTGATGGAGGCCCTCCGGCTCTAAAAAGAGCTGGTGCCTGTCCTTATCCGCAAAGCGGTAGACCTTGTCCTCGATCGAGGGGCAGTAGCGCGCGCCGGTGCCCTTGATGGCGCCCGAGAACATGGGGGAGCGGTGGATATTATTGCGGATGATCTCGTGCGTGCGCTCGTTGGTATAGGTCAGGTAGCAGACAGCCCTGTTGGGCAAATCGCGGTCGGTTAAAAAGGAGAAGGGCACCACAGGCTGGTCGCCCGGCTGCACCTCCATTTTGGAAAAATCGATGCTGCGCGCGTCCACGCGGGCGGGCGTGCCGGTCTTGAAGCGGCGCAGCTCAAAGCCAAGGGCCTGAAGGCTCTCGGACAGCCTGTCCGCGGGCTGCAGGCCCTGCGGCCCCGTCTGCTTGCTGTATTCGCCGATGATGACGCGGCTTTTGAGGTACACGCCCGCCGCCACCACCACGCAGCGCGCGGGGATGATATCGCCCGAGGTCGTTCTGATGCCGCTGACGCGGCCCCCGGCGGTAAGGATCTCGGCCGCCTCGCCCTGACGCACGCTGAGGCGCTCCTGCGAAAACACTGCCTGCATCATGCGGCGATGGTAGGCAAACTTATCCTCCTGCGCGCGCAGGCTGTGCACCGCGGGGCCTTTGGCGGTGTTGAGCATGCGGCCCTGCAAAAGGCAGTCGTCCGCCGCGAGGCCCATTTCGCCGCCCAGCGCGTCCACCTCTCGCACCAGCTGTCCCTTGCCCGTGCCCCCGATGGAGGGGTTGCAGGGCATCAGGGCGATGGCGTCGATGCTGAGGGTGAGCAGCAGCGTTTCACAGCCAAGGCGCGCGGCGGCCAGCGCAGCCTCGCAGCCCGCGTGCCCCGCGCCGATGACGACGATCTGTTCTTTCATACCTGTTAACATTCCTTTGGATTACACCATGGAGCTTTCCGCATTGCTTGCGGAAACAAAATTATAAAGCACAGGGAGGGCCCGCGCAACAAAAAAGAAGCGGCGCGCGGCCGCTTCTTTTATGGGCAAGAAATCAATATTTGCGCTTGCGGGCAGCTTCCATCTTTTTCTTGCGCTTGACGCTGGGTTTTTCATAATGCTCACGCTTACGAACCTCAGCCAGGACACCCGAACGGGCGCATTGGCGCTTGAAGCGTTTCAGAGCGCTTTCCAGCGTTTCGTTTTCCTTCACGCGAATCTCAGACACTTGTTTCCCCCCCTTCGCACATCTCGCCTTGGCGTTCGCCGCTTGCACGGCGGATGGCGACCGTAAAATGATTATAGCGCAGCGCGCCTGATCACGTCAACTGCTTTTTGGCTCCCGCCGGCGGGACTTCGGCGGCGATGCGCGGATACACAGGCGCTTTCCTGCGGCTTTGCGACA
>CAYZTQ010000047.1:10430-14824 GCA_964481445.1 uncultured Christensenella sp. | reverse complement strand
CTCCTTATTGTGCGCATTGGCCGTCCTCGGGGCGGTAGAACACCTCGCCCAGGGCTTTGCCGAACACCTTCGCGATGTCAAAGGCCAGCTCGAGCGTGGGCGAATAGTGCCCGTTCTCGATGGCCAGGATGGTCTGCCGCGTCACGCCCACTCGGTCGGCCAGCTGCTGCTGCGTCATCTCCTGCGCCATAAAGCGCAGGGTTCTGATGTTGTTTTCAATCTTCGTTTTCTTCGCCATGGCGCACCTCACAGCCCCCGCTCATAGCCAAGGATGAAGCTGCCCCAGAAGACCATCCCCGACAGAAGAGAGGTAAAGGCAAGCGCGGTGAAGAAAAGCTGCAGTCCCTGCCCTGCCGCCAGAAGCAGCAGGCCGGTGAGAAGGCCCAGGGACAGGGTGATGCCCAGGCGATAGACGGCCCTCTTCTCGATGTGACGGTCACGCTCGTCGGTCACCTCGTCAAAGCCCTTGCCTCCCTTTTTCTTCTCCATCAGCGTGAAGACAATGACAACCAGCATGTCGAGCGCCGCCTGGCCGCCGACCAGCAGCACGAAGAAGACGCCCCACTGCCGGCTGTAGGCGGAAAGCTCCGCCTGCGCCAGTCCCGTCTGCGGCAGGCGGGCGAAGAAAAGAAGGATGAACCAGAGACCGTTGATCAGTATGCTGACCAGGGCGATTTTGCTGCGGCTGTTCATAGAGGAAGTTCCTTTCTGTCTGATTTTCTCGACCTTATGTCAAGTTTCTTTTACATCATAGGCGACAGGAAGGCTGATGTCAAGTATTTTTGACATAAAGTCAGAAATATTTTTCATCATATATCCGCCGGCCCCTGTTCATCGGCCGCGGCCGGCTCTTGAAAACGGGCTGAAAGGAAACGTGGCCAGCCCACTCTCCTCAGATTTCCGGCTGGGCGCGGCGCGTTTCCGCGCACGCGTTCTGCTCCATCGCGTTTTGCGGGTACCAGCCGCAAAAATCCGCCCCCGCGCCCAGCTCAAAGAGCATAAGCTCCTGCCCCGCAAGCTCAAAGCCGCGCAGCTCATGCCGCGTGCCCTGCCCGACGACCGCGGCGGCCTCCGCCGGCACGCCCGCGATGCACACATGCACGCCGCCGTTGGTATTATAAATCGGCCAGTCACGCGCCAGCGCCTCGATGACTTTTTCGTTGCGCCTGGCGGCGGCCGGGCTTTCGTCGCAGCGGATAAAGAGCGGGTACTGGAGACAGGGCCGCAGCGCCGCGGGCAGTTCCTCCTCAATAAACCCGTAGTTTTGCAGCGTGCCGATATAGATCATGACGTGGTACCAGGGGCCTTCCCTGTGCGCCAGCAGCGCGCCGACAGGCAAAACCTCCCGCCACTTATCCGGGGGCAGGTTTTTCAGGTCCATGCGATACACGCCGCGCGTGTCCGCGTCCAGCAGGCCGCGGATGAATCTGTCATGCCGCAAGCCGCTTCTTTTGTATACAAAGCGCGTGAAGCCGATTTTATCAAACCCGCCGAGGTAGAGCTTGCCTTCCTCAAAAAAGCCGTCGCTTCTGGAGGCAGGGCGCTGTTTCAGGATGTACCGATCCGACTCGCCGCCGGGCAGATAGGGCGCGCCGGAGGGGAAGCGCGCGGCCACTTTGCTGCCCGTCAGTTCGTTGTATCGCTGCAAAAAGAAATTTCCCTCCTCCAGCATTTCAAAGGCGCTGGCCAGCACCGGATGCGCCCGGACGGGGCCATCGGGCAGCATCAGCGCCTGCGGCGCGGTCTGCCTTTGAGGCGGCGTTCTGCGCCGCGGCCCGGCAGCCGTAAGCACAGCGCCAGGCACCGGAGCGGGGAGGGTGATTGTGTTGGCCGCCCGCGGCGCCTTTAGCCTGGCCGGTGTGTCGGGGTACCAGCCGTAATAGGCCAGCTTCGGCGTCAGATCATAGGCAAGCAGCTCCTGCCCCGCCAGGTCGAAAAAGCGTACCAGCAGGTTGCCTGCCTGCTCCGCGAGCGGCGCAGCCTCCTGCGGGACACCGACGATACAGACGCAGACGCCGCCGTCGGTATCGTAGATTTTTCAGGGGCGGTTCAGCCCCGCGATGTACTTTTCGTTGCGATGGATGGCGGCCGGGCTGTTGCCGGACTGGATAAACAGCGGGTAATCAAGGTAGGGCCGCAGGGCTTCGCCCGCCTCCTCGTCCGAAAAACCGTAATTGCGCAGCGTGCCCACGTACAGCATCATGTGGTTGCCGTGCTGCCCCTGTATGGCGATCAGCGCGCCGATCGGCAGCACCTCGCGCCACTTTTCAAAGGGCAGGTTCATCAGCGGGATGCGGGTGGTGAGGTTATCCGCCTCGCGGAAGGTATCGGAGATTCTTTTGGGATGCTGCCAGCCGTTCGCGTGATAGGTCCACTGGGTCAGGCCGTGACAGTCAAAGCCGTACACATACAGGCGGCCGTTCACGAAAAAGCGGCTGTCCTGCCAAGCGGTCCTGGGGAGAAGCAGCAGCCTTTCGGCCTTGCCGCCGAAGAAATAGGGCACGCCCAGCTGATAGCGCACCACCACCTCCGCCCCGGCGAGCCGGTTGTAGCGCTCCACAAACACGTTGCCCTCTTCCAGCATCTCAAAGGCGGCGTCCAGCAGCGGATGCCTGCGGATGGTTCCCTCGGGCAGCAGCACTTTTTCAGGCCCGGCAGGCAGCGCATCGGGCAGTACCTGCACCGCGGTCTGTACCGCAGGCTCGGCCAGAGAGGGCAGGCACAGCAAGAGGAGAAGCAGCAGGAGGGTCGTCATTCTGTTCAGGTTTCCGGCTCTTCTTCCTCTGCTCTGCATGCTGCTCGACTCTCTTTCATTGGATTGCATTGACGGATACGGCAAAGCCGCCCCCGTCTGCGCTGCCCCGCGATATCACGCGAGCCGCCCGGCGCCCGAAGGCCACAGCGGCTCGCATGATTATTCTTCTGTGCTTCTAATCTCGTCGATGATGCTGCCGTCGCGATATTCCACCTGCGCGACCACGCGGCCGCCCGGCCTCGCCGCTTCGGGCCTGCCCGTGATGCGCTCGGCCTTCTGTTTCAGCTCGTGGATATCGACGACCGGCAGCCCGAAAAAGCGCAGCTTCTCCTCCAGATCCGGCCTGAGGGGGTTCACCGCGATGCCGCGCTGGGTGACCAGCACGTCGACGGTTTTGCCGGGGGTGGAGCAGGTCAGCACCCTGTCTACCACGATGGGCAGGCGCGCGCGGTAGAGCGGCGCCACAATCATGCTGAGCTTCGCGCCCGCGGCCGTGTCGCTGTGTCCGCCCGAGCCGCCCATGATGAAACCGTTCGAGTCGGTATGCACGTTGACGTTGAAGTCGGTATCCACCTCAGTAGCGCCAAGCACCACCACATCCAGCGAGTTGACCGCCGCGCTCTTCGCGTGCGGGCCGGCGTAGCGGGTGGCAGAGACCTCGCTGTGCCGCGCATTGTCGCGGATGGACTGCACGGCCCGCAGGTCGAAGCACTGCACATCCAGCAGGCTCTTAAAGTAGCCCTCCTCCAGCATATCCACCATATAGCCCGTGATGCCGCCCAGGCCGAAGCTGCCCGTCACGCCCAGGCGCTTCATGATGGGCTTGAGGTACTGCGTCACGGCAAGGGAAGCGCCGCCCGCCCCCGTCTGGAAGGAAAAGCCCTCTTTGCACAGGCCGCTTGCCTCGATGACCTGCGCGGCGTAGCGCGCGATGGCAAGCCCCACCGGGTCGCGCGTGATGCGCGTGGTGCCCGAAACGATGCCGGAAGGGTCGCCGATACAGTCCACCTTCGCCACGATGTCCACATCCTCTTCGCCGATGGAGGCGGGCAGCAGCGGGTAGGGCTCGATGTGATCGGTGATCAGCACCACGGTATCGGCGCATTTGGCGTCGCTCATCGCGTAGCCCAGCGAGCCGCAGGCAGCGGGACCGCTGACGCCGTTGGCATTGCCCATGCAGTCGGCCGCCGGGGCGGCCAGAAAGGCCACGTCGATATGCACCCGCCCGCTCTCGATCGCCTCCGGCCTGCCGCCGTGGCTGCGGAAAATCACGGGCTTTTGCAGCACGCCGCGCGAAATCTCGCGCCCGAAGCCGCCCGACATATAATCGGTCTCAAGGCCCGTGACCACGCCGCTTTTGATGTGGTCGATCAGGGGCAGATGCGCGTCAAACAGGCTGCTGGCCTGCACGGTCAGGCCGCGGATGCCGCGGCGCGCGGCCTCCTCCAGCACCATGTTCAATACATAATCGCCGTTGCGCAGATGGTGGTGGAAAGAGACGGTCATGCCGTCCTTCAGGCCGGACCTGCGCACGGCCTCGGCGATGCCTTCTGTCAGCTTACTCATGCTCTGCACCTCCCAGCCCCAGCGCCCGCGCGGTCTCCAGCACGCGCAGGGCTCTATCCACGATGGGCTTGTC
>CAYZTQ010000047.1:8546-10330 GCA_964481445.1 uncultured Christensenella sp. | reverse complement strand
TTGCTGCGGATGGCCTGCAGGTCGCTGGACAGATCCTCCGCCCCCAGAAAGATGGCCCGCACGCGGGGGCTGGAGGAGGCGATGCGGCAGGCGTTTTCCACGCCGACGGCTGTCTCGATCAGGGGCAGCAGGCCGACCGTGCCCTCTTTGAGGCCTGCGGCCCGCTCGGCCTCCGCCACCAGACGGGAGACCTCCTCGATATCGCCCGCGTCGCGCACCTTGGTGGGCATCAGCATATCGGGCCCATAGGGCACGACCGCGTCGATGTCGGCCTTGGTGAAGCCGCTGTCCAGCGGGTTGACGCGGATGATGATCTCCGCGTCCCCGTAACCGATTTCTTTGAGCGCGCCGCAGACCAGATCGCGCGCCGCGTCCTTTTCGCCGGGGGCAACCGCGTCTTCCAGATCGAGGATCAGCGCGTCCGCGCCGTAAACATCCGCGTTGAGCAGCATGCCGGGATTGTTGCCCGGCACAAACATCAGCGTTCTTCTCATGCTTCGCCCTCCATCGCGCGGCGCAGCGCCGTCGTCACCCTGGCGCGGATGGTACAGTCCACCGCCCCGCGGTCATCCAGCTCGATCAGCGCGCCCTCGGCCCGCATCTCCTGCGCCGTTTCGCGCGCCACCTCTTCCATCCTGCGGCCGAACTGACGCAGCACGATGGATTTCACCCGCACCTCAAGGCCCGCTTCCGCGGGAGAGACAGACACCATGACGTCGTTGGATTCCAGCGTGCCCGCCATGGACTTCTTCCGTACCAGCATGTTTGCTTAACATCCTTCCGCTTTTATGATGATTTTTATCAATTATACGCCTTTTCGGCAGGCTTTTCACCCCCTGCCGCTACAGCCCGATCCAGCCGAGGGAGGAGAGGGTGAAGACCCAGAGAAAGACGCTCAATATGGAAGCCACGGTCGTCACCGCGACGATCTGCCCGGCCAGCACGCCGTCCGCCCCCAGCTCTCTGGCCATGACGTAGCTGGAGACCGCCGTGGGCACGCAGAAAAAGGCCATGGCCGTGGTGACGGCGATCCGGTCAAAGCCCAGCAGCTTTACTGTCAGCACCGCCAGCAGCGGCACCAGCAGCAGCTTGACCACGCAGACGAGGGTCAATTCTTTTTTATACTTGACGGTATCGGAAAAGCGGATGTCCGCGCCCAGCATCACCAGCGCCACCGGGGTGACCAGCGAAGCGATGCCCGAGACCACGCTTTGCATATAAGACGGCAGGCGCAGACCGGAAAGGCGCGCGAAAAGGCCCGCCAGCGCGCCAACGATCACGGGGTTTTTGAGCACGCTGACAAACAGCTTCAGCGGCCTGACCCTGCCGCCGCGCAGCGATTCCAATATCACCACACAGATAATGTTATAAAAGGGCACGATGGTCGCGATGGCGAGCGAGACCAGCCCCGCGTTTTCCTGCCCGAGGATGGTGACGACCACCGGCAGGGCGAACAGCAGCGCGTTGTTGCGGATGATGCCCTGCATCATGCTGCCCTGCACGGGCTTTGATCTGGTATACAGCGGGATCAGAAAAACCATCAGCAGCGTGACCGTCAGCACGATGCCCGCCAGCGCGGCGATGAAGGGCGCGTTTTTCGCGAGGTTCAAATCTACCTTATATACATTATTGAACAGCACAAAGGGAAAACAATAGGCGTAGACCAGCCAGTTGATCTGAGAGACGGTGCCGGAAGACAGCCTGCCCCCTTTTCTGAGAGCGAAGCCCGAGGCCATATAGAAAAACATGGGGAAGACGGTGGCGAAAGCCAGCAGGAAGCTCAT
>CAYZTQ010000047.1:0-8446 GCA_964481445.1 uncultured Christensenella sp. | reverse complement strand
TTCAGGGCCGAAAGCGGCCCCTTGATGATTCATAAAGATACCTGCCTGTCGATTGGATCGCATTGCCTCCTGCGGGGATTGCGGGCGATGCCCGCCGCTTCGGCGGCCTTCGCCACTTCTTCCGCTACCGCGTCCGCCACGCGCTTGTCAAAGGCGCCGGGGATGATGTACTCGGGCCCCAGCTCCCCCTCACCGCACAGGGCCGCGATGGCGAAGGAGGCCGCAAGCTTCATCTCCTCGGTGATGTCGCTGGCCTCCACCATCAGCGCGCCCTTGAAAATGCCGGGAAAAACCAGCACGTTGTTGATCTGGTTGGGGTAATCGCTGCGGCCCGTCGCTACAATGAACGCGCCGCCTGCCTTCGCCTCCTCCGGCATGATCTCCGGGATGGGGTTGGCCATGGCGAACACGATGGGCTTTTGCGCCATGCTCGTGACCATCTCCTTTGTCAGCACGCCGGGGGCCGACACGCCGATAAACACGTCCTTGCCGCGGATGACCTCGCCGAGGCTGCCGCGCTGCGCCCTTTTGTTGGTGATGTTCGCCATCTCGGCCTGCGCGGGATTCATCGACACTTCGCCCGGCGCGAGCGCGCCTTTTTTATCCACCAGCACCAGATCGCCGGGATGCAGCCTGAGCAGCAGTCTGGCGATAGAGATGCCCGCCGCGCCAGCGCCGTTGACCACGATGCTGATATCCTGCCAGCGTTTGCCCGCCACCTTCAGGGCGTTGATGAGCCCCGCCGCCACCACGATGGCCGTGCCGTGCTGGTCGTCGTGAAAAACGGGGATATCCAGCTCCTTTTTCAGCCTTCTTTCAATCTCAAAGCAGCGGGGCGCGCTGATATCCTCCAGATTGATGCCGCCGAAACCCGGGGACAGATATTTGATGGTCTTGATGATCTCTTCGGTATCCTTGGTATCCAGGCAGATGGGGAAGGCGTCCACCCCGCCGAAGGTCTTAAACAGGGCGGCCTTGCCCTCCATCACCGGCAGCGCGGCCTCCGGCCCGATATCGCCAAGGCCCAGCACGGCGGTGCCGTCCGTGACCACGGCGACGGTGCGCCCCTTGATGGTGTATTGATAGGCCGCGTGCCTGTCCGCGTGGATTTTTCTGCAGGGCTCGGCCACGCCGGGCGTATAGGCGGTAGACAGCTCTTCCCGCGTGGTGAGCGGCACCTTCGAAACAACCTCCAGCTTGCCCTGATGGCGGGCGCACAGCGCAAGGCTCAGTTCGCTGTAATTCACGTCTCTCCTCCTGTTTTGAAAGCGGCCGCGCCGCCCGGTCTTTGTTTGCTGCCTCTACTTAATCACGATGCTCCCGCGCTGTCAACCGCCGGACGCGGCTTTTCTGCCTGACCGCTTATCACGCCGCGGCGGTCATGTGTAAACGGCCGGAATCAGCATAAATATTCAATTGTGAAGCAGGTCCTGTTATGGTAACATACAGATAAGAAAAATATTGAGGTGGAACATGTACTCGATCGGGGTGGATATCGGCGGCACCACAGTCAAACTGGGCTGTGTGCAGGACGGCACCAGCATCATCTACCGGGACAAGCGGCAGTCGCCCCGCGACCCGCTGGTGATGGCGCAGACCATCCGCGGCATGGTCGCCGTGGCGCAGAAGCGCTTCCCCGGCGCCAAGGTGGGCATCTCCTGCGCCGGCTCGATGGACAGCCAGGGCCGCGTGACCGCCAGCCAGCTGGGCTGGGTGGCCGCCCCGCTGGGCGAGCTGCTCTACGAGCAGTTTCAGCGCTCGCTGCCCATGGAAAATGACGCCATGAGCGCGCTGGCGGCCGAGCATATCTACGGCTCTCTCAAAAACTGCCAGACGGGCATCCTGATTACCCTGGGCACCGGTATCGGCGGCGGCCTTATCATCGGCGGCGCGCCCGCACGCGGCTACATGGGCCTGCACGGCGAGATCGGCCACATGATCACCCATGCCGACGGCCGCCCCTGCAGCTGCGGCCAGCAGGGCTGCTGGGAAATGTACGCCGCCGCCAGCAAGCTGCGCGAGGCAGCCGGCGGCATGAGCGTGCGCGAGGTGATGAGCAACGTGCGCGCGGGCAGGTTGATGGACATCTGGGAAAATTACATCCACGAGGTCGTCATCGGCCTCAGCTCGCTGATGATGATCTTCGCGCCCGAAATCATCGCCATCGGCGGCGGGCTTTCCAATGCGGGCGACATCGTGATCGACACCATCCGCGCCGGCGTGGCGCAGACCAGCGCCTACAACACCTTCAACCCCTTTACGCAGATCGTCTCCGCCAGCTTTCAGAACGACGCGGGCATCCTCGGCGCCGCCGCGCTGGCCGGTATGATGGAGTAAGCCGTGACCCGTCTGCGCGCGGTCACAGGGCCGGAGGACAGCGCCGAAGCGCTCGATATTTACCTGTCTAATCCCGATTATTTCGCCCTTGTCGGCAACCCCTGCCCCACGCTTTCAGACATTGCGCAGGATGCCGCCGCCCTGCCCCCGGGTGCAAAACCCGAGCAGAAGCTCTACCGCCTTTTTGGAAGCGGCGAGGGCCTGATCGACCTGATCCTTGATTATCCCGCCCCCGGGGAAGCCTTCATCGGCCTGTTTCTGGTGCACGGCAGGCTGCACCGTCAGGGCAGGGGCAGCCGCCTGATACGGGAAATCGAGGAATGGCTGAAAGAGCAGGGCTGCAAACGCCTGCGTCTCGCGGTTATTGAAGGCAACGACGGAGCCCTTGCCTTTTGGAAGAGTCTGGGTTTTGAGGAAACGGACCGTTTCACCGCGCAGATGCAATCGGGGCCGATGGAAGCTGTACGGATGGCTAAGGCAATATAAAGATAAAGACTTGTTTATTTCACCTTCCAATATCCTGTTTTGGCATCCCCGGTGTATTCGATAGCCTTTCCCATTTTCAGCTTCTCCAGGTCACGTTCAATCGTCTTGGCGCTTACTCCCAGTGTCAGCCTTAGTTTTTCAATGGTGATTGTCTGATCGGCCGCCGCAAGCTCCAATATCCTCTTTCTCCTGTCAATCGGGCTCAGTTTTTCATCGACATTTTCACCGACATTTTCCGCTTGGTAATTTCGATTATAAAGTGTAACAATATTACCGCTTCCCCATCTTACGCTTTTGGGGCGCAGCAATTACGCCGCCGCCATATCTGTCATTTTTTGCAGCTCACCTCACATCGGCAGCATGATATGCACATGGAACTCCCGCCCGTCCGGCCTGATCTCCATGACGCCCTGATATTTATCCACAATGATGCCAACGTTGGAAAGGCCGATGCCGCTGAGGTCGGCGTTCTTTTTGGTGCTCTGGTAGCGCCCGCCCTTCACGATCAGGCGGCCGCTGTAGCTGTTGGAAACATGGATCAGCAAAAAGCTCTTCTTCTGCGACATCTCAAGGCAAATCCGCTTGTCGGGGGGCGTTTCGCCGTCCGGCATTTCTTCCGCCATGCGCTCGCAGGCCTCCTGCGCGTTGATCAGGAGGTTTGAAAGCAGCGTGCACAAATCCATATCCTCAAAGGGCAGCTGCGGCGGGATCATCAGGTTCAGCCGCACGTCGATGCCCCGCGATTTGATGTGCGGTATTTTGGCGCTGATCAGGCTGTCCACGATCGTGTTGCCGGTGGTGAACAGGTGGTTGTTGAGCGCTCTGTGCTGCAGCACCTCCTCCAGATACCCGCGCGCGGCGGCCAGGTCCTGCTCCGCCAGCAGATACTGCAGGGTGGACAGGTGCTGGCGGATATCGTGCTTGATGCGCAGCGTCTCCTGCTGCTGAGCGATCATTTCGGCGAAGCGCGCCTTGTCTTCCTCCAGCATGTTCATGGCAAGGCGCGTGCGCAGGCTGTTCTCGCTGATGATGGTCATCTTATCCAGATGATAAAACAGCATCACGGTCAGCATGAACAGGCAGGCCGCGGTGACCCAGTAATAATTGAGCGCGCTGCGGCCGCCCGTAAGCTCGATCCGCACCAGCACAATCATGCTGGCCAGCATGACGGCGGGGGCGATGGCGTACAGGATGTTATAGAGGGTCATGTGCCCCCGGTGGCGCAGGTTCTGGAAAGAGCGAAGAAAGCCCGTGGCCACAAGAGCCAGCACGCAGGCCACCGCCTGCACCTGGCCGGGCAGCACCGGCAGGCCGGAGCCTTCCGCGATGCTGCCGCCCATCTGCAAAAAAACGGCCAGCGAGAACACGCGGCAGGCATAGGACAAAAAGATAAAAATATAGACGGTCAGCGTTTTGTACAGCAGATCGCCGTCAAAAAAGATGACGGAAATGGTGATGGCCAGCAGAAAGGTGGGCAGCGCCGAAGAAAACAGCGGCAGCAGAAAAAAGTAGGTCGCGTACTGAAAAAGCAGGTACACCGCGATGCCGATCCACGCGTAGGGCCCGCGGCGCTTATCGGCCGTAAGAAAGGTGCCGAAAAAGAACCAGAGGATATAGGTCTCAATGACCGACAGCACGCCGAATATGATGTAGCTGAAAACGCCTGTATGGTTCATCGCTGCCTCGTCTACCTGATGCAGGCGTGCATGAAGCTGGCCAGAATATCCTTGTAGCGGTGGTGGGAGACGGGCAGCTCGGCGCCGTTATCCAGCGTGAGGCTCTGCGGCTGCAGGCGGCTGACATATTGCAAATTGACCAGAAAGCTCTTGTGCACGCGTTCGAAGCCCTTGTCCTTCAGCGCCTTTTCCACCTCGCTGATGGCCCCGAAGAAAGTGTAGCTCTCCTCCTTCGTGTGCAGGGTGAGCTGCTTCAGGTTCGATTCAAAATACAGGATGTTGTCCAGCCGCACGCGCGCCGGCCTGCTGTCCACATTGAAAGAGTAGAACTGCTTTTCACGGTTCAGGCTTTCCTCCAGCAGCGGGATGGCTGCCTGCATCAGCTCCTCATGCTCGATGGGCTTCAAAAGATACCGATGCGCGTGCACCTTGTAGCCCGCCACAGCGAACTCGGTGGTGGATGTCACGATCAGAATCGGCACCAGCGGGTCATACTTTCTGATATGCTCTGCCGCGGTGATGCCGTCCATGGGCTTCATGATCATATCCAGCAAAATAAGATGAAAGCGGTGCCCGCGCTCGTGGTCGCGCACGAGGTCTTCGCCATTTTGGTAGGGCGTCAGCTCGTAGGGGAGCCCCCGCGCACGCAGGTCTTCCAGATGTCTGCTGATCGTTTTGATGGCTACGGGGTCATCATCGCAGACGGCAATCAGGTACACGGGCGGCCTCCTTTTAATCGATGCGTTTACTGACGCCGATTATACCATAAAGCGTGTCGTTTGTGCAGATTTTCACCTTTCGCGCCTCAGCGTGCTATACACTGTATCGGCATGAATGGTAAGAGCGCCTCATGGTTTTCAGTTCTCTTGCCCCTCAAGCGGCGTATACCATTCCTATTCAAACAACTGCATGGAGGTGGATCTGTTGTCACAAAAGAACGCACCCGCGCCGATGAACGGAGGGATGAAGAAAGAGCTGACGCTGTTCAACTTCTTCACCATCGGTTTTGGCGCCATCATCGGCACCGGCTGGGTACTGCTGGTCGGAGACTGGATGGTCACCGGCGGCGGCCCCATCCCCGCGATGATCGCGTTTGTCATCGGCGCGCTGTTTCTGGTGCCCATCGGCATGGTATTCGGCGAGCTGACGGCCGCCATCCCGATTTCCGGCGGCATCATCGAGTATGTCGACCGCACCTACGGAAGAAAGCTCGGTTTCCTCAGCGGATGGATGCTGCTGCTGGGCAACGCCCCGCTCTGCCCCTGGGAAACCATCGCCATCTCAAAGCTGCTGTCCGGGCGCTTCGCGAAGTTCCCGGCGCTTACCTGGCTCAACTCCGTCAAGCTCTACACCATCATGGGCGCGGATGTGTACCTGTGGCCGACGCTGATCGCGCTGGGCTTCGCGGTGCTGGTCATCTACCTCAACTTCCGCGGCTCGGGCGCGGCGGCCAAGCTCTCGTCCTTTTTAACCAAGGCGCTGCTGGGCGGCATGGTGCTGGCCATGATCATCTCCCTGTTCAAGGGCTCGCCCGCCAACGCCCTGCCCGTTTTCTCGCAGGTGACGGACGCCGCGGGCGGAGCGGCCACCAAGGCCATGGGCCTGTTCGGCGGCATCATCGCCGTGCTGGTCATCACCCCCTTCTTCTACGCGGGCTTTGACACCATCCCCCAGCAGGCGGAGGAAGCCTCGGAGAACATCAACTGGAAGAAGTTCGGCCTGATCCCCGCTATCGCGCTGATCGCCTCGGGCGTCTTCTATGTCATCTGCATCTACTCCTTCGGCACCATCATCAACTGGCACGAGCTGGTCAAGATGGAAGTGCCCGCGCTGGCCGTGCTGGAGCGGATCAACCTCTTTTTCTACCTGGCGATGCTGATCGTCGCCACGCTCGGCCCCCTGGGCCCGATGAACTCCTTCTATGGCGCCTCGACCCGCCTGATGCTGGCGCTGGGTCGCAAGGAAATGCTGCCCGCCTCCTTCGCGCAGATCGACCCCAAATCCGGCGCGCCTAAAAAGGCCAACATGGTCATGGCCGCCCTCACGCTGATCGGCCCCTTCCTCGGCAGCAACATGCTGCTGCCCCTGACGGCCGTGGCCTCGCTGGGCTTCATCTTCGCCTGTACCACAGCTGGCCTTGCCTGCGCGAAGCTGCGCAGGACCGAGCCTTCCCTGCCCCGTCCCTACAAGGTCAACGGCGGCAGGCTCGGCATCTATGCCGCCATCGCGGCCGGCCTCATCATCATCGGCCTGATGGTGCTGCCCTTCAGCCCCGCGGCGCTCAAGCCCGTGGAATGGATCATCACCATCGGCTGGATCGCGGCAGGCTTCGCGGTCTACGCGGCAGGCAGCCGCAGAAAGTCGAACAAATAAGGCCTGTATTCTTCAAACGAAAACAGAGTAGGAAAAAGAAAGGAACTATCATCATGGCAAAGTACGCATTCATCGGCGGCAAGCTGGTCGACGGTACCGGCGCCGCACCCATCGAAGACAGCCTTGTGCTGGTTGAAGACAAGAAGATTACCTATGCCGGCAAGCGCACCGAGGTGCCCGCAGGTTACGAGGCGCGCGACATCGCGGGCAGAACCATCATGCCCGGCCTGATCGACACGCACCTGCACTTCTCCGGTAATCTGACCGACGATGACAACGACTGGGTGATCGAGTCCGTCGCGCAAAAGCAGACCGTCGCCGTCAAGCAGGCCTATGACGCGCTGACCCACGGCCTGACCACCGTGTGCGAAATCGGCCGCAACGGCATCGCCATCCGCGACGTGGTGAACATGGGCATCATGAAGGGCCCGCGCATCTACGCGACCGGCCTCGGCTTCTGCCGCACCGCCGGCCATGGCGACAGCCACAAGCTGCCCTCGCAGATTTCGAAGGATTCGCACCCCTGGGGCGACCAGGTGGACGGCCCCTGGGATCTGCGCAAGGCGGTGCGCCGCCGTCTGCGCGAGAACCCCGACGCCATCAAGATCTGGGCGACCGGCGGCGGCATCTGGCACTGGGATTCGGGCCGCGACCAGCACTACTGCTATGAGGAAATCAAGGCCGTGTGCGACGAGGCCGCCATGGTAGGCATCCCCGTGTGGAGCCACTCCTACAACAGCGTGTCCGCCGCCTACGACTCCGTGCGCTGCGGCGCCGAGCAGCTGATCCACGGCTTCGAGCTGGACGCCAAGACCATGGATCTGATGGTGGAGAAGGGCACCTTCTTTACCCCGACCATCGGCTTCCTGCCCACCTGGTATGCCACCTATCCCCCCGTCTACACCCCCGCGCTTGACAAGTTCAAGGGCGACACCGTGGTCGAAAAAGAGCTGCAGCGCACCTACGCCAACCTGCGCGAAGCCAACGAGCGCGGCGTGACGCTGACCATCGGCTCCGACTCCTTCTCCTTCGTGACGCCCTACGGCTGGGTGACCATCGACGAAATGTACGACTTTGTCGACAAGGCCGGCATCTCCGTGCTGGATACCATCAAGGCCGCGACGCTCAACGGCGCCAAGATGGTGCACCATGAGAAGGAGTTCGGCTCTCTGGAAGCAGGCAAGTTCGCAGACCTGCTGGTCGTCAAGGGCGACGTCGCGAAGAACATCCACGACCTCACGCCCGACAACATGGAAGTGATCATGAAGGAAGGCGACATTGTCATTAAAAACGCTCTCTAATCGGTCTTCAAGAACCGATTGCCGCCACCGGCCCTTCACCGAAAGGTGAGGGGCCGATTTTATACCAAACGAAAACGTTAACGCGCAGAGAGACGACGGATTTTTTCGTTTTTGCTAAGTCGAACGAAGGAGGCGTAGCGGCGCTACGCTGACCGAGTGAGACAACGCTAAAACGGAAAAAGACGAGTCTATCACAGCGTTAATGTTTGAGTTTGGTATTATATATATCATTCGTGTCTCCATGCACGGCAGAAACCAAAAGCAGGGGTTCAG
>CAYZTQ010000046.1:0-14882 GCA_964481445.1 uncultured Christensenella sp. | reverse complement strand
GCGCGTCTGCGTTGGCATCCTTTCGTCTGATGAGCCTGTGTCAGTCTGCCTGACTATTTTTCTGAAGCAATCTTGATCCATGTTTCTGCCTCCTTTTTAGGCGATAATACAGTGGATCAACAGGACACAAAGCGGACAAAGGCCCTGTTTTCGGCTTTGAGACAGGGGCTGTCCCCCTCAAATCGTTAAAAACCCTGTTTGTTCATGGGGAAAGGAGCCGGGTCTGCGTTTTTTCCCGCGCCCGGATGACAGGCCGGAAGGCCCTATTCTGTTTCTTCTGCATAGGCCCGCAGGAAGGTTTCCATCAGCGCGTGGCGCGCTTTGGCCAGTTCCCGTGCCTGCGGCGTGTTCATCTCGTCCTTCAAAAGCAGCAGCTTTTCATGGAAATGGCGGATGGAATCATCGAGGCTTCTGCCGCGGCTGCCGCCGTAGGCAAAGGTGCGCGCGATGCCGACGGCGCCGAGGGCGTCGAGCCTGTCCGCGTCCTGCACGATTTTGCCCTCCAGCGTGTCCGGCCTGCGGCCGCGGTTGCGGCTGAAGGAAACGGCGCCGATGATGGCGCAGATCTCTTCCGTCTCTTCCTGCGCTATCTGATGGAGGACGAGAAAGCGCCGCGCGTTCGCATGGTTTTCCGTATGGAACAACTTATGGTCGTCCGCGTCGTGCAGCAACGCGGCAAGGGCGATCAGCCTTTGATTGCACTCCGGCCAGTCTTCGGCAAGGCGCATCGCCAGACGGTACACGCGCAGCGAATGCCGGGCGTCGTGCCCGTCCGCGTTGTCCTTGAAAAGCTCAAGAAGATAGTTCTGCGCGGCTGTAATGAGGGGGTCGTTCATGGGTGCTTCATCTCCCATACAATATCGGCGTCATACATATAAATCCAGGGGTTCATGTAGCCGACCATCAGCAGCCCGCCTTTTTTAAGGACGCGGAAGGATTCGCTCCACATGTTTTCAAGGTCTTCATCCCTTTTGCCCTCTTAAACCACCGCGCGGGAACGGGCCTGCCAACGGTCAGCCCAACCTCGAGGGGCCTCTGTTTCAATTCCATCAGATCTTCATGCTCGATGGGGATGGTATAGGGATTTCCCTTTTTTCTGGAAACCCTGTTCCACCTGTCCTGATTATATGCAAGGTAGCCTTTGTCTGTCGGCATCTCGTCTCTTCTTCCGTTTTGGATATGCCTTTCGTCCAAATTCATCATGTTTTGGACGAAAAAATCAATCCCTACTTCACACGAACCAAGCCTGACTGAACAGCGCAGCCGAAAACAAGTCGATGCTTACTTTTCTTCGGGCAGCTCAAGCCGGATGCCCAGCTTTGCCGCCTGTTTCTTCACTTCATTCAGATCGAGATCTCCCCGCGCTATGGCCTGATGGAACCCCGGGCCAAGAATGACGGTGGGACTTTTTCCCTTGCCGGCGGCCGCGATGGCACGTCTGATCTCTTCGGGTGTCCATCCGCAGGTACACCAGAGCCGGGAACGATTGTTAAAATCCATAACGAGATTCAGCAATCGCTCCAACTGACGGCTTCTGAGGGATACGCCCATTTCCTGCAGGTCTTCTGTCAGCCATTCTATGGTTAACCGCGGGCCCGGCCATCCCGTATAGATTCGGAATTTCAGTTCACGCATGATTTTTTGCGATTGCGGGCCTTTCCGCCCGGCAAGGTAATTTTCGGCCCGTTTTGCGTTTCCTTTGATATGGCCGCTTTTGCCGCTGAGATATTCATACTCAAAGACCTCATCCCTTGTCAGAAAATCGCAGTCTTTCAGCCTTTTTCCCTTGCCTTGGCAGGGGAAGGTCCTGCCCGCGGCGTTTTTGTACTCGGATTGCGTGATGACCAGATTGTCCAGAAAGCTTTGCAGCGCTTTTTCTTCTTTGGAAAGGGACGCCGCGGCATCCGAAAACGCGAGGAAGTCTTTCATCGTTTGGGGCAGGTAAAAGGGATGGCGGCTCTGCTGCTCGACAAGATTATATAGAACGCTGAATTTCCCATAACCCGGCCGCACAAGGGAGCCGTGAACGATGAAGCGGTCGAGGGGCGCTCTCTTTTCCTCACAATATAGTTCATCTATCTCAAAAACATAATAAGGAAGCGCCTCGCGTCTGGCGATAGAGGAGAACTCTGTCAAATCTTTCCTGTGCAGCAGGGGATAGGTTCCCTTGGGCGTGTGCCCGGCATACTCTTTGAAAATTTCCCAGAGATCCCGGACCGTCAGACAACCGTACAGATTGACAGACGCCAGAAGATATTGGTGCAGAAACGCTGACTTCTTTTCGTCGATCCCCGCAAGCTCATAGGCTTTCTTCAGGGTCTTTTCGGCGTATGGTTTCGGATACATGCCGCTCTCCTCCCATCAATCCCGTTTTAAAGGCTTGGCAAAGCAGATGATCCGCCCCGCCTCCCGGAAGCCCGCGCCCAGGTCTTTGATACCGGCTTTTCGAATCATCCCTTAGCCTTTCAGGCGCTTTGAAAGATACAGCACCAGCTCATCGTTGTTGCGGCAGACAGCATAGGGCGGGCAGGGCTGATTCTCATACCATACGCCGCTGCCGTCGGGCAGGTAGCCGCGCTTCACATACATGCGCTGCGCGCTGCCGTAGCCGCTGTGCAGCCCCACGCCGATGCAGACCGTATCGGAAAAACCGCCCGCGAGCTTTTCCGCGGCGTCCATCAGTTTTGAGCCGATGCCGCGGCGGCGGTATTTTTCCAGCACGCCGAAATCCACGATCTCGGGGATGCCGCTGCCCGCGAAGGGGCCGTGCTCGGGCTGATAGTACAGGTTGATATAGCCAGCGGTCTTGCCCCGGTATTCCGCGGCCAGCGCGATGGCTTTGCCCTGCGCCTGATGCAGCAGCCTCATCTCGTACTTTGAGACGTTCGGCTGCCAGCCCTGCGCGGCCTCCCCCTCGCTGATGAGCTGCGCGTCTTCGGGCCTCAGGTCGCGGATGGTGATATCTTGATCCTGATAATAAATCACGCTGCCGCCTCTCCTGCCCTCATGCGGGCGCGATAAGGCCTACCGCCTTGTCAGCGCCGCGTATTCCATCTTTTGCGCCTTGCGCAGCGTCTCCGGGCTCAGCTTCAGCTGCCAGCCGATCTGGCCCGCCGAGACATAGAGGTAGGGAAGGCCCCGCGCGCTCTCGTCGATGGCGGTTTCAAAGCTCTTTTTCATCGCCAGCGGCGAGCAGCCGCCGCGGATGTAGCCGGTGATGCTTTTCAGGTCGGCCACATGCTCCATGGCCAGGCTTTTCACGCCGAAATGGGCCGCGGCGGCCTTCAGATCCAGCTCGCCGCCCGCCGGCAGCAGGCAGACATAGTGCTTTTTATCGCTGCCCAGCAGCACCAGCGTTTTGAAGACCTTTTCCGGCGCCTCGCCCAGCAGCCGCGCCGCCTCCACGGCGTCCACGGCCGTGCCGTCCGAGGGGTAGCTATGGGCCTCATAGGGCAGATGCAGTGTATCCAGCAGGCGCATGGCGTTGGTTTTAACGGTTTTCACAGGAGGCACCTCGGCTTTTTTAGCTTTTCTGGAGGAATTTCTTGTTGCTGTCTCTCCGGCCGGTGAAGTGGGTAGCGTCACTACCCACTTCAGGGTTCTTTTGCGCTTTGTTTCGATTACTCAAACGGCCTGTACACCGAGGTCTTGAAAATATCGAAAATCACGTTGTAGCGGGGGTGCTTGCGCCATTCGCCGCCCGTGCCGCCCCAGACGCCGTCCACATAGCAGCCGGGCAGCGCCTGACGGATCTCACGCAGGGTCTGCTTCGGCATGGGGCCCGCGGAATAGCCGTTGCTCTGGTACAGCCACAGGCGTTCCAGTTTCGAAAGCGCGAAAAGCGGCGTATAGTCCTTGACGTAGTTATAGCCCATATTGAGGTCAAGCAGGTTCCGAAGCTCCTCAAGGGGGGAGATATCCTTCACCTTGTTGCGGAACATCTCGAGGTATTCCAGCTTTTTCAGGTTTTTCAGCGGGCTGATGTCGCGGATATCGTTGAGGGCGATGATCAGCACCTTCAGCTCCGTGAGGTTTTCAAGAAAACCGATGTCCGAAATCGCGTTGTGGCCCAGATCCAGCGCCTCCAGGCGCACGCAGTGGCGCAGAAAGTCAAAATCCTGCGCCGTGTGAACGGGGGAGCGGTTGTTGTGCAGGGTGGAAAAGGCCGTCTGGTCGGTGCGCACCACATGGTCTTCCAGACGGAAAGTCAGGCCGAAAAATACGTCCGGATAGCGCCCGCGCAGCTCGCCCGCCTGCGCGGAGGTAAAACTCGCGTCGTACAGCAGCGCTTCTTTCACATCGGGCAGCCGGCTGAGCAGCTCGCTCACCTGCTGCGCGCTGACGTCCGTGACGCCCGAAAGGTCGAGCACCCGCGCGTTTTTCGGGATGCTGCGCTCGAAGATGCTGACGCTCTCTCCCTCCGCCGCGGAAGACACTGGCAGCAGGCAGACAAGGCACAGCAGGCACAATATTTTCTTCATGGGGCACCTCCTATCGCCGTACAAGGGGTATATTCATTGTAGGGGCAGACCCTGCCCCTGTCAAACGGGAATCTGAGGAATTATATGCCAAAATTAAGTATATATTTGACGTTAATCTCTTCAAATATTATACTGTGATGAAACAAAGAAGGGCGGAGAAAACATGGGAAAAATACATCCGATCAGGGCAGTTCTGGGGGCCGTGCTGGCCATGATGCTGGCGCTTCCCGCTTTGGCCGAAGTGCCGGGGAAGGTTCCCCTGGCGGAAGCCTACGGGGCGGACGGCCTCAGCTATTCGGATGATTCCATCACGGTCAGCATCACCCAGGGCCGCGTGCATGAGACGGATTACTGGGTCGCCCGCATCCGCCTGAGCGAGCCGGGGCAGCTGCGCACCGCCGCCGCGCGCGATTTTAATTCGGAGCGCACCATCAAGGGGCTGACGCTGGCCGGGCGCATGAACGCGGTGCTGGCCATCAACGGCGATTACTACTGCTATATCCCGGACGGCTACCTCATCCGCAACGGCGTGCAGTACCGCAATTTGCCAAGCGGCAAGCGCGATGTGCTGCTGATCGACGACAAGGGCGATTTTTACCAGCTGCCCCTGGCGACGCCGCAGGATATCGCGGATAACGCCGATAAAAACATCTTGCACAGCTTCAATTTCGGCCCCTCGCTGATCATCGACGGCAAGCGGGTGGAAAATTATCAGGATAATGACAACGCGGCCTTCAAGCCCCGCCAGCGCATGGCGCTCGCGCAGGTGAAGCGCGGCAGCCTCGAGTATGTGGCCGTGGCCTGCGCCGGCCCCCGCGAGCGCAATGTCGGCCTGACGCTCGACCAGTTCAGCAAGCTGGTGGCTGAGCAGGGCGTTGAGAACGCTTACAATCTCGACGGCGGCTACTCGACCATGCTGATGTTTAACGGGCAGTATGTCAACACCAGCAACATCAGCAAGATCCGCGATATCAGCGATATCATCTATTTTGTCACTTTGCAGGGCGAAGGGAAGGCGGACTGAGTGGAAGGCGAAGGCGCGCATCTTTCTGGCCTCATCATCGCGGTGCTGCTGGGCGCAGGGCTGTATCTGCGGCAGGCGCGGGTGCAGGGCGCCCCGATGCGCGCGGCGCTTGTCAGCCTGCTGATTCTGCTGCCGCTGCAGCTGGCGCTGCCGCGCGCCTTTGTCTTTTTTGTCCGCCTCAATTTCCTGCTGCCGCAGAAGGGCTGGGCCGGGCTGCTCGATCTGTCGCCCGAAGGTCTTTCCTTTGTAGGGGCGCTGCTCGGCATCCTGCTGGGCGCTTTCTTTGCCGAGCGCGTCTTCCGCCTGAAGCCGCACACGCTGCTTGACCCGCTGGCCGGGGGCGCGCTGCTTTCGCTGCTGGTGGCGAGGCTCTCCGAGTATTTTGTCACCATCGGGCAGGGCAGTGATATTGAGAACCCGCTTTTTCAGCGCTTTCCCTTCGCCGTCCAGAACGAGTGGGGCGAGTGGTATGCCGCCGTTTTCATGCTGGAGGCGCTGGTCGCGCTGCTGCTGTTGATCGATCTGTATAGAAGACCGCGCCCGGCGGGCGAAGGCTGGCAGCGGGCGCTGTTTCTGTTTTTGCTGGCGCAGATGCTGTGCGAGAGCCTGCGGGCCGAGACCGTCAAATGGGGCTTTGTGCGCGTGCACCAGCTCTTCGCCGTTCTGGGCACAGGGGCGCTGCTCGCTGCGTGGATAGCAGGCGCGTTGCGCCGCGGCCTCAAAAAAAGCCTGTGGATCGCCCCGGCGCTGAGCTTCCCCGCCGTAATCGCGCTGCTGATCGGCCTTGAGTTTGCGCTGGACAGGTGGGTCGATACCCCTGACTGGCTGCTCTACGGCGTGATGGCGCTGGCCCTCAGCCTGCTCGGCCGGGCGGGGATCAGACTGCTCGCGGCGGAAAGACGGGCGGCGGCGGAAAATGCGTGAAAACGACAGGAGCCGGGTGGAAAAAATCAGGCCGCTGATCGTCTACTATTCCTATTCCGGCATCACCTGAAGGCTGGCCGAAGACCTTGCCCTGCTGATGGACGGCGATCTGCGTGATACCAAACTCAAACCTTAACGCTGTGATAGACTCGTCTTTTTCCGTATTAGCGTTGTCTCTCTCGGTCAGCGTAGCGCCGCTACGCCTCCTTCGTTCGACTGAACAAAAACGAAAAAATCCGTCGTCTCTCTGGGTGTTAACGTTTTCGTCTGCTATAAATGCTCCGCCTGAACGCCGTTGTTTAGCAATGGTTCAAGAATCGGGAGACGCCGATAAAGCAGCGCCTCCCGATTTTTAGAAGATTTGTTTTCTGAAAAGACCGGCAGTTTTCCCGCTTCAGCCTTCGACTCTCTCCCGAAACACCGCGTCCGCCCGGATCAGCGCCTGATAATAGGCGTCGTATGCCGGGCTCAGGCGGCGCAGCAGGGGGATGAAGCGCTGATAGAAGCCGGTTTCGCTCAGGTAGTCCTTGAGCCGCTCCCCGGCCTGCACCACGGGCAGGGTTTTGTACGCTTCGCTTTGCTTCAGCGCCTGATACTCTTTGATCAAACCGCTGTTTTCTTCAAGCCAGCCTTCCGCGTCCCGGAGGGCTGCTTCTTTTGCGTTCTGCGCTTTTTTCATCATATCGGCGTCGATGCCCTCCGCGGCTTCCTCCACCGCGTGCATCAGCTCCTCCGGCAGATGGAAGGGCGGCAGGCCGTCCAGAAAGGCGGCAGCCTCCGCGAAGGCCTGCTCCTGCTCCGCGCTGAGCGCGGGCTCCTGCAAATAGGGAGCGAAGTTTGCCATCAGCATCCGGCCGAAATAGCCGGGCAGCAGCCTTTCAAAGCGCCGGGCCAGCGATTCTTCCCTGACAAGCGCCTCCGCTTTCGCGCGCAGCGTTTCGGCGGAGCCGCCCTCGGCGTAGTCCCTGAGCAGCCGCGCCCTGCGCGCCTCCCTTTCCTGCTGCGCCTCCCTCGCCCGCGCAAGGCCGGGCAGGCTTTCTCTGCCCTCCAGCACGGCGCGGATCTGCTCCAGCGGCACATCCAGCGCGCGCAGCAGGGCCACCTGCCGCAGGGTATCCGCCTGCTCTTCGCTGTAATCGCGGTAGCCGTTTTCCAGCGTCCGCGGCGCGACCAGCCCCTTCTCCTGATAATACTCCAGCGCCTTGCGGCTGAGGCCGGTATACGCCATCACTTCTTTGATCTGCATGCGGGTCACCTCCTGCCTCAGCATAAGCCGGCCCCCTGGGGTCGGGTCAAGCGCCGCGGCAAAATATTCCGGGCTTCTCATACCGCCCGCGGTCAGCAAAAGCCCTGCCGCCCGCCTTAAAACCGGGCGGCAGGGCCTATGATGTTCTTGTTTGTCTCTTACAGCGTCAGGCCGGCCAGCGCGTCGCCCGCCGTCTGCAGGATGCGCACCGCCTCGTCCGAGAAGGCGTCGAAGGCGGGGTCGGGCTTTTGCAGCTCTTTGTGGCTCAGGATGTAGTCCAGCGACATGCGGGCCGCCTGGTCAAAGCGGGTGGGGCAGGTAAAGCCCGGCACCAGGCTTCTTAGCTTGCTCAGGTCGAACATCACGCAGTTCGATTTGTCGCCCAGCAGCGCGCCTTCCCAGTCCGAATTTTTGACCTTCGCCAGCATGCTGGAGGGCACATAGCAGGGGAGGAAGGGCTTGTTTAAGATGTCGCAGACCGTTTTGTGGATCTGGTTCCAGGTGAGCGCCTCGTCCGAGGTGATGTGCACCGCCTGGCCGAGGGCGTGCACATTGCCCATCAGGCCGATGAAGCCGGGGGCAAAGTCGTCCGACCAGGTCACCGTCCACAGGCTGGTGCCGTCTCCCGGCATCAGCACGGGCTTTTCGGCGAGGATCCTCGAAATCACGCCCCAGGCGCCGTTTCTGCCGTGGATGCCGAGGGGCAGGCTTCTATTCGAGAAGGTGTGGCTGGGCCGCACGATGGTCATCGGGAAGCCCTCATCGCGGTAGGCGCGCGTCAGCGCCTCCTCGCAGGCGATTTTATTCCGCGAATACAGCCAATAGGGGTTATGCAGCGGCGTCGACTCGCTGAAATACGGCGCGACCGGCGGCTTCTGGTAGGCCGAGGCGCTGCTGATAAAGATGTACTGCCCGCATTTGCCGCTGAACAGCCGGATATCCCGCTCTACCTGGTCGGGCGTGAAGGCGATAAACTCGGCCACCACATCAAACCAGCGGCCCTTCAGCTTTTCCGCCACGTCCTTTTCATCGTTCATATCGGCCACGATGGCCTCGGCCTCGGGCAGCAGCTCTCTGGCGCTGCCGCGGTTCAAAATGCTCAGCTCCCAGCCCAGCGCGAGCAGGCGCTTTGAAATGGACAGGCTGATGGTGCCTGTTCCGCCAATCAACAAAGCTTTCATGTCTCTTCCTCCCGTATTGATGATCTGCACCTGTGTGATAAGGGTATTATACTATGGAAGAAGCCGCCGGGCAAAAGCCGGGGGCAGGAGAATGCATCTTAAAAGAGATAGTATGCGGGTACAAAATACGCCCGGTCAGGAAAGGAACAGGAAAAATGCAGATAAGCCGCGTGCTGGTGCTGATGAAAATGGATGAGGAGCAGAAGGAGCAGGTGCGCCGCGCGGCGGGCGGGGCGCGGGTGGATTTTGTGAAGCCCAAGGAGCTTACGGAGGAGCAGGCGGCGGAGGCCGAGGTAATCATCGGAGGCCCCGCGGAGCGCTTCCTTGCGGTGGCCAAGAAGCTGCGGCTTTTGCAGCTCACCTCCTCCGGCGTGGGGGCGGAGTACCTGAAGCTGAAGGGGCATGCCCCCGAGGCCCGTCTTTGCAGCGCGACCGGCAGCTACGGCGTGGTCATCGCGGAGTATATGCTGGGCGGGCTGCTGGGCCTGATGAAGCGCCTGCACCTCTACCGCGACGATATGAAGCAGGGGACGTGGACGCCCCGGCCGGAGGGAGCCACGCTGTTTGGCGCGAAGGTGCTGTCGGTCGGCATGGGCGATATCGGCACGGCCTTTTCCACCCGCTGCGGCCTGATGGGGGCCGAGGTGACGGGCATCCGCAGGCGCCCCGCCGAAGCGCCCGCGGGCGTCAAGCGCGTGGCCCTGATGGAGGAGCTGGACGCGCTGCTGCCCTCCGCCGACGTGGTGGCGCTCAGCCTCCCCGAAACGGAAAAAACCAAGGGCCTGATGAACCGCGCGCGCTTTGAAAGGATGAAGCAGGGCAGCTATTTTCTGAACGTCGGCCGCGGCAGCGCGGTCGATCAGGAGGCGCTGCTCTGGGCGCTGGAGTCGGGCAGGCTCGCCGGGGCGCTGATCGACGTTTCCGTGCCCGAGCCCCTGCCACAGGATCACCCGCTGTGGCGGCAGCCGAACCTGCTGATCACGCCCCATATCGCAGGGCAGAACTTCCTCAGGCTGACGCAGGGCAACATCATCGGCCTTGCCTGCGACAACCTGCTCGCCTTGCGGGAAGACAGGCCGCTTGCCTCGCTGGTGGACCTTGACTCGGGGTACAGGGCGTGAGAAACGGAAAGGAAGACGAGGGGAACGACTTTGGGGCGCTTCTTATAAGAAGCGTCCCAAAAAGGGAGCGCAGGACAGGGATTTTCGAAAACAAGAAAATTTCTGATCGGAGCGCTTCAAGTGGAGACACAAACTGAAGACGACAACGAAGGGAAAACCTTTAGTGTTGTCATCTTGTTTTCGTGTTAAAGGCTGAGTACGTCGTTGAGAATCTGAGCCATTTGCTTATTGCCGAGTTGATCACGGAAGTAAACCGTGTAGCCGTCTGCCGTTAACATTTCAAAGAAAACTTTGGCGCAGTCAATTTTTGCTTTATCAGTTCCTCTGAGTTCCGTCTGATTCTCCACATCCTTCGTTTCAACGATTATGTTCAGTTCTTTCTCACCTGACGCTCGTTTAACAATATACATAAAATCCGGGCTGTACATTCCTCCGATTATTGTTGGAATCGCGATGCTGCTGCGAGGAATCTTTCCATATACCACTACTTCCTCTATATCAGCGGTAATGTTGTCTTTTTCAAGTGGAGAGTCGTATGCCAAAACATCATACAGATATTTTTCACTTGGTGTTCCGGGAATAATTTTAGTACCGATACGACCCTGCGCAATTTCCGGTCGAGGCTTGCCGTCTGCAAATGTCAATGCCGTTGCTCCAAGCGTAACACTGCTTCTTTCATAATGAAAGCGGCCCTGTAGATTTTCGTTTTTCCAGTTTGAAAATTCGGCACAGAACGCTGCCGCTGAGTTATCATTGATATACTTTTCAAAATCTCGGCCATGTCTTTTGGCATAAGAACAAAGCGCAGCATGCAGCACCTTAATAGGTATATTAGTTGCTGTCGATATACGCTTAAGGAACACGCAATATGGGATAGTCCGAGTAACTATATATTGAACCCCTACTTCTCGCAGAACATTCATTTCAGTGCCGATGCTGCTGACAACTTCTCTTTCACTGCGCATTACCGCATCTGTGAAAACCCCTTCTTTCTCGAACAGAGATAAAACAACATCCTCAAGATTGTCATTCAAATCGGAATCATAGAGCAGCAAATATCTGTGATTGATTTTCTCCCACAGTTCTTTAATTTCTTTGTAAACAGCAGGGCGAATTTTAATCGGCTTCGGTTTTTCTTTATTCCTATCCTTAATCTTACCAGAGGATAAACCGGTAGCGAAGTCTGGAAATTCTGCAAAAAATGCATCTCTTGTTTCTGGATTGATTTTACGCTGATAATCAACATAATTTTTGGCGAACAGTTCTCCAAACAAATCATTTGCTGTCTTTCCGAGCTTCTCAGCAATCGCTACGAGTTTTTCATCACAAATGCTTATAGCCTGTGGCATCTCTCCATTAATCTGATCCATAAGGCGCTGCGTAAAGTCAGCCTCGGTAAAGTCTACGATATAGTTCAGTGTGAATTCCTCATTAGATATTCGGTTCCCGTTTTCATCAACAGGAAGGCGCAGCCCTCTGCCGACCTCCTGTAACTTACTGTTTTCGCTGCCGCTTGAGCGCAACTTGGCAATTGTAAATACATTGGGATTGTCCCAGCCCTCTTTGAGTGTCCATTTGGAGAAAAGAAATCTCAAAGTATTGAAGCTACCGTCTTCATTCTTAAACGAAAGTAGCTGTTTCTTTCCATTGAGGATGATATCGACTTCTTTTGCTATATCTTCATCGGAATCACTGTTGTCCTGTGAGAAATATCCTGCGTGACAGGATGATATACCCACAAGGCTTGCTTCAAGGAAGTCTTTATATTCTGTTTCGTGCTCATCAAGTTCGGAAATGACTTTCTCAATTGTTTCCTTAAGGAGACGTTCAAAGGCATCAAGAAGATATGGCTTTTTGCCTTCATCATCGATTCGGTAGGAGGTAATATCGTCAATAAAGAACAGCGCCAGTGTTTTGATTTTGAAATTGCGGCCACAGAAGTTTTCTTTCTCAGTTTCAAAGTGTCTTTGCAGAGCAAGACGGAGCATCTGCTCTTGGTAGGACGTCATGTAGATATCAACATCCAGTTCCTCACCAGCTGTTTTTGTAATTCCGTTAGAGAACGTAACATCAGTTTTATCTATAGTAGAAACTGTGATGCCGGAGAAAGCGTCACTTACTATCGATAGCGAGTCCCCTGTTTTCAGTGTAAAGCTCTTTGTGGTTTCATCTCTTTTTTTGTACTGAATATGAACAGCCTCTTTACTGTCAATAGCCGTAATCTTGACCTTTTCTTCCTTTTTTGAAACCGGCTCAAAATGTTCCTTTGCTACCCCTTTAATCAGACCCTGGTTAAAGGATGCGCAGGCATTCAAATCATAAAGGAGATTCCGGTAGTCCTTCATGGTGATTTTATTCTTACCCCTGCCGCTTGTGGTTTCAGGGAATGTTGCGCCGAAGCGGATAATGCACTGTGGTTTTATCTCATCTGTAATAACCTTGAACGCCTTCTGGTCTCTTGAGAAGCGATGAGGTTCATCAATGATCACCACAGGCTTTGTGCTCCGAATTGCATCCAACGGTCTATAAAAGCCTTCCGCGCCATAATCGTAATCGTCCCTTGTCAGCATCTTGGCGTTGGTCAGAAGCTGCATATTCACAAGCAGAACATAAATCTTCTTCGTGTTCCGGCAAGAGCCTTTGATGAAGTCACTGACTACGCTCGGAAAATACGAACGGCCTTTTTTCTTGTTCTTTGGCGCTTCAAGTACACCGACTTCTATATCAGAGCCGTAGCTGCAGCCATCAGTGAAATGCTTTCTGGCATAATCGTCTTTCAGAAACTGAGCGGTGCCTGCTTTTATTGCAAGAGAGGGTACCGCAATGATAAACTTATTCAGACCATAGCGTTTGTGAAGCTCAAAAATAGTCTTTGTATACACATAGGTTTTGCCGGTGCCAGTCTCCATTTTAATATCAAGATTCAGGCAGTCACCGATAGGCAGGCTTGAACGATACTCTGCAGGTAATGACTGCTGAATCATCTTGATATTTGTTGCAAGCTTAGGATGTGTAAGCATAATCTCCGGATTCTCATAGTAATTTGTCGGAGGCTTCATATACACACCACCAAATGCTTCGCAAATTGCGTCAATCGCTTTCTGCTGATGAGGCAATTCTTGCTGAAGGATAAGTTCCATAGACTGCCTCCTTAGTATCTTACGTCAAAGTTGATTCGCAGATTTTTTTCCGTATCTTTGAGTCTTAGAAGATTCATTTTCAGTTCTTCTGCCATTGTCCACACAAAGCTGTAACCGAAAAGAACTACATTTTCCGGATTGAAACTGCCGTCTGTTTCAAACCTGTCTACGATGGCAGCAACAGCCTCCTTGCTCATACCGGCGTCAATGAGATAAAGGTGCTTGTCCATGTAGTAGCCCTTATAGCCTGCAAAATCGATTTCCTGTACCGGTGCGGTGAAACCATATCCATCACGGACGAGCCATGTGGTAAGGACGGTTTGTTTCCCGAAGTCATCAAGGATATTGTTGTTGAGGAACATACCCTGTTCATCCGGGTCAAACTTCTCAAGTTTGTCGAGGGTTTCAGCGGACGTCTCTTTCAGCGTATAGTGCTTAAAACCGAGGTCTGCGGTGGTATTAGGATGCTCGCTTTTGATTCTTGCGGCAGCGCGTTTGATGCGCTCAATGCCGATTTGATCTATTGTACGATATCCGACCCTATAAGCATCACTTGTCTCTTTTACGGCTTCTGGCAACTGTATAAGAATAAATTTCCTTTGTGTATTGCTACTTGTGTTTAATCGATACACAGCATGTGCGGTTGTTGCAGAGCCAGAAAAGAAATCCATGCATATTGAATCCTCTTTGCTCCCAATAGAAAGAATTTTCTCAATTAATCCAATGGGTTTTGCTGTTTCGAAAACTTTCTCTCCATCAAACAGGTCTCTTATATCCTTAGTTGCCTTTTTATTTCCTTCCGTGTCATCCCATAAAAATTCTTGACTTTCCCCTTGGTAAATGAAATCTCTCCAAATGTTGCCCGGAGCCTTCGTTCTGTCGTCTAAATAGTACTTTTGATACGGATGCCAAACTTTTTCTCCTAACAGAGTTTTTAGTTTCCACTCTAACAAACCATCCTCTTCTAACTGCTGGGCTGTGTCTAAGCCACAAATCCACCTGCTTTCATAGCCAGTTGGCCCAATAGGATATACTTCTGTTCCATCTGGGGCTATTAGAGGGTAGTACATTGTAGGTCTATCTTCGCGCCTATCCTCACCACCAGTTCTTCTTAAAGATCGAGTCAAATATCTATGCCCGTCTGCATCAATTTCGTTGTAAATTTCTGCATCTTCAGCAGACATCTCCAGTCCGTTTATAACGGTCTTAGCAATATCTCGTGAATACACCAATATATAATCTAACTCATTTACCAAGCCATCAAATCCACCGCCCGTGGGTGTGCCAGTTGCCCTTGATATGCAGGTAAGGAAATTGTTCTCACCATAGACATCGTCACAAATAAGTTTACAGTTGCTCTGTTCATTATCATCTATGGAAATAAAAATAACGCCATCATCCGTCAGCAGATCCCTTGCCAGCAGAAGCCTGGGGTACATGAACATCAGCCATGCGGAATGTGAAGCAGAGCCTCGCTTTGTTAAATCGAGTATGCGGGTAGCCTGCTCCTCATCAATGCTTAATTTCGCAGACAGCTCCGCAGGCGTAAAGCTGAAGCTGTCCTTGTAAACAAAGCCGTCAGAGCCGGTATTGTAAGGAGGATCTATATAGATGCACTTAACGCTGTGCGCATAGCTCTTGATAAGTTCTTTAAGACCATCCAGATTATCACCGCTGATATAGATGTTCTGGCTGTCCTTGTTTTCCGGTTTGCTGTTATGCTCCTCGTCCGGAACAATCACGCAGGTGCTGTCAAGAGATGCCA
>CAYZTQ010000045.1:12185-14943 GCA_964481445.1 uncultured Christensenella sp. | reverse complement strand
AAAGCCCCAGAAACGAGAGCCTGCGCCGGAGTCTGCTGAAGGTCATGTCTTCGCCTCCTTCATACCAAACTCAAACATTAACGCTGTGATAGACTCGTCTTTTTCCGTTTTAGCGTTGTCTCACTCGGTCAGCGTAGCGCCGCTACGCCTCCTTCGTTCGACTTAGCAAAAACGAAAAAATCCGTCGTCTCTCTGCGCGTTAACGTTTTCGTTTGGTATCACAAAAAGATGCCACAGATAATAAATCCGCCGCAAAGGCGCGCCCCTGCGGCGGAAAGCGGCCTGGGCACAGGCTCAGCCCTTGACGCCCGCCTGAATGGAGATGCCGGTCAGGAAGTAGTTCTGCGCGCCCAGGTACAGGATGAAGGGCGGCACCATGCTGACCAGCACCGAGGCGATCAGATGCGCCCACTTCTGCTCGTACTGCCCCATCAAAAGGCGCAGGCCGGCCGTCAGCGTCTGCTGACGAACGTCGGTCAAGACGATGGTGGGCCAGAGGAAGTCGTTCCACGAGCCGTTGAAGCTGAACAGCGCCACCACGATCAGCACCGGCTTGATGGAAGGCAGCATGACGTGGCGGTAGACCTGAAAGCTGCTCGCTCCGTCGATGTAGGCGGCCTCGTCCAGCGCCTTGGGAATGCCCTTCAGGAAGTTGCGCAGCAGGAAGATGTTGAACACGCCCGCAAGGCCCGGCCAGATCAGGGCGTTGAGGTTATTGACCCAGCCCAGCGCGGTGGCGATCTTGAACATGGGCAGCAGGCCCACGACGTTGGGGAACATGCTCAGGTACATCAGGCCCCAGAAGATGGCGTTGCCGCCGGGAAAGTCGAGCCGCTCGTAGGCGAAGGCGGAGAGCGAGACGACGATCAGGGCCAGGATGGTATGCGAAATGGAGACGATGAAGCTGTTTTGCACCATGGGCAGCATATCCGCCGTGGTGTTGGCCCCGGCGCCGCCCACAAACAGCTCAACGTAGTTGACGAGGGTAAAGTTCTTCGGCCACAGGCGCGAGGCGTAATCCAGCGGCCCCTTCAGGTTGGTGAAGGAGGTGATGAAATCCGGATCCGACTTGAAGGAGTTGAGCACGAGCCACAGGATGGGGATCACCCAGAAAAAGCCCAGCACCGCCAGAAACACAAAGGACAGCTTTCTTCTTGATTGACTGGTTTCCATGCGTTCTTCCTCCTTCCTTTTAATCGGGCGCGTTGGCGCGCATCAGGCGGATCTGCACAAAGCTGACGGCCATGATGCACAGGCCCAGCACCAGCGCCATCGCGGCCGAAATGCCGGCCACCTGCTTTTTGACGGCGTTCTCATACACATACATCAAAAGCACCGCGTTGGCCTCGTTGTTGCCAAAGCCGGTCAGAATCAGCGGCTGCCCGTAGATGTTGAACTGCGCGACCACGGCCAGCACCAGCGTGTACATCAGCGGGTAGCGCATGTTGGGCAGCGTGATGCTGAAAAACTTCTGCTTCTCATTGGCGCCGTCCACCGCGGCCGCCTCATACAGCTCGTGCGGGATGGAGGCCAGCGCGCTCTGATAGATGACCATCGTGCCGCCGTTGACCCACCAGACGGTCACCACCACCAGCATCACCCAGGAATAGGGCGGGATGAACCAATCCGGCTTGGTCATGAAAAAGTGGTTCATGACGCCGTAAGATTTGAAGAACATATAGCGCCAGGCCAGCGTGACGGTGGTGATGGACATCAGCGAGGGGATGTAGTACAGCGCCTGGTAGAACTTGTTGCCAAAGGGCCTTGACTGCAGCGCGTAGGCAAGGCTGAGCGGCACGATGATGGTGAAGGGCACCGAGTACAGCACGAACTTCACCGTGTTCCACAGGCCGTTGCGCAGCTGAAAGTAATAGGTGTTGCCCTTGTCCTGAAACAGCGTGCGGAAGTTTTCAAGCCCCACCCACACCGGATCGTTGAACAGGTTCCACTTGGTAAAGGCGGCGTAGATGCCGTAGATGGCGGGCGTGATAAAGAAGATGATGAAAAACAGGAAATGCGGCCCCACATAGGCGTAGGGCAGCAGCTCGCGGCGCACCTGATAGCGCTGCGCCCTGGTCGCGACCGGCGGCATCGACAGCAGCGAGGCCGCGAAACCTGCAAGCAGCGTCAGGTAGGGCAGCAGCGGATAAGAGACATCGATCATCTTGATGTCGCGCTTTTTAAACTTGGCCCCCGCCTCTTTCAATAGCTCGCTGAGCGAGTTGTACAGCGAGGTGTTCAGCCTTTCGCGCGCGTAAAAAATCAGGAACGCGCCCAGCGCCAGCGTCGCCAGCAGCGCGAACAGCGCCGCGGGGCTGTTTCTGCGGCTCAGCACGCTGATCAGCGCGAAAGCCATCAGCGCAAGGCTGAGCGGCATCAGCATGACCGAAGCGCTGGACAGCGAAAACAGCACGCTGGCGAAGCTGAAGGAATGCTCCACATACACTTCCTTCGCGCCCATGCCCGTGTTGACGCTGCTCATGAAAAACAGGATAAAAAACAGAAGGATCATCACGGCGGCAGCCGCTCTGCGTATCATCCCGGCACCTCGCTTTCCCGGCGGGCAGACCCCGCGGAAGAATGACGCCGACCCGGCCCGCCGCGCCTTGCGTGGCATGCCGTCGGCAAAAAACTGTTCAAAGCATTGGTTCAAATGCGAAAAGAGCCCTGAAGGATCTCCATCCGAAGGCTCCAGCCGCGGGCAGGGCTTTCACCCCGCCCGCATGGGTTCCGATGGAAAAGGCGGCCGGATAGACAG
>CAYZTQ010000045.1:0-12085 GCA_964481445.1 uncultured Christensenella sp. | reverse complement strand
AGGGCTTTCACCCCGCCCGCATGGGTTCCGATGGAAAAGGCGGCCGGATAGACAGGTCCATCCGGCCGCGGGGATTTACAGCTTATTGAGCCGCGATGGCGTCAACAACTTCCTTCTCCATAGCATCCAGAGCTTCCTGAATGCCGATGGTGCCGAAGACGGGCTCCCAGCCGGGACGGCTGAGGGCGGTATCAAACAGGCCCCAGTAGAGGTAGGAGTAGATGGCCAGCTCGTCGCCGCGCGCGGGGTCAGCCAGGAAGGACTGAGCCAGGTCGGCAAACTCGGGCGCATCGTTGATGGACACGTGGGCAGGCACCTGGCCGCCGTCACGGGCCCAGGTCAGGGAGTTCTCGCCCATGTAGTTGATGAACTTCGCCACGGCGATGTCCTCTTCCTCGGTGCGGTTGTCATCGGCAAATTGCACGAAGTTATGGGAAGAAGTCCAGTTCTTGCAGGTCTCGGGGGTGAAGCAGACGGAGGGATACATGCCGTAGTTGACGCCCGCATCCACCACGCCGGCCTTCATCCAGATGCCCTCAGGCCAGATCAGCATTTCGCCGGAGTGGAACAGCTGCAGGTTGTCGTCGCCCTTCTGGTTGGTGTAGCCGTCATCGTGCAGGGCCTTCAGGGTCTCGTACACCTTGACGAAATCCGCGTTGTTGAAGGTGGGGGCGGTGCCGTCGGCGCTCAGCTCGCCGTTGAGCTGCGCGTAGTAGCTCAGCAGCTGGGCGCGGGGCCAGTCAAGACCGAAGACCTTGCCCTCAAAGCCGCCCTCGCGGGCCTTGTCGCCGATGGCGCGGACTTCGTCAAAGGTGATGTAGCCGTCCTCCAGGAAGCTGTTGAGGTCGTACTTGTCAAACAGATCCTTGTTGATGTAGGTCACGTAGGAGTGGACATCCAGCGGCACGCCGTAGTGCTGGCCGTCGATGTCGGTGCGCTCCCAGGCGCTGGGGATGTAGTTTTCCTTCTTGATGCCGTTCTCAAGCAGCGTGTCCAGAGGCCAGATCATCTCCTGCTTGACGAACATCGGGATGCGCTCGATGTGCACGATGGCGACATCCGGCACGCCCTGGCCGGTCTGCACCGCCAGCGGCAGCTTCTGATAGAGGTCATCCGCGGTCATGGGGGTGTGGTTGACCTTCACTTCGCTCTGAGAAGCGTTGAACGCGTCGACCATGCCCTGCATCGTGGCGCCGTCAGCGCCCGTGAACACGGACCAGTATTCGATTTCGATCGGCGCGGCCATGGCGGGCACAGCCAGAACCAGCAGCATTGCCAGACCGAGTACCAGAGAAAGGGTCTTTTTCATGGGGGTTCCTCCTTTTTTATTGGGTAATCTATTCTCACGCCCGAGGGCGTTCAGAAACGGGGATAGCGGTCAGCCGCGGCCTTTCGGATTGCGGTTGATGCCGCGAAAGCGCTCCGGATCCACCTTGGGCTGGCGGTCGGGGGTGAGCAGGCCGTTGATCTCCTGCATCACGTCGGTCAGCTGGGTGTAGCAGTAGCCCTGGCAGTAGTCAAGCTCGCGGATGGCATTCGTCACCGAGGCGAAGCGGGCGAAGAAGGTCTCTTCATCCTTCACCTTGTCGTGGTAGCCCCAGGTCTGCATGCCGCCCATATCTTCCTGCGCGCCCTTGCCGGTCATCGCGATGCCGCCGTACTCGGTGATCAGGAAGGCTTCCCTGCCCGTGTACTGCGCGCCCTCGGCGTAGCACATGCGGTGGTCGCAGGCGGTCTTCTCCACCTGCTCGCGGCTGTCAAAGTGCCTGTGGATCACTTCGCCCTCGGCGGCGTAATCATGCAGCGCGCAGATGTCAGCCTCCGTCTGCTCCCACCCGTCGTTGGAAGAGACCAGCC
The DNA here is from genome assembly GCA_964481445.1 of uncultured Christensenella sp. Lineage (GTDB taxonomy): Bacteria > Bacillota > Clostridia > Christensenellales > Aristaeellaceae > UBA1038. Next base: position 10,228 of record CAYZTQ010000045.1, on the reverse strand, counting down.
GGATCGGGTCAAGGCTGCGGCACAGCTGCGTCAGCATGCGGGCGGCCGCCTGCTGCTGCCTGTCGGTATAGATCTCGCGCACGCCCCAGGACTCGTTGAGCGGAACCCAGGTGATGATGCTGGGGTGGTTGTAATCCCTCGCGATAAAATCCATCAGGGTATTCGAAAGGTTGGCGACGGTCTGCGGGCCGTACTCATAGCAGCTGGGCACCTCGCCCCAGACCAGCAGGCCCAGCCTGTCGCACCAGTAATAGAAGCGCGGGTCTTCCACCTTCTGATGCTTGCGCACGCCGTTGTAGCCGAAATCCTTAATCCACTGCACGTCGGCGCGGATGGCCTCATCGCTGGGCGGGGTCAGCAGGGTGTCGGGCCAGTAGCCCTGATCGAGGATCAGGCGCTGGTAGACCGGGGTGTTGTTGAGCAGCACCTGGCCGTTCTTCACCTCGACCTTGCGCATGCCGAAATAGGTCTTCACCTCGTCCTGCGCGCCCTTCTCGGTGAGCAGGGTGACCTTGAGGTCAAACAGGCGGGGATGCTCAGGCGTCCAGGCAATCACGGTATCCACCCGGCTGCCGCAGCGCATATCCAGCGTAAAGCCGGGCGTCTGGTCAAAGGCGCTGACCTCGCCCGAGAGCAGCAGGAGGCCCTCCATGCTCAGCTCGTAGGCGACGCGCGTGCCCTTTTCGGGGAATTTTTCAAGCCGCAGGCGCACATCGGCAAGGGCTCTGTCCAAATCGGGGGTGACGCGGATGGCGGTCAGGCTGTTATCGCCCGCCGCTTCCAGCCAGACGCTCTGCCAGATGCCGCTGACCGGGGTATACCAGCAGCCCATCAGGCCCTCTTTCCAGTACTGCTTGCCGCGGGGCTGGCTGCAGTCGGTCTGGTCTTCCACGCGCAGGCACAGGTCGTTTTCCCCTTCCACCAAGAGGTGGGAGATATCAAAGCCAAAGGGCGTGTAGCCGCCGCGGTGCGTGCCGGCCAGACGGCCGTTCACATAGACTTTGCTTTCAAAGTCGACCGCGCCGAAGCGCAGGAAAACCCGGCGGCCCTTCATCTCCTCCGGCACCTCGAACTTGCGGCGGTACCACAGGTAGGGGTGGATGGTCTTGTCGCCGATGCCGCTCTTCTCGCTCTGGTAGCAGAAGGGCACGAGGATGCTGCCCGCAAGCTGATGCCGGGGCAGGTTCCAGCCCTCGCGCTCGCCGCGGTTGTCATCGTCAAAGGCGAAGGACCAGGCGCCGTTCAGGTTGTAGTAGCTGTCGCGCTGAAAATCCGGTCTGGGATATTCCGGCCTGGGGATGCTGTTCATACGGACGACCTCTTTGTTCTAATTATTTTGTATCTTACCCGCAAGGCTTAGCTGATAGCAGCTTGAGTTACCTTACGCTTACCTGTTGATATCAATAAAAATACGACCATTTCTGACGAAACAATCGTATCATTGGCGTATATCTTTGTCAACGCTTTGAACAGTGCTCTATAAAACCCGTTATATCCGCATTGTATATTACATCATTTATGGAATATTGTATCCAATCTTCAGGATGATGCCCTGCGGATAGTCGCCGAAGCCGCGGCCGAAGAGGTTGATGCCGCCCACATGCTCGGCCTCGGGGCTGACGCCGATTTTGACGTTGATCTGCGGCTGGGCAGGCAGAGCCAGGTCGCCGATGGTCAGGTCGCAGACCCGCATGCCGTCCACATGGCAGCCGCTGCCGTCCACCCGCCAGGTCTTGAGCAGGCCGTACTGCGTGGAAACATCGGGCCACCAATCCGGGTTGAGCAGGCCGCGCCGGCCGCCCAGATCGGCCGGGCTGGTCCATACCCCGATGGGCCGGTCGTTGATCCACACGCCGATATCGCTTTGCCAGGGGTTGCGGTGCATGGGCGCCTCCGAGCAGGCCTCAAAGGAAAGCTCCAGCCAGTGCACCTCCATGGCGCTGAGGTTCATCATGCCGAACAGATACTCAAGATACCCCTGCCGAAACCAGATCAGCTCGGCCCCGAAGCGCTGGGGCAGGTAAAAGCACTGAGGGTTGTCAAACTCGCCGATGGCACTGTGGCTGTCGGCCATGCCGCAGGTGGGAGCCAGATCGATGATGCGGCTGAAGCCGCCCACCGGCATTTCCAGGCTCAGCACGCTGCCCTCGGGGTGTTTTTCCTCCACCATGCTGCAGCTGAACAGATCCAGCCGCCTTGAGCACAGCTTCATCGCCCCGCGGGAAGCGGGCAGGTTTTCAGACATGATCAGCCCCGCGTCCTCCAGCACCCGGATGTGCAGGGCGGTGGAGGAAACGGGCAGATCCAGCGCCTGCGCCAGCTCCTGCACGTTCATGCTGCGCTGCCCCAGGCAGCGGATGATACGCAGCCGCTCGGGGTTGGCCAGCGCCTTGGCCACAGGCAGGATGCGCTCAGGCTCGCTGATATCGAGCCTGAGCTCCTTGCTGTCGACGGGCGGATGGCCGCCCGCGGGCTTTCTTTGCCTGTTCATCAGCCGATGTGGTCTTTGCCGCCCATGTAGGGCCGCAGCGCCGCGGGGATGGCCACCGTGCCGTCCGCTTTCAAATTGTTCTCAAGGAAGGCGATCAGCATGCGCGGCGGCGCGACCACCGTGTTGTTGAGCGTGTGGGCGATGTACTTGCGCCCGTCCGCGCCCTTGACGCGGATCTGCAGGCGGCGGGCCTGCGCATCGCCGAGGTTGGAGCAGCTGCCCACCTCAAAGTACTTCTGCTGGCGGGGCGACCAGGCCTCCACGTCGCAGCTTTTGACCTTCAGGTCAGCCAGATCGCCTGAGCAGCACTCCAGCGTGCGCACGGGGATATCGAGGCTGCGGAAGAATTCCACGCTGTTTTTCCACAGCTGGTCGTACCAGTATTTGCTGTCCTCGGGCCTGCAGACGACGATCATCTCCTGCTTTTCAAACTGGTGGATGCGGTAGACGCCGCGCTCCTCGATGCCGTGGGCGCCCACCTCCTTGCGGAAACAGGGCGAATAGCTGGTGAGGGTCTGGGGCAGGTCTTCCTCCGGCAGGATGGTGTCGATGAACTTGCCGATCATGCTGTGCTCGCTGGTGCCGATCAGGTACAGGTCCTCCCCCTCGATTTTGTACATCATGTTTTCCATCTCGGTGAAGCTCATCACGCCGGTGACGACCTCGCTGCGGATCATGAAGGGGGGCACATAATAGGTGAAGCCGCGGTCGATCATGAAATCGCGCGCGTAGCTCAAAATGGCGGAATGCAGCCTTGCGATATCGCCCTTCAGGTAGTAAAAGCCGTTGCCGCTGGTCTTGCGCGCAGAATCGAGGTCGATGCCGCTTAAGCGCTCCATGATATCCACATGGTAGGGGATTTCGAATTCCGGCGTCACGGGCTCGCCGAAGCGCTCGATCTCCACATTCTCGCTGTCGTTTCTGCCCACCGGCACGGTCTGGTCGATGATCTGGGGGATCTGCATCATCTTTTCCCTGATCTGCCGGGCGTACTCCTCTTCCTTCACCTCAAGCTGCGCCAGCTCGTCCTGCATATCCTTCACCTGCTGCTTGACCGCCTCGGCCTGCGCCTTCTCGCCGCGCTGCATCATGCCGCCGATCTGCTTGGACAGGCTGTTGCGCTGGCCGCGCAGAGAATCGGCCCGCGCGATCGCTTCGCGGTTCAGCCGATCCAGCTGCGCCACCTCGTCCACCAGCGGCAGCTTGTGATTCTGAAACTTTTTCCTGATGTTTTCCCTGACCAGCTCCGGGTTGTCACGGATAAGATTGATATCGATCATGAAAATCCCCTCCTGAAAAAAATAACGCCCCCGCCCAACATGGGACGGAAGCACCGCGTTGCCACCCAACTTGCCGCGAAAACCGCGGCCTCTCAAAGACGATACGGGGTCTGCCCTCCGGCTTTCACCGGCCGCTCGGGAAGTGGAACGGCTGCCTGCCTCTGCCGGGCTTTCACCCCCGCCCGGCTCTCTGAAAGCGCCTGCAGCCACAGTTTCCCTCAAACGCGTTAAAGGTATTATATCGGGTGCAGGGGGGATTGGCAAGGGCGGCGCCGCCCCGATTCTACCGTATTCTTGCAGGATTTTCATCCAAATGCTGCATATTTTTCGTACATCGCCTTGACAAGGCCGGTTTTGCCCCTTACAATAGCCGCAACAAACCGCTGAAGAAGCGAAGTACCCGGGAGGCAGTCAGCAAAGAGAGCCGCGGATGGTGAAAAGCGGCCTGAGGGCGCCCGGTGAATGGACTTCTGAGGGCAGGGCCGAATGCGCAGGTCAGTAGGCACTGACGGGAACCGCACCCGTTATCATGGCGGCGCATATGATGGTATGCGGAGATGAGGGCCTTCGGCCGAATTGAGTGGTACCGCGATGTTTACACCGCCTCAAGCGCAAGCTTGGGGCGTTTTTATTTGAACGATGGGAGGGGGTGATCGGATGTGCAAAGTTGATGGGTTTGCACGCTTCTGGCGGGGAAACGCTTCAGGGCCCTTTCACGGCAGGAATGTCGCAGATATCAAAAAACACAGCAAAACGCATAACAGAAAAGGAGACAAACCCATGAAAAACAGCATCCTCCGCGCCCTCACGCTCGCCCTCGTCTTCGCTCTCTTTGCCGCCCCCGCCCTTGCCGGTGAAAAGGAATACCGGATCGGCATCGCCCAGTTCGCCGTGCACGGCTCGCTTGACAACTGCCGCGAAGGCCTGATTCAGGGCCTTGCGGAAGCCGGTTTTGAAGAAGGCAAGAACGTTCGATTTGATTACCAGAACGCGCAGGCGGATATGGGCATCGCCGCCGATATCGCCAACAAGTTCGTGGATAACGGCTACGACATGATCGTCGCCATTGCGACCCCGATGGCCAGAATCTGCCAGAACACGGCGGACGGAAAAATCCCCGTCATTTACACCGCCGTCTCCGCGCCCATCGAATCCGGCATGGCGGATGAGAACCGCCTCGGCCTCAGCAACACTACGGGCACCAGCGATCAGCTGCCCGTGCGCCAGCAGCTGGAGACCATCCGCGCCATCCAGCCGGAGGCGAAGGTGATCGGCATCCTCTACACCCTGTCCGAAACCAACTCCGTCGCCCAGCTCAAGGTGTATGAGGAAATGGCGCCCGAGTTCGGCTTCAGCATCGAATCCAGCGGCATCACCACGGGCAGCGACATCGCGCTGGCGCTGCCGGGGCTGCTGAAGAAGGTGGACCTTTTGACCATGCTGACCGACAACACCGTGGTGCAGTACCTCGACACGGTGCTGGATAAGACCGACCCCGCGAACATCCCCGTCTACGGCAGCGAGATCGAGCAGGTGAGCCGCGGCTGCGTGGCCGCGCAGGGGCTTGATTATGTTTCGCTCGGCAGGCAGACCGGCAAGCTTGCCGCGCGGGTGTTAAACGGCGAAAAGGCGGACACCATCCCCTTTGAGCTGATCGAGGAAGCCGCCCTGTACTACAACAGCGAGGCGCTGGGCCGGCTGGGCCTTGCGCTGCCCGAAGCGCTCGCCGCCGTCGGCACCGATATGGCCGAATAATCAAGCATACAAAGGACACTGCGTGACATGTTTTCTGCTTTCATCGCGACCCTGCCCAGCACCCTCGAACAGGGGCTGATCTACGCCGTTCTGGCGCTGGGCATCATGCTGACCTACTCCATCCTCGATTTCCCCGATCTGACGGTGGACGGCTCCTTCCCGCTGGGGGGAGCCGTCACCCTGATGTTGCTGAAAGCGGGCAGCGGCCCCCTGCCCGCCCTGCTGGGCGCGCTGATCGCTGGGGCCTTGGCGGGCCTCTGCACCGGCCTTATCCATGTCAAGCTGAAGGTGCGGGCCCTGTTTTCGGGCATCATCATGATGACGGCCCTCTACTCCGTCAATCTGCGCATCACGGGCGGGCAGGCGCTGCTGACCATCCCGCGCGGCGCGGTGACGCTGTTTCGCAACAACCCGCTGGCCGATTCGCTGCCCGAAGGCCTGCGGCTGCTTATCCTCGTCTTCGCGCTGGTGCTGCTGCTCAAGCTGCTGCTCGACGCCTACCTGAGAACCCGGGCAGGCTTTCTGCTGCGGGCGGCGGGCGACAACGAGACCGTAGTCACCGGCCTTGCCCGCGACAAGGGCAATGTGAAAATTGTCGGCCTGGTGCTGGCCAACGCCCTCGTGGCGCTCTCGGGCGCGGTGCTCTGCCAGTCGCAGCGCATGTTCGAGGTCAGCATGGGCACAGGCGCCATGGTGATGGGCCTCGCCTCGGTCATCATCGGGATCAGCCTGTTCCGGCGGCTTGAGTTTGTGAAGACCACCACCGCCGTCATCACAGGCGCCATCCTCTACCGGCTGTGCGTGGCGGCGGCCATCAGCCTCGGCCTCGCCCCCATGGATATGAAGCTGGTGACAGCCGCCCTTTTCCTTGCTATACTGGCTTTCGGCGGCCTCAAGAAGGAGAAGAAGCATGCTTGAGCTGCGCAATATTTCCAAAACCTACAACCCCGGCACCGTGCGCGAGCTGGCTCTGTTAAGCGGCTTCAACCTGAAGGTGGAAAAAGGCGAGTTTCTCTCCGTCGTCGGCTCCAACGGCTCGGGCAAGACCTCGCTGCTCAACCTCATCTGCGGCAGCATGCTGCCGGACGGGGGACAGATCCTCCTGGACGGCGAGGATATCACCAGAAAGAAAGAAGCGAAGCGCTGCCGCCGCATCGCCCGCATCTACCAGAACCCGGCCCTCGGCACCTGCGGCAGCATGAGCATCTCTGAAAACATGGCGCTGGCCGAATGCAAATTCAAGCGCATGAACCTGCTGCCCGCAGTCAGCCGCTCCCGTATCCCCGCCTACCGCGATATGCTGGGCGAACTGGGCATGGGGCTGGAGAACATGATGAACGCCCGCGCGGGCACCCTGTCCGGCGGGCAGCGGCAGGCCCTCGCGATGACCATGAGCCGCCTGTCGCCCGCCGATTTTCTGATACTGGATGAGCACACCGCTGCCCTCGACCCCAAGGCAGCCGACATGATTATGGAGATGACCGGCCGCATGGTTGAAGCGGGCAGGCTGACCGCCATCATGGTCACGCACAACCTGCGCTACGCGCTGAGCTACGGCACGCGCCTGATTATGATGCATCAGGGCGGCATCGAGATGGATGTGCGCGGCGAAGAAAAGAAGCAGCTGCGCATGGAGACCCTGCTGAAAAAATTCAACGACATCAGCATCGAGTGCGGCAACTGACAGGCCGCAAAAGAGGAGCATACTTGATCCGGCTCAATAACCTGTATATCCCCCTGGACGGCGGCGACGAGGCGGCCCTTGCGGCCGCGCGCCGCCTGCTGCATTTAAAAGCGGACAGCAATATCAAACTGCGCATTGCCAAAAAAAGCGTGGACGCGCGCGACAAGTCGCGCCTGCGCTTTGTCTACGCGGTGGACGCGGAGCCGGGCGGCGACGAGGCGGAGCTGATCAAGCGCCTGCATTTGAAGGACGCCCTTATCGCGCGGCCCGCGGAGCGGCTGTCGCCCGCGAAAAAACAGGCAGCCCTCTCCCCCGTCGTGGTCGGCCTCGGCCCCTGCGGCCTGTTCGCCGCGCTGTATCTGGCGCGCGCGGGCCTGCGCCCGCTGGTGCTGGAGCGCGGCGAGCCGGTGGCCCAGCGCGCCCGCAGCGTCAACCTGCTCTTTACGCAGGGTAAGCTCAACCCGGAGAGCAACATCCAGTTCGGCGAGGGCGGGGCCGGCGCCTTTTCGGACGGCAAGCTGACCACCGGCATCAAGGACGCCTTCTGCCGTCAGGTGCTGGAAACGCTGGCCGAACATGGCGCGCCGCAGGACATTCTCTACCTGGCGCGCCCGCACATCGGCACCGACAGGCTGCCCGGCGTGGTGGAGAGCATCCGCCGCGAGATCGAAAGCCTCGGCGGCAGGGTGCTGTTTTCCGCCAGGCTCACCGGCATCGAGGCCGCGGGCGAGCAGCTTCGGGCTATCCGCTATGAGCGCGAGGGGCTGACCGATGAGATCCCCTGCGAAAAGCTGATTCTCGCCCTCGGCCACAGCGCGCGCGACACGCAGGAAATGCTGCACGCGGCAGGCCTTGCCATGCAGCAAAAGCCCTTCTCGCTCGGGCTGCGGCTCGAGCAGAAGCAGTCCGTCATCGACCGCGCCCAGTACGGCGCCGCGGCGGGGCACAAGAACCTGCCCGCCGCCGAATATCACCTGAGCCACCGGCTGAAAAGCGGCCGCGGGGCCTATACCTTCTGCATGTGCCCGGGCGGACGGGTGGTCAACGCCTCCAGCGAGCCAGGGCTGCTGTGCGTCAACGGCATGAGCCCCTACCACCGCGACCTGGAGAACGCCAACGCCGCCATTTTAGTGGATGTGCGCCCGGAGGATTTTGGCGCGCAGGACGCCCTTGCCGGCTACCGCTTCCAGCGGGAATGGGAGCGCAAGGCCTTTTTGCTGGGCGGCTCCGACTGGCGCGCCCCCGCTCAGCTGGCGGAGGATTTTATCGCGGGCCGCGCCTCCAGCGCCCTCGGCGCGGTGCAGCCTACGGTGCTGCCGGGCGTCCGCCTCTGCGACCTGCGGGAGACGCTGCCCGATTTTGTGCATGAAGGCATCCGGGAAGCCCTGCTGGCCTTTGGCAGCAAGCTGAAGGGCTTTTATGAGGGCGGCGCGGTGCTGACCGCCATCGAGGCCCGCAGCTCCTCCCCCCTGCGCGTCCTGCGCGACGAAAGAGGCGAGGGCAGTATCCGCGGCGTCTACCCCGCGGGCGAAGGCGCCGGCATGGCCGGAGGCATCATGAGCGCCGCCGTCGACGGCCTCAGGGCCGCGCAGCAGGTTATGGAAAGCTTATAGCGCCTGCTTCAAGCGTTCCGCCGCATCAATGCTTTCTCTTCACATCAGACAAATCCCCCTTCTCCCTGCTATCCAGAGAAAAGGGGGATAAATTTTTCGTGTTCTGTCGGTATGGTTTGGTTCGCTCAGCGCCCGAGGCCGGCGTCCGTTTTGCCGAACATCTTGGCTGTGACATGCTTTTGTTTGTTGTTCTGTATCACACCGATGACGGTCGGGATAGCGCCCAGCAGCGAGAACAGATACAAAAGGCCCAGACCGGCATAATAATTGTGTGCCTCAATGCTCCCTTCCCTGATCAGTTCGGGGATGGCCGTGAAGATGGTAAACACATCTACCCTCGGCGTGATCTGTCGGTAGATGCTGATGGCCCAATCCGCCTGATGGGCGAAAAACACCATGCCGATGATTACCAGCGCAGAAATCAGGATGCCCTTTACGCTGAAGCGCCTGCCCAGCCATTCATATCCCTTGGCCGTACATACCCCCATGATCACGCCCGACCACGCGGAAACATATCCCAGCTGTCCAACCAGCACGATGACCAGCGCGCCCAGCAGCGCGCCCAGCAAGGCGCCGACGATCCCGCCAATCAGGTTCTCGCCCTTCTCGTTTTCAGCCTGCGCCTTGGCATCCGCCTCGCTGCTGATCCCGGCGAAGCACTCTTCACAAAGCAGCGACGCTTTGCCGCTCACCAGATAGGCCTCGGTCTTTCCCGTTTTGCCGCAGTGCTCACAGCAGTTGACAAAGCCCATATCGCGGAAGAAGGCAACTGCCTCTTCCAGCGCCGTTTCCAGCTTCTCCATATTTTTGCCGACCGTCATCCCCGCGCGGATGGTATAGCTGACCTTGTACCGCTGCACACTGCTGCCTTCCACCGCTTTGCACTGCTTGACAACTGTTTGATGACCGCGGCGCTGGGCATCGTGTCGTTTTGGCTGACGGAAAGCATCATGGTCATCACATTGTTCTGTCCGGTCGGCAGGATGCATACCGTATAGCCCTTATACTCCCCAAAGACATGATTCGTCTGCGCTTCCACCTGCAGCCCCGCCTTGGCCGCCATGGCCTCCAGCGCTTCCATCCATTTTCTGTTTGCCATATCATTTCCTTTCTCAGATACTGTGTCAGTCAGAAAGTTATATGAATATTTACCCTCTTAGACACTTTTCAGTCGAGTGTCTAATTTTTATATGTTTTGCTGAATGTTCACCCGATTAGAAGCGTACTGCGCATATAAAAAAGGGGTTTTGATCCTTGCCATGGTTCTTCCTCCTTTTTGGCAATTAAAAACGCCCCCGGTGGGACGAAGACGCAATATCATCCAGAGCAGCCTTGAATGAGACGGCTTTACGCAACAAAAAAGCCCGCGAGGGGGTGATGCAGAGCAGGCGGCGGGAGAAAGGCC
>CAYZTQ010000044.1:0-15649 GCA_964481445.1 uncultured Christensenella sp. | reverse complement strand
CTCCTTGTTCGCTTCTTTTCGTTTCTGCCCGGAGGGCAGGGGGGGTCATACTTTATGTATACCCGGGCCGAGCTCGGGTTAGCCCGTGATAACAGGCGCTGTTTTTTTCTGTCAAATGGCATAGCGAAGAGAGGCCGCGCCGCCTTGACACCCGGGGAAAGCTGCCTGTATATTGGCTTTGGGATCAAGGGTTATTCTATAAATGAAAAGGGGGCAGAGCCATGGCTTTTTCGGTCAACCATCCCTTTGTGTACGCGGTATCGGCTGCCGTGGTGCTGTTTGTCATCGCGCAGTCGCTCTACTTCCTCATCAGGGCAGCGCGGCAGGCAAGGCGCCTTCATATTTCCGGCGCGACCATCCGCAAGACCATCCTGTCAAGCGCCCTGTTCTCCATGGCGCCCGCGGTCAGCATCCTCGTCGGGGTGATCACGCTCAGCAGATTTCTCGGCCTGCCCTTCCCCTGGCTGCGGCTGAGCGTGCTGGGCGCGGTCACCTACGAGCTGCCTGCCGCCACCATCGCGGCCAGCGCCATGAACACCACCGTGACCCAGACGGTGACGGACGCCCGGACTTTTACCGCCATCGCCTGGGTGATGACCGCCGGCATCCTCTCGGGCCTGCTGCTGGTCGTCTTCGCGCTCAGGCGCATTCAGGGCGGCATGCTGGCGCTCTCGGGCAAGGATAAACGCTGGGGCGACATTCTGCAGGATAGCCTGTTCCTCGGGATGATCAGCGCCTTTGTGGGCCTCTTGTTCGCTGATGTGCGAAGCGGTCTGCCGGGCTTCATCCCCATCGCGGTGGCGCTGGTCTCGGCGCTGCTGATGGCCTTATGCGGCCTTGCCATCAAAAAGCTCAAGTGGGTCTGGCTGGAGCAGTACGCCATGCCGCTGTGCATGCTGGGGGCTATGGCGCTCAGCATCCCGCTGACCGCCCTGATGCGCTGAGGAGGATGAATTCATGAAGAAGAATCAACAGCCCGCGGTCAACCTGTCCGCCTACGAGCGCGGCGTGCATTTCGCGGGGCGCCTGTGGGGCGGCATGGCCCTGCTGCTCATGCTGGCGGTGCCTGCTGCCGTCTGTGTTTACTTTGACGCCTGGCCGCCGCTTGGCGCGGTGCTGAAGGCCCTGATCGGCGTCGCGCCCATGTACTGGACGGTGGGCATCGTCGAGGTGCTGACCTTCGTGCCCATGCTGGGCACCGGCGGATCCTACCTCGCCTTCGTCACGGGCAACCTGACCAGCCTCAAGGTGCCGGCCGCGCTCAACGCCATGCAGGCCGCGCATGTGAAGGCCGGCACCGAGGAAGGAGATGTTATCTCCACCATCGCCATCGCCTCCAGCTCCATCATCACCACGCTGATCATCGCCCTGGGCGTCTTTCTGCTGGGCTATCTGCGGCCGCTGCTCGAATCGCCCGTATTAAAGCCCGCCTTTGACAACATCCTGCCCGCCATGTTCGGCGCGCTGGGCGTGGTGTTCATCGCAAGGAACCCGAAGATCGCGGCCGCACCGCTCGCGGTCATGGTCGCGCTCTTCCTATTGATGCCCGGCCTTGCAAAGAGCGTCAGCGTGCTGGTGCCCCTCGGCGCGCTGATCGCCATCGGCGCCGCGCGCCTGCTGTACAAAAAGGGGCTGCTGGGCCCGAAGGACCCGGCGGAGGGGGCCTGATATGACGGCCGTTCTTGTGCTTCTGCTGCTTTTATTATTGTTTGCAGGCTATCTCCTCATCCGCGCGCTGCGCTTTGCGCCGCAAAAAGAGGAAGAGGCGCCCGCGGGGGATGAAGCGGCCGCCGATGAGCTGACGCTGGGCGAACACCTTTCCCGCATGATCCGGAAGAAAACGGTCAGCTACGCGGAAGAGGGCAGGGCCGACCAGAGCCAGTTCGAGGGCTTCCGCGCGCTGCTGAAAGAGCTGTATCCTTCGGTGTTCGATCGCTTTGAAAGAGAGATCATCGGTAGAAACGGCCTGCTGCTGCGCCTTCGCGGCCGCGGCGAGGCGGAGCCCTCCGTGCTGATGGCGCACTATGACGTGGTGCCCGCGAATGAGCAGGAGTGGAGCGTGCCCCCCTTTGAGGGCCGAATCCATGAGGGGGAGGTCTGGGGCCGCGGAACGCTGGATACCAAGTGCACGGTGCTGGGCCTGCTGGAGGCGGCGGAGCGTCTTGCCAAAGAGGGCTTTGCGCCCGCGGGCGACCTGTATCTCTCGCTCGGCGGCGATGAGGAGTGCATGGGCTCGGACGCCTCGGCCATCGTGGACGCGTTTGAGAAGCGCGGCATCCGGCCCGCCTTCGTGCTGGATGAGGGAGGGGCCGTGGTGGAGGGCGCCTTCCCCGGCGTGCCCGGGCCGGTGGCGGTGGTCGGCACGGCGGAAAAGGGCAGCGCCTTTGTGGATATTACCGCCCGCGGCAAGGGCGGCCACGCCAGCGCGCCGCCCGCCCGGCAGGCTGTTGGCGTGCTTTCAAAGGCGCTGGGCAGGGTGCTGAAAAAGCCCATGCCCTTCACCCTGACCGGGCCGGCGCGAGACCTGTTTGATACGCAGGGCCGTCATTCCACCCTGCCCTACAGGCTGATTTTCGCCAACCTGCGTATTTTCTCGCCGATTTTGGACCTGATCTGCAGAAAAACGGGGGGCGAGCTGAACGCGCTGGTCAGAACCACGGCCGCGCTGACCCGCCTTTCCGCGGCGGAGGCCTACAATGTGCTGCCGCGGGAGGCGAAGGCCGGGCTCAACCTGCGCCTGATCCCCGGCGACAGCGTCAGCAGGGCGGCAGAGCGGCTGCGGCATATCATCCATGACCCGGATGTCGAGGTCAGCGTGCGCAGCGGCAGCGAGCCCTCTGCCATTTCGCCCGCTGGGGGCGAGGCCTGGCAGCGACTCAAAGCGGCCATCCGCGCCACCTACCCCAAAGCCATCGTCTCGCCCTACCTGATGGTCGCGGCCAGCGACAGCCGCCACTTTTGCCGCGTCAGCAAACATGTCTACCGCTTTTCGGGCATGCCGCTCAGCAAACAGCAGCGCGGCATGATCCACGGGCGCGACGAGCGCGTGCCCCTCGGCCTGCTGCCCGACCTGGTGCGCTTTTACCTGCGCGTGATGCGCCAATGCTAACGCAAATCTGAGGGTACACAAAAAGCGCCGGAGCGAAAATCCCGGCGCTTTGCTGATAGATTATACGTCCTGCCCTTACTTCTTTTCGATCTTCGGGGCGACGGGCGCGCGCAGCCGGTGGGCGGCGGGCATGTCGTTGCCAAGCAGCGGCTGCAGGTAGTATTTGAAGTCTTCGGTCACGTTGTTGCCTTCGGGGTTGATAAAGTGGTCGGGCATCAGCTTGGTGCGGCCGGCGATCTCGCCAAGGTCTCTCAGCTGATAGTCCACCGAGTAATAGCCCGTGCGGTTCATGCAGATGGAGCCGTCAATGTTGTGCCAGATGGCGAACTGCGCGGCTTTCTCACCGACCTCGCGGGCTTCCAGCTGATCGATGTGGCTGACGCAGCCCAGGAAGCTGCGCTGCAGATAGCCCAGCGTGTCGCTGCGGACGCGGCTGATGCCGAGGCTCTCTTTGACCAGGCTCGCCAGACGCTCGCCCAGCGCGGCGGAGCCGGAGAGCTGGATGTTGCCGTGCGCGTCGCGCTCGGTCTTGATCAGCTTGCTGAGGATCGGCACGCCCTTTTCATCCTGTATGCCTTCGCTGACGGCCACCACGCAGCGGCCGAGGCGCTCGTACACCTGCTTGACGTCGTGCAGGAACAGATCCACCGAGAAGGGGCGCTCGGGCACGTAGATCAGGTGGGGGCCGTCGTCCGGGTACTTCTGGGCGGTGCTGGAGGCAGCGGTCAAAAAGCCCGCGTGGCGGCCCATCACGACGCCGATGTGGATGCCCGGCAGCGCCCGGTTGTCAAGGTTCATGCCGATGAAGGCCTGGGCCACATACTTGGCCGCCGAGGGGTAGCCGGGGGTATGGTCGTTGAGCACCAGGTCGTTGTCGATGGTCTTGGGGATGTGGATGGCGCGGAAATCGTAGTGGAACTTCTCCGCGTGCTGGTTGACGATGCGCACCGTGTCGGCGGAGTCGTTGCCGCCGATGTAGAAGAAGTAGCGCACGTCGTGCAGACGGAAGATGTTGAAGATCTCCTCGCAGTACTTTTCGTCGGGCTTGTCTCTGGTGCTGCCCAGCGCGGAGGAGGGCGTGACCGCCACGCGCTCCAGATTGTTGGTGGTTTCCTGCGTCAGGTCCAGAAAGTTGTCGTTGATAATGCCGTTCACGCCGTTGATCGCGCCGTACACCTTGGTGATCTGGCGGAATTTGCGGCTTTCCAGCACTACGCCGACCAGACTCTGGTTGATCACCGCCGTCGGACCGCCGCCCTGGGCGACGACGACTTTGCCTTCAAGTTCCATGACTTACTCCTTTATTATGCCTTTCCGTTGCAGCCCAGCACGTTGACGATCTTGTGGCGGACCATGCCGGCCAGCGCGCTGCGGGCCTCGGAGAGGTACTGGCGCGGGTCGAAGTGATCCGGATGCTCGACAAAGTGCTTGCGGATAACGCCGGTAAAGGCCAGGCGCAGGTCAGAGTCGATATTGATCTTGCACACGGCCATCGAGGCGGCCTTGCGCAGCATTTCTTCGGGTACGCCCTTGGCGCCGTCCATCTTGCCGCCGTAGGTATTGATCATCTCCACATACTCGGGGATGACGCTGGACGCGCCGTGCAGCACGATGGGGAAGCCGGGCAGCCTGCGGCTGACCTCTTCCAGAATGTCAAAGCGCAGCTTGGGCTCGCCCTTGAACTTGAAGGCGCCGTGGCTGGTGCCGATGGCGATGGCCAGGCTGTCGCAGCCGGTCTTGGTGACGAACTCTTCCACGTCCTCGGGGCGGGTGTAGCTGGAATCTTCCGCGGAGACCTTCACGTCGTCTTCCACGCCGGCCAGACGGCCCAGCTCGGCCTCGACGGTGATGTCGCGGTCGTGCGCGTATTCCACCACGCGGCGGGTCAGGGCAATGTTCTCCTCAAAGCTCAGGTGGCTGCCGTCGATCATCACGCTGGTAAAACCGCCGTCGATGCAGCTTTTGCAGGTCTCAAAATCGGGGCCGTGGTCAAGGTGCACGGCAATGGGCAGGCCGCTGGTCTCAACGCCCGCCTCGATCAGCTTCATCAGATAGGTATGGTTGGCGTACTTGCGCGCGCCGGCGGACACCTGCAGGATGACCGGCGCGTTTTCGGCCGTGGCGCCCTCCATGATGCCCTGAATGATTTCCATGTTGTTGACGTTGAACGCGCCGATGGCATAACCGCCCTCATAGGCACGCTTGAACATATCCCGAGTATTGACTAACGGCATAGATAAAATCCTCCTGTATATATTGCGAGTTTTCGCAGCCCACTACTATAAGTATAACAGTAATAAAGGCGGCGTGTCAATGCGAAGACAGGCCGCCTCAAAAGTCATAAGCGGAGGGAACTCAGCTTTCCGAAAGTCTGAGGGTATCCACGCGCCGCAGCCCGAGGGTGTCAAGCGCAGCTGCAGCCCTGTCATACTCCTCCCTGCTGAACATGGAGGGGGCGTGCGCGTCGATGCCGAGGATGGCGGCGCAGCCCGTTTCCGCCGCGATCTGCCAGAAGGCGGCGTAGGGATAGCCGAGGCCCGGCACGCCGGAAGCCTGCTTTTTAAGGCCCAGCAGGTTGTATTCAAGCGGCAGGCCGAGCGCCTTGGCGCAGGCGCAGAGCTTTAGCGCGGCGTCCTCGGCGGCCTTATCAAACACGGGATAGCTGTTCAGGTACAGGTCGGGATGGGCGAAGTAGGAAAAGAGCCCCGTTTCCATGCCCTCAATGGAGGTCTTGACATAGCGCGCAATGTGCCCGGGGGTGAGGCAGCGGCCGAAATACATGCCCGTGCGCTCGTCCAGATCGTAGTGGTTGCCGAGGATCATGTAGTCGATCTTCTTTTCTTCCAGCAGCGCCTTCTGGTCTTGCAGAAATTCGGGGCAGTATTCATATTCCATGCCGCAGTGCAGGGCGATCCGGCCGCTGTACTGTTCCTTCAGCTGACGAATGACGGACAGGTAGCCCGGCATCTCCTCCCAGGTCATGCGCACGCCGGAAACATAGCCGTCCCGGTAGGGGAAAGGCCCGTGGTCGGAAAAGCCCAGGGTGTCAAAGCCTTCCCGGATGGCGGCCTGTACGTATTCTTCTTCCGTGCCGATGGCATGATGGCAGCGGGTGGTATGCGCGTGGTAGTTGGTTCCTGGCATGATGATCCTTTCTTGTCTATGTTTCGAATCCGATAAAAGCAGACATTTTTTCGGCCCGGCTGCTGCCGGGCCGAAAAGGCTCTGGTGACGCGGTCGTGTTTGATCAGGCGGAGGACGCTGTCCGGCCGCCGCCTTCAAACCTACGTCAGGATCGGGTTCTTGTCAAGTGCGCGGAGCGGCGGCCTTCTTTTTGGCCGACTGGCCCAGATAGGCGTCGCGCACGGCCTGGTTGTTCAGCAGCTCCGCGCCGGTGCCGGTCAGAATGATTCTGCCCGTCTCCATCACATAGCCGCGGTCGGCGGCGCGCAGGGCGGCGTTGGCGTTCTGCTCGATGAGCAGGATGGTCATGCCCTCCTGCGACAATTGGCGGATGATGGCGAAGATGTCGCGCACCACCAGCGGGGCGAGGCCCAGCGAGGGCTCGTCCATCATCAAAAGCTTCGGCCCGCCCATCAGCGCGCGGCCGACGGCCAGCATCTGCTGCTCGCCGCCCGACAGCGTGCCCGCGCTCTGCCAGTGGCGCTCCTTCAGCCGGGGAAAGTTTGTGTACACATAGTCCATGCGGCGGCGCACGGTGGCCGCGTCTCTGACCAGATAGGCCCCGATTTTCAGGTTCTCTTCCACCGTCAGGTTGGGGAAGACGCGGCGGCCCTCCGGTACCATGACAAGGCCGCGCTCCACCACCTGCTGGGCGTCCATGCGGGTGATATCCTCGCCTTCCAGCAGGATTTTGCCGCCGCGCGTGGGCACAAGGCCGCAGATGGCGCGCAGGGTGCTCGATTTGCCCGCGCCGTTGGCGCCGATCAGGGTGACGATCTCGTTTTGCTCCACCTTCAGGCTGATGCCGCGCAGGGCCTCGATGCCGCCGTAGCTGACCTGCAGGCTGTCGATCTCAAGCATGCTCATTCTTCATCCACCCCCAGATAGGCCGTGATGACATCGGGATTATCCTGCACCTCGCCGGGCGTGCCGCTGGCGATCAGGCGGCCGAAGTCGATCACATAGACGCGGTCGGAAATATCCATCACCAGATCCATATGGTGCTCGATGAGAAAGACGCTCAGGTCGAACTTCTGCTTGATTTCCCTAATGAACAGGGCCAGCTCGTCCGATTCCTGCGGGTTCATGCCCGCGGCGGGCTCATCCAGCAAGAGAAGCTTCGGCTTTGTGGCCAGGGCCCTCGCGATTTCAAGGCGGCGCTGCTTGCCGTAGGGCAGGCTGACCGCCAGCTCGTCGCGCAGCCCGCTCAGGCCCACCACCTCCAGCAGCTCGTCCGCGAAGGCGCGCAGCCGCTTTTCCTCAGCAAAGTTAAGGTGCAGCACGGCGGTCAGAAGGTTGCTGCTGCGGTGCAGGTGGGTGGCGATCAATACGTTTTCAAACACCGTCTGCGTTTTGAACAGGCGGATGTTCTGGAAGGTGCGCGCCAGCCCCAGCTTGGTGATCCGGTCCGGGGTCGGCTCCACGGTCTCCTTGTACAGCCCGGCGTCTCTGCCCGCGTACAGGGCCTTCATTTTGCCCTGCGGGTGGTTGGAAACAATCAGCCTGTTTTCGTACCACACCTGCCCGTTGGTGGGCTTGTACACGCCCGTCACGCAGTTGAAGGCGGTCGTCTTGCCCGCGCCGTTGGGGCCGATCAGGGCCACGATCTCGCCCCGGTCGATGTACATGCTCAGGTTATCCACGGCGACGACGCCGCCAAACTGCATGGTGATGTTTTTCAGCTCCAGCACATGATGATCAGCCACGGCTCTTCCCTCCCTTCCTGACGCGGGGGGCGAAGAGGGCCTTCAGATTAAACTCCTTATCGCCCATGATGCCCCGGCGGTAGAACAGCACCATCACCATGATGACGATGGAGAAGACGACCATGCGGAAGCCGCTGCGCATGAAGGGCAGGGCCACGCCGCCGATGACCACTTCGTTATCGAGGAACCTCAGCCACCACTCGCTGGCGGCGATGAACAGGAAGCTGGTCAGCACCGAGCCGGTGATGGAGCCCATGCCGCCGATGACCACAATCAGCAGGATCTCATAGGTCATGGAGGCCTTGAAGGCGCTGGCCTGCACCGTCGTCTGGTACATCGCCAGCAGCGCGCCGCCCACCCCCGCGAAGAAGGAGCTGATGACAAAGCTCATCTGCTTGTGGCGGAACAGGTTGATGCCCATGGCCTCCGCCGCCACCTCGTCGTCGCGTATGGCCTTGAAACTGCGCCCGTAGGTGGAGTTGATGAGCAGGGCGATCAGCAGGATGCAGACCCCCGAGGCGATAAAGGGGAACAGCACCGAGCTGAAAGTCGGGAAGCGCCGCAGCAGGTTGGAGCCGTTGGTCAGGGGCCCGAGGCCGTCGTACTGAAACAGCGCGCGGATGATCTCGGCGAAGCCGAGCGTGGCGATGGCCAGATAGTCGCTCTTGAGCCGCAGCACCGGAAGGCCGATCAAAAAGGCGAAGAAGGCCGCCGCAAGGCCCGCCAGCAGCAGCGCGGGGATGACGGGCAGCGTAAAGCCGATGAGCCCGCCGTCATAGTACTGATAGACCTGCGCGCGGCTCTCCAGCGGGATGGTGAAGATGGCGTAGGTATAGGCGCCCACCAGCATGAAGCCCGCCTGCCCCAGCGAGAACAGGCCGGTAAAGCCGTTGAGCAGGTTCATCGAGACGGCGATCAGGGCGTAGATGGCGCCCTTTTTGAGGGCGGTCAGCAGCATGCTGTCGCTGCCCGCGATGTTTTCAAGGATGTAGACGCCCGCAAACAGAGCGGCGGCCAGGACGAGGTAGACCGCGGCCATCCGGTACCGGGAGAGCTTTTCAAAGGCCGAGCAGAAAAAGGCCAGCGCCGATGCGCACAGCAGGGCCGCCAGCGCCAGCATGGAGGGGCCGTTTTTATAAAAGAACAGCGCCGCCGCGTTCTGGCCGGAGAGGTCGAGCTTATCCGCGAAGCCTTCCGTGTAGCGGTCGAGGCTGCGCAGCGTCTTCACGCGGTCGCCCTCCGCAAGGGCGTCCAGTACGCGGTCGCGCGCCTTTTTCATTTTCTTGTCGCCTTCGGCTGCCTGCGCCGCGTCCATGCGCGTCAGCAGCTCGCCCAGGCTGCCCTGCGCGCCCGCGGCGTAGACGGAAAGCACGACCGCGGCCACCAGCAGGGCCAGACCAATCAGCAGGGGAAGTTTTTTCATCTTCATAGCAGCACCTATACCTTATCGCTCACGGCTTCGCCGAACAGGCCGGTAGGCCGGAAGACGAGCACGATGATCAGCAGCGCGAAGGTGAAGGCATCCGAGAAGGTCGTCAGCCCCACCGCCTTGATGATGTTTTCGGCGATGCCGATGATGAAGGCCCCGATCACCGCTCCGGGGATGGAGCCGATGCCGCCGAACACCGCGGCCACGAAGGCCTTGAGCCCGGGCATGGCGCCCACGACCGGGGTGACGGCGGTATAGTTGGTAAAGTAGAGAATGGAGCCGATGGCGGCGAGGAAGCTGCCGATGATGAAGGTGACGGAAATCACCCGGTCGATCTTGATGCCCATCAGGCGGGAAGTCTCAAAATCCTTGCTGACGGCGCGCATGGCCATGCCGATCTTGGTGTGGTTGATCAGCCGCACCAGCAGGATGACCAGCGCCAGCGTCAAAAAGGGCGTCACCACGGTGACCAGCTTGGTGGTGGCGGAGAAGATGGTGACGGAGCCCGAGATCAGCGGGATGGTCGGGTACTGCTTGGCAAGGCCGCCCGTCACGTACCACATCAGGTTTTGAAGCAGGTAGCTGACGCCGATGGCCGAAATCATGATGGACATGCGGGGGGCGCTGCGCAGCGGCCTGTAAGCCGCCCGCTCCACCAGATAGCCCAGCGCCACCGTGATCAGGATGGTCAGCGGCAGCGACAGGGTGAGCGGCAGGCTGGCATTCAGGTAGACCATCACAAAGCCCGCGACGGTAAAGACATCGCCGTGGGCAAAGTTGATCAGGCGCAGGATGCCGTAGACCATCGTGTAGCCGATGGCAATCAGCGCGTACTGCCCGCCGACGGAGATGCCGCCCAGAAGATAGGGCAGGTTGAGTCGAAAGAAATCTCCCATCTTTGGCTCCTCTTGCTTATCCGCAGCTTATCGGAAAGCGGCTCGCGGCGTCCGGGCAGGGCCCGTCTTCCGGCTGCGTGTTTCTCTGTAAGAATCGGGGGCCGAGTGTAAAATCGGCCCCCTGATGCGAATGTCAGTGGTTCAAGCGGATCAGTTGCCTTCGATGCCCTGTACCTTCACAAAGACCCAGTTCTCGGCAGCGTTGTCGGCGGCCTTGATGAAGGCCTGGTCGCGCAGCGCGTCGCCGTTCTCGTCAAAGGCGATGGCGCCGGTCACGCCCTCGTACTTCACGCCCGGCATGGCTTCGGCAATGTCCGCGCGGTCGCCGGAATCGGCGGCCTTCAGGGCCTCCAGCGCCGTCATGTAGGCGTCATAGCCCAGCGCGGTCACCGCGGCGATGATGTCGTTTCCGCCGTTGGCGGCCAGATACTCGGGATTGGCGTTGACCCACTCCTTGAAGCCCTTGACAAAGGCAACGGCCTTTTCGGAGGTGTCGCCCTCATCAAAGAAGGTGGTGACGCTGACCTTGATGTCGGTGCCCTTGGCAGCCTTCAGAATGACCGAGCTGTCCCAGGTGTCGCCCGCCAGGATCGGCAGCTTCAGCCCGGCCGCGGCGGCCTGCGTGATGATCTGCGCGGCGTAGGGGGTAGAGGTGGGGGCCATGATCAGCTCGGCGCCCTCGTTGACAGCCTTGGTCAGGTAGGCGGTAAAATCGCTGGTTCCCTCGGGGAAGGTCTCGCCGATCACCTCGATGCCGGCGGCCCTGGCGGCCTCGGTGAAGTAGTTGACCAGCCCCGCGTCATAATCGTTGCCCAGCTGACCCAGGGTATAGGCCTTCTTGATGCCATAGGTATCCTGCGCGAATTTCGCCAGCACTGTGCCTTGGAAGGGGTCAAGGAAGCAGACGCGGTAGTACAGGGGGTTGCCGAGGGTCACCTGCGGGTTGGTGCAGGAGACGCCGATGGCGACCAACCCGGCCGCGTCAAAGATATCGGCCGCCGCGATGGACACGGAGGAGCCGTAGGAGCCCAGTACAATGGAGGCGTTTTCGCTGACCAGCTGCTGGGCGGCGGAGGGCGCCTTGTCGGTGGAGGACTGGTTGTCGACTTCGACCAGTTTGATTTCATACACGCCGTCGGACAGCTCCACGGTGGGCTGCAGCGAATGGGCGTAGCGGATGCCCAGCGTTTCCTGCTTGCCGCCTGCGCCGTTGTCGCCGCTGGCGGGCTCGTAGATACCGATGACGATGGTGCCCGCGGTCGCGGGCTCGGCCAGGGCGGCCATCGGCAGGGCCAGTGTCAGAATCATCAGGGCTGCGAGTAGCTTTCTCATAATCAGTGGCCTCCTTTGAAGTATTGTTTTAATTTTACGGCCAAAGAACTGAAATTGCAAGATGAAAACATAAATAATTCAATTCTATTTTTTGTGAGATAAATAACGGATGTAGCAGAACATGTACTGCTGCAGGATGCCGGCGTGCTTTCCCAGCCTTTCCTGCGGGCTTTTTCCGCCGTAATGCTGCTGCATGACGCGCAGAATCCACACATCCTTGGGAAAGGCCGAGGCGCGGCCGTAACCGAACAGCATCGCGCAGTCCGCCACCTTGACGCCGACGCCGGGAAAACGCAGCAGCTCTGTTTGCAATTTTTGATCGTCGAGTGCCCCGATTGCGGAAAGATCGATCTCGCCGGAAGCGACCATGGCGGCGGTTCTCGCCACATATGGGGCGCGGTAGCCCAGCGAGCAGGCGCGCAGCGCGTCCTCGCCCGCGCCGGCCAGCTGCTCTGGGGTGGGGAAGGCATGGATGCCTTCATTGATCTGCATGCCGAAGCGCCGCGACAGCGCCTCCACGCAGCCCTTGATGGCCGGCAGGTTCTTGCGCTGGCTGATGATGAAGCTGATCAGCGTCTCAAAAGGCTCCTGTCTGAGGATGCGCAGGCCTCCCGCGTAGGCTGCCGCCTGCCGCAGAAAGGCATCCTCCATGGGGATGGCGGCTTTTACGGCCTCGTAATCCCGCCCCAGGTCAAAATAAGGGCGCCAGTATCGCTGCCAGCTTTCCCGGTCACAATCCATGAGGAAGCTGCCGTTTTCAAGTTCCGTGATCTCCAGCTTCCTGCTGAAGGCGACCACGCGCCAGCGGCCCTCGCCCAGAGGGTTGAAGCGGAAGCACTGACCGCTGCCCGCGGTCAGCGCGATGTCAAAGCCGGGAATGGTGATCTGCATCATGCTGCCTGCCCCTATTCATATAGCAGGAAAGGCTTCACCTTTTCGCTGAAGGCGGCGACGCCGGGGGCGGACTCCGCCATCAACTCATCCGCCGTCCTCTGCCCGAGGCGGAAGGAATCCGTGCCCAGAAGCCTGTCCAGCGCGTAGCTTTTTCCTTCGTCCAGGCTGAGGTATTCGACTTTGCCGGGATGCAGGCGGATGATCGTCTCCAGCAGCTTCAGAGCAGCAAGGCAGACCTCCGCCCTGCCGCGGTCGGTGATGTGCAGCTGCACTCCCCGGCACACCTCCCCCTGATACTTGCTGAAGACGGGCCTGAAGCTGCACCGCCTGAAATAAAGGCCGGGCAGGCGCAGGGCGTTCATCTCTTTTTCAAGCGGCGCGGCGCGCAGCCACGGCGCGCCAATCAGCTCAAACGGCTGGGCGGTGCCGCGCCCCTCCGACACATTGACGCCCTCAAAGACGCAGGCGCCGGGGTAGACCAGCGCCGAGGCGAGGCTCGGGCAGTTGGGGGAGGGGGCCACCCAGGGCAGATCGGTCTCATCCAGATACATTTTTCGCCGCCAGCCCAGCAGCGGGGCGACGCGCAGATCAAGGTCAAGCTTCAGATAGTCTTTGACATAGCGGGCGTATTCGCCGATGGTCAGGCCGGTGCGCGTGGGCAGCGCGTAATCGCCCACGAAGGAGCGCAGGCGCGTATCGAGGATGGTGCCCTCGCGCTTAAGACCCCCGATGGGGTTGACGCGGTCGAGCACCAGCAGGGTCTTGCCCGCCTTCGCGCATTCCTCCATCGCGTAGGCCAGAGAATATAAATAAGTATAAAAGCGCGCCCCCACATCCTGCATGTCGAACACGAGCACGTCAAAGGCGTCAAGCATCTCCGCAGTCATTCGGCTGGTTTTGCCGTACAGGCTGTAGATAGTCACGCCCGTCTCTTCATCGCGGCTGCTGTCCACCGCATCGCCGGCCTGCGCGTCGCCGCGCACGCCGTGCTCGCAGCCGAAAAGGGCGCTCAAACGATACCGGCTGTGCAGCAGGTCGATGCCGCTTTGCAGGCCGTGGGTCACGCCGGTCGGGTTGGTCATCAGCCCGACGCGCGCGGGGCGCAGCAAGGCGTCAAACTCCTCGATCCTGTCAAGCCCGCTGATGACCCGTGCTTTCATGCAGTCCCTCCTTCTGTATCGGCATTTATAAAATGATAAGCGCCTTTACCCTAAGCGCATGGTACCCGGGGCGGCATGCCGCGTCAAGCCTCCGACCGGGCGCGGGCAGAGATAAAATCTGTGTGATGGGGTGGCGGCATGCCCCGAATCGGGGTATACTGATAGTAGAAAAAGCTATTGCATGATAGCGCACAGAAACAGAAAGGCGGTACCCTTCATGAAGAAGAGAACGATCCTGTCGCTGTTGCTCTCTGTGGTGATGCTTGCGGGCCTGATGGCCCCCGCGATGGCGGAAAAAGCGCCCGAGGGCAAACTCTATATTCTGCATACCAACGACGTGCACGGCCGCGCCGTGGCGGACCCCAAGGGGAATGTGCTGGGCTACGCGGCCATCGCCCAGTATAAGAAGGATCTGGAGGCAGAGGGCAACGCCGTGCTGCTGCTGGACGCGGGCGACCCCATTCAGGGCACGCCGCTGACCAACCTCGGCATGGGCAAGAACGCCATCGAGTTTATGAACGCGGCGGGCTACGACGCCATGACCCCCGGCAACCACGAGTTTGACTGGGGCAGCGACAATTTAAAGCAGCTGCAGGGCATCGCGAAGTTCCCCATCCTGTCGGCCACCATCCTCAACTCCGTCGGCAAAGAAATCACCTTCAAGGCCAACACCATCTTTGAGACCTCCATCGGCCTCAAGGTCGGCGTGTTTGGCCTGACCACCCCGGAAACCTCCACCAAGGCGCACCCGGACAAGGTGCGCGGCGTCGAGTTCCTGCAGGGCGAAGAGCTGTACAAGGCCGCTCAGGCCCAGGTGGACGAGCTGAAGGCCGCCGGCTGCGACCTGATCGTCGCGCTGGTGCACCTCGGCGTCGCCCCTGAAAGCGAGCCCAACCGTTCCACCGACGTGCTGGAGAAGGTGACCGGCATCGACCTGATGATCGACGGCCACAGCCACACCCAGTTGGACAAGGGCCAGCAGGTCGGCGACACGCTGCTGGTCAGCACCGGCGAATATGGCAAGAACCTCGGCGTGGTCGAGTATGACGGCGAGAAGCTCAAGGCCAGCCTGTTTAACAGCCTTGCCAAAAATACCACCATCGAGATGGACGGCGCCCTCTACAACGCGCTGCTTGTCGCCAGGCTGGATGAAGAAGTCAACGCCCTCGTCAACGCTGCCGATAAGGCGGTGAAGGACGAGCTTTCCACCCCCTTTGCCAAGACCGAGGTGCGCCTCAACGGCGACCGTGACCCCGGCAACCGCACGCAGGAAACCAACCTGGGCGACTTCGCGGCGGACGCCATCCTCTGGGCGGCGCGTCAGGCAATGGGCGAGCAGGTCGTCGCGGCTCTCACCAACGGCGGCGGCATCCGCGCCTCCATCGAGGCGGGAGACATCACCATGATGGATATGAAGACCGTGTTCCCCTTCGGCAACGAAGTCTCCGTGCTGGAGGTGACCGGCGCCGAGCTGCTGGAGGCCCTGGAAGCGGCCACCCACAGCACCCCCAAGGCCATTGGCGCCTTCCCGCAGGTAGCGGGCATCGTCTTTACCGTCGATACCGCCGTGCCCTTCGAGCAGGGTGAGCAGTATCCCGATTCCACCTACTTCAAGCCCGCCAAGCCCGGCAGCCGCGTCACCATCGAGTCCGTGGGCGGCGAGGCCTTCGACCTTGAAAAGATCTACACCATCGCGACCAACGACTTCACCGCCGCCGGCGGCGATACCTACTACGCCTTCCGCTATCCCAACGCGACCAGCGGCTACAAGACCGGCGTCGCGCTGGAGGACGCGCTGGTGCGCTACATCGCCGAGGTGCTGGGCGGCACCGTCGGCCAGCAGTACGCCGAGCCCCAGGGAAGGATCACCGTGAAGTAATCGGCGTGGTATCATCTTGAATATAAACTGAGTTTAAAGGCTGTCACATTCGTGACAGCCT
>CAYZTQ010000043.1:0-15791 GCA_964481445.1 uncultured Christensenella sp. | reverse complement strand
CGCTCGCGCGGAACGCTTCCATGGCGGCGTCCGCGATCCTGTGTCTGAGGTTCATTGCCGTCTCTCCTGTGCCTTGTCCGTCCGGAAACCCGTTTATATTTTTCGGTTTCCATTATAGCTGTTTCGTCCGGCATGTAAAGCCCTCTGCGAAAAACGGTCAGAAGAAACATGCGCCCCAAAAATGACCATACATTCCAGCACAGGAGGAATATTTGACAAGGGCCCTTTCATATTCGATAATATGGCATACCCACAAGGAAAGCGTGGACTGTATAGTGATGAACCCCAAGGTCAGAATCAAGTGGCTGATCCCCATCCTGCTGCTGGCGGCCGCGGCCTTTGCCGGGCTTTGGTTTGTGAGCAGCTCTTCGCGCCGCGAGGCCGCTTCGCGGGGCCAGCAGAAGCCCATCATTCTGGGCTTCGCACAGCTGGGCAGCGAGAGCGGCTGGCGCATCGGCAACTCGCGCTCGGTGCAGAAGGCGGCGGAGCGCGCCGGCATCCAGCTGATGGAGAAGAACGCCGAGCAGAAGCAGGAAAACCAGATCAAGGCGCTGCGCTCCTTCATCGCCTATCAGGTGGATGTTATCGCCTTTTCTCCCATTGTGGAGGATGGGTGGGACAATGTGCTGCGCGAGGCGAAGGAGGCGGGCATTCCCGTCATCTGCTCCGACCGCTCCGTTCGGGTGGAGGACGATTCCCTGATCGCCTGCTTCGTTGGCTCTGACTTTTATGCCGAGGGCGAGCGCGCGGCCGGCTTTCTGCTGCGCAAAATGGAGGGCGTGCCCGGCCCCATCCGCATCGCGGAGATTTCGGGCACCCTCGATTCGACCCCCATGCGCGACCGGGCCAAAGGTTTCCGAGATGTACTCCAAAAGGACGGGCGGTTTGAGATCGTCTACAGCAAATCGGGCGATTTTCTGCGCTCGCTGGGCAAAGAAGTCATGAAGGATATCCTGGATACCCGCGAGATCGACGTATTGTATTCGCACAATGACGCGATGACGCTGGGCGCCGTGGAAACCATCGAAAAGTCGGGCCTCAGACCGGGAAAGGATATTGTAATCATCACCGTGGACGGCGAGCAGGGCGCCATCGACCTGCTCAAGCAGGGCAAAATCAACTGCGTGGTGGAATGCACGCCCATGCTGGGCGACATCATTATGGAGCTGACGAAAAAGCTGGCGGCGGGCGAGGAAGTGCCCAGGCTCATCTATTCCGAGGAGACGGCCTTTACGGAATTTGATGACCATGTGATGAGCATCCCACCCAGGGGCTACTGAGATGGCGGCGCGCGGCCGGTCCGTCTGGGGCATCCCGCTGCGCGGCTCGCTGAGCCGCAGGCTGAGCCTTGCCTTTCATACCATCATGATCCTGATGGTGGTGCCCGCCGTGGTGTCCATGGTGATGATGATCGGCTTTTCGCAGCTGTATTACAATTTTCTCAGCCGCGCGGAGCGCATCAACGACCTGACCGCCATCGTGGTCGATCAGCTGCCGGGCGAGCTGTTCAACATTGTCGCCGGTCGCGGCACCTTTGAACAAGGCCCGCAGAGCGGCATGATCCGCACGGTGAACGATACGCTGGACAGCCTGATCGGGGAAGGCGGGGCCAGCACCCTTGAGCTGACGGTCGCCAGAAGGACGGGCAACACGCTGGAAAGCTACATCGACCGGCTGGGCAGCCAGATGAAGCAGGACGCGCCGGTGGAAGACAACTTCCTTGTGCATGAGGAGATCCGCAACGTATCGGCGCTGATGGGGGACATGTTCCGCGACGCGGTGTCTACCGAGATACAGGGAGCCACGCGGGCGGGGCGGCAGATGCGCGTTGTGCTGGCCGTGACCACGGCGCTGGAGGCCGCGCTGGTCGCCTTTGCGATGATATTCGTCAAATCCTCCCAGCGCTCGCTTTCAAGCGCAGTGGCCGAGCCCATCCGCGAGCTGCAGGCCTTTGCCGGCAAAATCGCGGACGGCCACCTGAGCGAGCGCACGCCCGAGCCGGATGTGGAGGAGCTGCGGCAGCTCTCGGGCAGCCTCAATACCATGGCTGGGCGCCTTTCTGATCTGATGGAGGAGAACCGCCTGGAGCAGGAGAGCCTGAAAAAGAGCGAGCTGCGGGTGCTGCAGGCGCAGGTGACGCCGCATTTTCTGTACAACACGCTGGACGCCATCGTCTGGCTGGCCGAGGCGAAAAGAACCGAGGAGGTGATCTCCATCACCCGCGCGCTGTCCGATTTTTACCGCATCTCGCTGTCGGACGGCCACGATTGGATCACCCTCGCGCAGGAGGAAGAGCACCTGCGCGGCTACCTGACCATCCAGAAGATACGCTACCGCGATATACTCGATTATGAGATTGACATTGAGCCCGGGCTCAAGACCGAGATGATCCTCAAGCTTTCCATTCAGCCGCTGGTGGAAAACGCCATCTATCACGGCATCCGCAACCGGCGGGGCGGCGGGTTGATTTCCGTGCGGGCCTGGCAGGAGGCGGGGCGGCTGCATGTGCTGGTGCGCGACAACGGGGCCGGCATGCCGCCGGAGCGTCTTGAAGAGCTGCGGCGCATGATGAGCGCCCACCGGGGCGCTGATTACTCTGGATTCGGCCTGTTTAATGTGGATCAGCGCATCAAGCTCTATTACGGCCAGACGCGTGGGCTTGAAATCGAGAGCGAGCAGGGGAAGGGCAGCAGCATTTCCTTCGACGTGCCGCTGCTGGGGCCGGACAGGCTGCCTGCCGCCCAAAGAGAGAGGGAGAGCTGAGCATGTACAAGGTGTTTCTGGCAGACGACGAGGTGGTGGTGCGCGAGGGCATCCGCAGCTCTTTCCCCTGGGAAAGCTCGGACTTTGTGCTCTGCGGAGAGGCGCCGGACGGAGAAATCGCCCTGTCGCTGCTGCGGGAGATTAAGCCCGACATTCTGATTACGGATATCCGCATGCCCTTCATGGACGGGCTGGAGTTGTGCCGACGGGCCCGCGCCCAGTTGCCCTGGGTCAAAATCATCATCCTGACCGGCTACGATGAGTTTACCTACGCCAAGGAGGCGCTGGCCCTCGGCGTGAAGGAGTATCTATTGAAGCCCGTCAGCGCGCAGGAGCTGGAGGCCGCGCTGCGGCGCATGGCGGCGCTGATTGATGAAGACCGCCAGCGTGACCGCGATATGCTGGAAGCCAGGAGCCGCCTGGACCAATCCAGCGGTCTGATGCGCGACCAGTTCCTTTCCCGGGTCATCCGGGGGAAGCTTGCGGCAGACGAGAAGGAAGAACTGTTTGTCAGGGCGCGGGAGATGGAACTGCCCCTGCTGGCCCGCCATTACCGCGTGCTGATTCTGACGCCCGCGCGCCAGAGCCCGGAGCAGGTGCTGCCCCTGCGGCTGCTTGCGGACAGCCTGACGGCGGGGCAGGAGGGCCTGCGCTGCCTTTCCTGCCAGTTTGAAGGGCTGATTCTGCTGCTGATGATGGGAGAAACGGCGGAAGCGCTGGACGAGGGGGCTTTCTGGCTGGCGCAGACGCTCAAGCACGAGGCAGGGGTGGCGCTGCGCGTGGCCATTGGCACGGCGGTGGGCAATGTGTACGAGTTGGGCGATTCGTATCTCGCGGCGCTGCGCACGCTGCAGGCCATGAACGCGAATTACCTCATGGAAGATACCCGCATCATGGACAGCGCGGAGCTTCTGATCAAGGTGGACGAGGTGATGTCGCTGGCCGGAAACGCTGGACTTTATGAACAGCTGCGCTTCGCCCCGATCGGCGATATCGATCATATTCTGAAAGCGTACTTCTCGCAGGCGGGGGAGGGACAGTCCGTCATGATGCTCAACTACCTGTTTGTGGAAAGCATGCTGACCGCCGTGCGCATCGTGCAGGAGCTGGGGCTTGACCCGCAGGCGGAGCTGCCCGAGGCGCGCCGCGTCAGCAGCGAGGGCGCCATGCTGTCCAGCTATGACGAGGTGTTCCACAAGGCGAAGGAGGCCGTTGTCCGCGCGCTCAGCCTGCGCGACCGCCAGTCGGTTTCGCGCTATCACGAGGTGATCGCCAAGGCCTGCGCCTATATCGATAGCCAGTACGCCGACCCCAACCTGACGCTGTCGGACGCGGCGGAGCATGTGCACCTGTCAGTCAGCCATTTCTGCACCGTGTTCGCGCAGGAAACCAACGCCACTTTTATCGAGTATCTGACGAAACTGCGCATGGAGAAGGCGCGCGAGCTGCTGCTGACCACCGCCCTGCGATCGGGCGACATCGCCCAGATGGTCGGCTACCGTGACCCGCACTATTTCAGCTATATCTTTAGAAAAAACTACGCCCTGAGCCCACGCGACTACCGCAGCAGGCACAAGGAAGCCGAATCGTAAAATATCCTCCTTTCACGCGAAAATATCCAACCTTTCGCGCGGGGCGGGCAGGGTTCGTAAAATTTTGTCGCAACTTTCCGAAATCTCTCTCTTGTTCTTTTTGGTGAACGCTTTAACATAAAGAACAAGAATGCCGGCCTACAGACCGGTAACTAGGAACGGAGGAAAAACCATGAAAAGATTGCTGACATTGGTACTCGCTCTGTGCATGGCGATCGGCGTCGCCAGCGCGGAAGTCACCATCGCCTTCTCGCAGATCGGGCAGGAGTCCGACTGGAGAACCGCCAACACGGACAGCGTCAAGAAGGCCATCGAGGCTGAAGGCTGGAACTACGTCTACGATGACGCCCAGCAGAAGCAGGAAAACCAGGTGAAGGCCCTGCGCAACTTTATCAGCCAGAATGTCGACTACATCCTGTTCACCGGCGTTGTGTCGACCGGCTGGGACGAGGTGCTCAAGGAAGTCAACGAGGCTGAGATTCCGCTGATTCTGCTGGACCGCATGCCCGACTGCATGGATGAGATTCAGTACGCCGCCGCCTTCGGCGGAGACTTTGTCGAGGAGGGCCGCCGCATGGCCCTGTGGACCAAGAACTATGTTGAGAAGATCGGCCGCTCGGGCGAAGAACTCAATGTGGTCATCCTGGAAGGCACCACCGGCGCTGACGCCGCCAGCGGCCGCCAGGAAGGCATCATGGAGATCCTGAAGGACGCCCCGAATCTCAAGGTGATCGCGTCCCAGACCGGCAATTTCACCCGTGCGGAAGGCCAGGCCGTTATGGAGAGCTTCCTGAAGGCCCACGATAAGATCGACGTGCTGCTTGCCCACAACGACGACATGGCGCTGGGCGCGATCGAGTCCATCAAGGCCGCCGGCAAGGTGCCCGGCAAGGACATCATCATCGTCGGCTGCGACTCCCCCAAGACTGCGTTTGATGCCGTGATCGCAGGCGAAATGAACGCCACCATCGAGTGCACCCCGCTGTACGGCCCCTTCGTGGTTGACGCCCTCAAGCGCCTGATCGCAGGTGAGGATCTGGGCCGCGAGCTCATCCACCCCGAAGAGAGCTGCTTCGATGCGGAAGGTGGCATCGTCTTCACGCTGGACGGCAAGGTCTCCGAGAAGGCCGCTGACAAGATCGGCGAGCGTCTCTACTAAGCAAGTCTTAAACGGCTTATTCGGCGCGCGGCGCCTGACTAAGCCCGGACGGATGAGGGTTTTCCCTCATCCGTCCTTCGATAGTGAGGGGTGATGTGCTTGAGCAATGATGTTTTGCTGAAAATGACGGGGATAGAAATAGAGTTTCCCGGCGTGAAGGCGCTGGACGGGGTGGATTTTACGCTGCGCCGCGGCGAGATACACGCCCTGCTCGGAGAAAACGGGGCGGGCAAATCCACGCTGATCAAGTGCCTGACCGGCGTGCACCGCATGGACGCGGGCAACATCGCGCTGGACGGGCAGAGCATCCGCCCCGCTTCGACGCAGGAGGCGCAGAGGCTCGGCATCTCCACCGTGTACCAGGAGGTGAACCTCTGCCCCAACCTGACGGTCGCCGAGAACATTTTTATCGGCCGCCAGCCCATGCGGCGCGGGCAGATCGATTGGAAAACCATCAACGCCCGCTCACGGGGGCTGATGCGGCGCATGGGCATGGACATCGATGTGACGCTGCCGCTTTCCGGCTACTCCATTGCCATCCAGCAGATGGTGTCCATCGCCCGCGCGGTCGACATCAACGCGAAGGTGCTGATTCTGGACGAGCCCACCTCCTCGCTAGATGACAACGAGGTGCGGCGACTGTTTGACGTGATGCGCGAGCTGAAAAAGCAGGGCCTCGGCATCATTTTTATCACGCACTTCCTCAATCAGGTCTTTGAGGTATCCGATCGCATCACGGTGCTGCGCAACGGCCATCTGGTCGGCGAGTGGGAGGCCGGCAAAATCAGCAGGCTTGATCTTGTCACCAGCATGATCGGCAAGGATATGAACGTGATCTACAACCTGAAGCGGGCCGAGCAGAAAGAGGACGCTCCCGTCGTGCTGGAGGCTTCCGGCATCGGCATACCCGGCAAGGTGGAGGATATCTCCCTGAGCGTCAGGGAGGGCGAGCTGGTCGGCTTCGCCGGACTGCTGGGTTCGGGCCGAACCGAAACGGCGGAGATGCTGTTCTGCGTGCAGCGGCCGGCCAGAGGCAGCATCAAAATGAAGGATGAGCCGGTCGCCGCCAGGCTGCCGCTTGACAGCATCAGGAGCAAGATGGCCTTCTGCCCGGAGGATAGAAAGCGCGACGGCATCGTGGCCGATCTTTCCATCCGCGAGAACATCGCGCTGGCCGTGCAGGCCACCCGCGGCTTTATGAAGCCCATGTCCATGGCCGAGCAGCAGGAGCTGGCGGACAAATACATCAGGCTGCTGGCCATCGCGACGCCGGACGCCGAGAAGAAGGTGGGCGAGTTGTCGGGCGGCAATCAGCAGAAGGTGATTCTGGCCCGCTGGATGGCGACCCAGCCCGATCTGCTGATTCTGGACGAGCCCACGCGCGGCATCGACGTCGGCGCCAAGGCTGAGATCCAGCGCCTGATGCTGGAGATGTGCCGGCAGGGCATGAGCATCATCTTTATCAGCTCCGAGCTGGATGAGATCATCCGCTGCTCCAACCGCATCATCGTGATGCGCGACCTGCAGAAGGCGGCGGAGCTGGAGGGCGAGGGCTGCGGGCAGGCCAGCATCCTTTCCATCATCGCCGATGAGGAAGCGGGCAGGGAGGAGGCCGTATGAAAGCGAAACTGAACCGGGAGACCCTGCTGCGCTCGAAGCTCCTATGGGCGGTGGTGGCCGAGCTGCTGATTTTGCTGGCCGGCTTTATCATGCGGCCGGATTTTCTGAGCATCCGGCTGATGACGCTGGCGGACGGCTCAAAGGTGCTTTTCGGCACCCCGATTGACATCCTGAACCGCTCCGCTGAAATCACCATCATCGCCATGGGCATGACGCTGGTCATCGCGCTGGGCGGCACCGATATTTCGGTGGGCGCGCTGGTCGCGGTGGCGGGGGCCACGGCGCTCAAATTCCTGAGGTGGGATGTGCTGGAATACCCCACCCCCGGCGACTACACCATCTATCCCTTTGTCTATGTGCTGGTGGTGCCGCTTCTGGCCTGCACGGCCATGGGCCTTTTCAACGGCACGCTGATCGCCAAGCTGAAGATACAGCCCATCATCGCCACCCTGATTCTGATGGTGGCCGGGCGCGGCGTGGCGCAGATCATCACCAACGGCAAGCAGTTTACCACCCAGTATTCGCCCTTTAAGTTC
Organism: uncultured Christensenella sp.; assembly: GCA_964481445.1. Lineage (GTDB taxonomy): Bacteria > Bacillota > Clostridia > Christensenellales > Aristaeellaceae > UBA1038. The sequence continues at coordinate 8,121 of CAYZTQ010000043.1, read as the reverse complement.
ATCGGCAGCGGCAGCGTTCTGGGGCTGCCCTTCCCCATCGTGGTCAGCCTGGCGGTGGTGGTTGCCATGCTGATCTTTGTGCGGCGCACTTCCTTTGGTATGTTTGTCGAGTCGGTCGGCATCAACCCCAGCGCCAGCCGCGTCTCGGGCCTGCGGTCGGACGTCATCATCATGATCGCCTATATCATCACGGGCTTTCTTTCCGGCATCGCGGGGCTGATCTATTCCGCGCGCATCACCTCCTGCGATTCCAACAACGCGGGCCTCGGCTACGAGATGGACGCCATTCTGGCCGTCGTCATCGGCGGGACCAGCATGACTGGCGGCAAGTTCAGCCTGACGGGCACGGTGGTCGGATCGCTGATCATCCGCACCATCACCACACTGGTGCTCTATTTCGGCGTGGTCTCCGAGGCCATCATGGCCTTCAAGGCGCTGATCATCGCCTGCGTTATCATATTGCAGTCCGAGCCTGTGCGCCGCGCGATGGCGCGCCGCCGCGGCAGGCAAAGCCGGCTGAAGGGAGGCGAGCTGCGTGCCTGATCAAAGCATGAAAAGCTCAAGGAAGGGCGCTCTGGCGTTCCGCTTGTTCAAACCCAACTATCTGATGGTCTACGCCACGCTGGGCATCTTTGCCCTGCTGTACCTCTTCGGGGCCCTGCTCTATGGGGGAAAGGGCTTTACCAGCCTTCGCACCTTTGTGCTGCTGTTCAGCGACAACGCTTATATCGGCATCTCCGCGGTCGGCATGACGCTGGTCCTGATCACGGGCGGCATCGACCTGTCGGTGGCCTCTGTCGCCTCGCTGACCGGCATGATCATCGCCTACGGCACCACCGTGATGGGTGTCTCCCCGGTCGTCTGCATCGGCGTCTCGCTGCTGGTGGGCACGAGCCTGGGGCTTTTGATGGGGGCCTGCATCCAGTACCTGAACGTGCCGCCCTTCATCACCACGCTGACGGGCATGTTCTTCGCAAGGGGCGTCACCTCGCTGATCAGCCGCGAATCCATCTCCATTAAGAACGAGCTGATTGACGCGCTTGCGGGCTTCAAGCTCTACCTCAGATGGCCCAACGAGGCCGGAGAATGGGTCAAGATCAAGCCTGTCGCCAGCATCGATCTCAATACCATCGTGTTTGTGGCCATGATTATCATCGGCGCGGTCATTCTGCAGAAAACGCGCTTCGGCCGCAATGTCTATGCCATCGGCGGCAACGAGCAGTCGGCCCGCCTGATGGGCCTGCCGGTCGCCCGCACCAAAGTGCTGGTCTACGGCTTCAACGGCCTGTGCTCGGCGCTGGCGGGCATTGCCTACGCGCTGTATGTCAAATCCGGCTGGAACCTCGCGCTGCAGGGCTCGGAACTGGATGTCATCTCCTGCTGCGTCATCGGCGGCATCATGCTGTCGGGCGGCGTGGGCTACATGCAGGGCACACTGCTGGGCGTGCTGCTGAAGGCGACCATCCCGGCCATCATCACCTTCAACGGTACCATGAACTCGTGGTGGGCCAAGATCTTCACCGGCCTGCTGCTGCTGCTGTTCATCATCATCCAGCGGCTGGTGGTGGCCTCCTCCGAGAAGACCAGGAAGACAGAGTAATATGCTGCTCTTTTGACTGCCCCGTGCGCCTGCGCGCCGCGGGGCAGTCGTTTCTTGCCTCGCAGGGGCTTTTTTGGTAAGATTCGCGCAGAACATCATAAGGGCTGATTGCCCAATCGATTCTGCTTTCCCGGAGGGTTCAGTGCTATCATTCTTTGACCGCGACAAGGTACAGCGCACCATCGACAGCTTCTTTCTGGTGTCGGGCATTCACTCCGCCGTGTTTGACGAGAGGGGAAGAGCCATCGCCTGGAGCCAGAATATGGTCAGGTCGCCCCTTTGCGCGATGCTCAGAAAGATCCCCGCCTTCGAGCAGGAGTGCGCCCGCTGCGATCTGGCGGCCTGCAGGCGCTGCAGGCAGACGGGCAAAGGCCAGCAGTACCGCTGCCACATCGGGCTGGAGGAATTCGCCGTGCCCATCCTGTCCGATCAGAACCTCATCGTCGGCTACATCATTTCGGGGCAGCTGATTCCCTACGGCCAGCGGGAGGAGACCCTGCCGCTGGTCATTGAGAACTGCAGAAAGTATGGTGTGCCAACCTCCGTCATCATCGAGGCGTACAACAAGCACAGGGAGATTGAGCCGCCGGTGCTCGACGCCGCCTTCGAAATCCTGCAGGCCTGCACCGCCCATGTGTGGATGACCAAGGCCGCCTCCGTCAATGAGGGCGGCCTCGCCTACCGTGTCTCCCAATACATCGGCGACCATCTGGAGGATAATCTGTCCACCGATGCCATCTCGGAGGCGCTGCATATCAGCCGTTCCAAGCTGAACAGGCTGGCACGCGACTGCTACGCCATGAGCCTGCAGAGCTATGTCAGCAGGCAGCGCATCGACAAGGCGAAGACGCTGCTTGAAAGCACGGACCTCTTGATCAGCGGGGTGGCGGCGCAGGTCGGCATACCCGACTACAATTATTTCACCAAAGTATTCAAAAACATCCACGGCTGCACACCCAGACAATACAGAAAGCTGTTCGCGGGCAGTTTGGAGAGTGAAGATTTCCCGCGTTAATTCCTGGATGGAATGAAAATTTTCACGATTTGCTTTTTACATGCTGTATTTGTCCGAAATTTATAATAAAATAGACATATTGAAAAGCGCATGACGGGGTTCCGGCCTGCCGGACTCCCCGCATATCGCCATAGGGCCTCGGTTTCCATGTGAGGAGGCTGTTCTTGAACGTACAGGCAAATGAACGGAGGGTGGGTTGTATGTCTTTTAAAGTTACCTTTATCGGGGCGGGCAGCCTCGGCTTCACGCGCGCCCTGCTGACGGATATCCTGTCGGTGCCCGAGTTCCGCGACATCGAGGTGGCTTTCACCGATATCAATCAGCATAATCTGGATATGGTGACGCAGCTGTGCCAGCGCGATATCGATATGAACGGGCTGAACATCAAAATCTTCGCCACCACCGACCGCCGCGAGGCCCTGAAGGGGGCGCGCTACGTGATCAACAGCGTGCGCATCGGCGGGCTGGAGGCCTTTGAGATGGATGTGAACATCCCGCTCAAATACGGCGTGGATCAGTGCGTGGGCGATACGCTGTGCATGGGCGGCATCATGTACGGCCAGCGCGTCATCGCGGCCATGCTCGATTTTTGCAAAGACATGCGCGAGGTGTGCGAGCCGGGCGTGCTGCACCTCAACTACTCCAACCCCAACGCCATGGTTACCTGGGCCTGCAACGAGTACGGCGGCGTCAACACCATAGGCCTGTGCCACGGCGTGCAGCACGGGCACGAGCAGATCGCCAAAGCGCTGGGCTATAAAAAAGAAGAGGTCGATATCATCTGCGCCGGGCTGAACCACCAGACCTGGTACATTTCCGTCAAGCATAAGGGCGAGAGCCTGCTGGATAAGATTCTGCCCGCTTTTGAGAAGGACGAGTACCTGTCCCGCACCGAGAAGGTGCGCATCGATATCCTGCGCCGGTTCGGCTACTACTCTACCGAGTCAAACGGCCACCTGAGCGAGTACCTGGCCTGGTACAGAAAGCGCCCGGACGAGCTGAAAAAGTGGATTGACGTCAAGCAGGATTCGTGGATCAGCTGGATCAACGGCGAGACGGCCGGCTACCTGCGCGTCTGCACCGAAGGCCGCAACTGGTTTGAGGTCGACTTCCCCAACTGGCTGAAGGAGCCCCCCAAATCCTACGACGGCAGGGATCGCGGCACCGAGCACGGCTCCTACATCATCGAGGGGCTGGAGACAGGCAGAACCTACCGCGGGCATTTCAACGTGGTCAACCACGGCGCCATCACCAACCTGCCGGAGGACTGCGTGGTCGAAGTGCCGGGCTATGTCAACTATAACGGCGTGCAGATCCCTTCCGTGGGTGACCTGCCGCTGGGCTGCGCCGCCATCTGCGCCCAGTCGGTCAGCGTGCAGCGCCTGGCCGTGAGGGCCGCCGTGACGGGCGACGCGAACCTGCTCAAGCAGGCGGCGCTGCTTGACCCGCTGACCGGGGCCGTGTGCAACCCGCCCGAGGTCTGGCAGATGGTGGACGAGATGCTGATCGCGCAGGAGCAGTGGCTGCCCCAGTACAAACAGGCTATCGCCGAGGCGAAGCAGCGCTTCGCGGGGGGCAATCTGATCCCCACCAAAGAGGGCTACAAGGGCGCGGCGCGCCTTCAAGTGAAGAGCGTTGACGAGATGAGCCGGGAAAAAGAGAAATCGCGCGCCATGGCAGGCGCCGCTGCGAAAGAAAATATTGAGAAAAACCCCTGATCGAACCCAAGTTATCGCAGTGATAACTTAATAATACCAAGGAGGGAAACTATGAAACTGGTGCTTAGGAAACTGGCCTCGGTGCTCCTGGTCGTCATGATGATCCTGTCACTGACGTCCGCGCTGGCGGAGCAGACTGTGGGTACCCGCGACCCGCAGCCCATCCCCGAGGGCGACTGGATGACGCCCTATCCGACGGTGGTCAACATCACCACGGTCAAGGGGCAGGGGATGGACGTGGTGTACGACAACGGCGACACCTACAGCAACAACCCCTGGACCCGCGCCTGGCTTGAGAAGCTCGGCATTGCCGTCACCTATGACTGGGTGGACGAGGGCAATACCCAGTACACCACCAAGCTGAACATGACCATCGCCTCCGGCAACCTGCCTGACGTGTTCAAGTGCAACTATGTACAGTACCGTCAGCTGATGCAGGCGGGCCTCCTGATGGACATTACCGATTACTATAACAATAATACTTCCCAGCGCATCCGCGACTACGAGAAGACCGACCCGGATACCATCAAGCTGACCACGGAGAACGGTCGCATCTATGGCATCCCTGCCTATTACTACGGCATTATCGACCAGCCCAAGGACCTGTGGGTTCGCAAGGACTGGTACGAGGCGGCCGGCTCGCCCGAGTTGAAAACGATTGAGGATTATGAGAACCTCGTGCGCAAGTTCATGGAAGAGCACGGCGGCTATGGCCTGGCCATCGAGAACCGCCTGCAGAACCTGTTCATGACGGGCCCCATGTTCGGCGTCTACCTCGGCGACCCCTCCAACCCCAATGCCCAGTACTTCTGGTACAAGGATGATACGGGCCGCATCAAGGCGGGCATCGCGCATAAGGAGTTCAAGACCGCGCTGACCTACTGGGCCAAGTGGTATGAAGAGGGCATCCTCAGCCCCGACTTCGCCAACTTCGATACCAATAAGATGATTCAGGATATCGTCAACGGCAAGGTCGGCACGCAGCCCCACTTCCAGTGGCAGGGCTGGCACGTCGGCCCCAACCTGGTCGCCGCGCAGGGCAACGACGCCTACTTCATCCCCTTCCCCTTCCCGACGGTGGACGGTTCGCAGGTGCTGGGGCAGATCGGCTTCCCCAACAACGACATCATCGTTGTCAGCAAGACCTGCACCAACCCCGCGGCGGTCATGAAGCTGCTGAGCTTCACCGACTACATCATGTTTGACGCCAACACCAAGCTGACGGAAGAAGAGTTCAAGGGCTATACCGACGGTCAGCGCGAGCATGTGCCCGGCTCGGTCGAAATCATCGACCCGATGGCCGACATGATTCAGTTTGAGCATGTGCTGGCGGCGCTCAAGAGCGGCGACACCAAGGATCTGTTCACCGCCGGCATGAAGAAGAAGTACGGCGATTCCATCAGCTGGATCAACGACAAGAACAGCGGCGGCCTCGGCGCCTACCTGCAGCAGGGCTTTGACGGCTGCGCCTACTACAACTCCAAGAAGCTGATCGACAACGGCTTCTTAATGAAGACGGACGCCTGGGGTCCGCCGCCTGAGGAGTTTGACAAGACGGTCAACACCATCGACATCCTGCTCAACGGCGTCATGGAAATCATCATGGGCGTGCAGCCTGTGGATTACTATGACGAGGTGCTTGCCAACTGGTACGCCCAGGGCGGCCAGATCATGGAGGACGCCATCAACGCGACCTACGGCGCCAAGTAAGACGCTGTAAGCGGCCAATATCCACGGGATTCAGCGGCGGCCCCGGTGCCGCTGAATCCCGTCTTCACAGGAGGAGCGAATATGATCAGAAAATTCAAGAAGGAATGGCCATTTCACCTGCTGCTCCTTCCGGGCGTGATCCTCACCTTCATTTTTTCCTACATGCCGATCTACGGCATCATCATGGCCTTTCAGGATTTTAACCCGGGCCTCGGCTTCGTCGGCTCGCCGTGGGTGGGGCTGGAGAATTTCAGGCTTGTTTTTTCAACGCCGCAGTTTGTCAGATCCATATACAATACCTTTTATATTTCGTTTTTCAAGATTGTGTTGCAGACGCTGTCCTCGGTGGTGTTCGCGCTGCTGCTCAACGAGCTGCGCTCGGTCAAGGCCAAGCGCCTGTTTCAGACCATCGTCTATATCCCCAATTTTATCTCCTGGGTCATCATGGCGGGCATTCTATTGAACCTCTTGGCGTCTGACGGCATGATCAACATCGCCCTCAAGGCCATCGGCTTCAAGCCCGTCAACTTTATCTCCAAGCGCTCCGTCTTCCCCTGGACGATGATCGTGACGGACGTGTGGAAAACCTTCGGCTTCGGCACGGTGGTCTATCTGGCCTCCATTACCTCCATCGACCCGGAGCTGTATGAGGCGGCCATCGTCGATGGGGCGAACCGCTGGAAGCAGACGCGGCACGTCACGCTGCCGATGCTGTACCCCATTATCATCCTGATGACGGTGCTGGGCCTCGGCACCATATTGAACGGCGGCTTTGACCAGATCTACAACCTGTACTCGCCGGCCGTCTACCCCACGGGCGATATCGTCGATACCTTCGTGTACCGCCTCGGCCTGCAAAACGGCAAGTACGCCATCGGCACCGCCGTGGGCCTGTTTAAGAGCGTCGTTTCGTGTACCTTGATTTCACTTTCTTTGTACACTGCCTATAAAGTCGCGAATTACCGCGTGTTCTGAGGAGGTGTGGCTGTCATGAAGTTTGAAACAAGGGGCGTCAGGATATTCCGCGTATTCAACTATACTTTTATCACCCTCGTCTGCCTCACCTGTTTTCTGCCGCTGCTCAACACGCTGGCGGTTTCCTTCAGCTCGCCCGCCATGGTGTCCACCGGCAAGGTGTATTTCTGGCCGAAGGAGTTTACCACCATGGCCTACGAGTTCGCCATGCAAAACGGCAAGTTCATGCGCGCGCTGCAGGTTTCCACACTGCGCTGTCTGCTGGGCGTCTCCATCAATGTGTCGATGATGGTGATGACCGCCTATCCGCTTGCCAAAAGCAGGGCGCGCTTCAGTATGCGCAATTTCTACATGGTGTTCTATGTCATCACCATGCTGTTCGGCGGCGGCCTGATCCCCTACTACATACTGGTCAACCGCCTGGGCATGATGAACAGCATCTGGTCGCTGGTGCTACCGGCCTCCGTGCCCGTGTACAACATGGTCATCCTGATGAACTTCATGCGCGGCCTGCCGCAGGAGCTGGAGGAGGCGGCCATGATCGACGGGGCGGGGCAGTTCAGGATTCTGTTCAGCATCATCCTGCCGGTGCTCAAGCCCGCGCTGGCCACGGTCGGCCTGTTTGCCTTTGTCTATCACTGGAACGACTGGTTTACCGGGGCGCTGTTCATGCACAACCCGCGCAACTACCCGCTGCAGACCTACCTGCAGACCCTGCTGACCAACTTTAACGACATGCTGCGCCAGTCCGGCTCCGACTACTATACGCTGCTTTCCCGCATGAACGAGCAGACGGGCCGCGCCGCCCAGCTTTTCCTCGCGCTGATCCCCACGCTGATCGTCTATCCCTTCCTGCAGAAATACTTCACGACCGGCCTTGTGATGGGCAGCGTGAAGGGATAAAAAAGAAGCGGCGGTTTATAAGCTTGAATAAAAACCCGCTGTCAGCGGTAAAACATGTTAAAATGAACCGGCACGTTAAAAGGCTGGTTCATTCGATTTGATCCAAGCAACACCGGAAAGGAAGAACACGATGGACGCCTATCTGTTTGTGCATTTCAAGGAAAAACCGACGCCGGACGGCGAGCAGATTTATTTCGGCC
>CAYZTQ010000042.1:15977-17571 GCA_964481445.1 uncultured Christensenella sp. | reverse complement strand
TTACAGGCGTTCGCAGGGTAAAATCCCCCTGTGCCCGGCGTTTCGGCAGGCGGAAGCCGCTCCGGGCCGCAGGGCTTGACCGGACGGATTTTATTGACAATTACACAATTTCGTAATAAAATCTTAATGAATTGGAGCTTCACTACGGTTCAAAGGAGGCATTGTACATGAAAAATGCCAAAGGGATAAGCATTTACAGCCGATTGGCGGCCTTCGCGCTGGCGCTGCTTCTGTGCCTGGCGCCGCTGGCCACGCTGGCGGAGGCGCCGATCAATCCGGTGGATTTCGTCCTCAGCTGGCAGGCCGATGACGGCACCCCCATGCAGAGCGCGGCCGTGCCTGTCGCCTACCCCGAGTTTCCGGGCAGCTATTGGCTGTACGCGGATGCTCAGGCGGTGGCGAAGGACGCGACGCTTGGCATTGCGGACAATTTTTCGCAGTATCCGGGCGGCTTTTCCATCCAGAACAATCTGCCTCTGTCGCAGCTGCCGTGGATGGACGCGGGCCTGAGCCCGGCCATGGAGACGGCGCTGCGCATCGACGCCTTTGACGCGCAGGGCGCCGCGATTGCCAGCTACATGCTGTTCATCTCTGCCCAGACCCCGACGCCCGAGGCCCCGCAGCCGCCCGTCATCGACGCGACGGTCACGGTCAGCTATGTGGACAGGAACATGCAGCCGGTCGCCAGCCAGACCAGCCGGCACTTTGACGCGGCGGGCGAATACACCGTCAGCCCCGAGCCGGCGGATCTGCCCGAGGGCTACACGCTGGCGCCCGATTATCCCGCCCAGCAGCAGGTGTATGTGGATGCAAACGGCGCGAACCCCGCTGCCGTGCAGTTTGTGTACGATGCCCCGCAGCCCCAGGCGCAGCCGGCCGACATCACCGTGCGCTATCTTGATCAGAACGGGCAGGAGATCGCCCCTTCGCAGACCAAGACCCTGAACCCGGGCGAAAACGTGGTGTATCCCGAGCTGATGGTGCTGCCCGAGGGCTATACCCCGCTGGATGTGGAGCCCCGCACCGTGGTCGTGGATCTAAACGGCGCGAACCCCTCCGTGGTCGAGTTCCGCTACAGCAAAGCCATCGACGCGGCGGTGACCGTCAACTACCTCAATACCAACCGTGAGCCGGTGGCCAGCCCCCGCGAGTACCGCTTCAACGCCGAGGGCGCGCAGACCATCTATGCCGAGCCCTATGACCTGCAGGCGGGCTATGTGCTGGCGCAGGGCCAGAGCGATAACCAGACCGTGCAGGTTTCAGCCGCGGGCGCCGACCCGAACGTGATTGAGTTTATCTACGAGCTGCCCGCTATCGACGCGGCGGTGACCGTCAACTACCTCAATACCAACCGTGAGCCGGTGGCCAGTCCCCGTGAGTACCGCTTTGATATGGAGGGCCAGCAGACCATTTACGCGGAGCCGCAGGATCTGCAGGCGGGCTATGTCTTGGCGCAGGGACAGAGCGACAATCAGACGGTCAGCGTCACCCGCGAGGGAGCGAACCCGAACGTGATCGAGTTCTATTACGAGCTGCCGGCCATCGACGCGGCGGTGACCGTCAACTACCTGAACGCGAACCGCGAGCCGGTGGC
>CAYZTQ010000042.1:0-15877 GCA_964481445.1 uncultured Christensenella sp. | reverse complement strand
CCATCGACGCGGCGGTGACCGTCAACTACCTGAACGCGAACCGCGAGCCGGTGGCTTCTCCCCGTGAGTACCGCTTCAGCGCCGAAGGCGACCAGATCATCTACGCCGAGCCGCAGGATTTGCAGGCGGGCTATGTCTTGGCGCAGGGCCAGAGCGACAACCAGACGGTCACGATTACCCGCGAGGGCGCGAACCCGAACGTGATCGAGTTCTATTACGAGTTGCCGGCCATTGATGTGCCGGTGACGGTCAACTACCTCAATATCAACCGCGAGCCGGTGGCTTCTCCCCGCGAGTACCGCTTCAGTGCGGAAGGCAATCAGACCATCTACGCCGAGCCGCAGGATCTGCAGGTGGGCTATGTGCTGGCGCAGGGCCAGAGCGACAATCAGACGGTCAATATCACCCGCGAGGGCGCGAACCCGAATGTGATCGAGTTTATCTACGAGCTGCCCGCCATCGATGTGCCGGTGACGGTGAATTACCTGGACGCCAACGGCGAGCCGGTGGCGACTGCCCGCGAGTACCGCTTCAGCGCCGAAGGCGATCAGACCATCCCCGCCGAGCCGCAGGACCTCAGGGAAGGCTATGTGCTGACCGAGGGCCAGACTGTGCCGCAGACGGTCACCATCACCCGCGCGGGCGCAGAGCCTGCTTCCATCAGCTATTATTACGAGATTCCGGCCCCCGTCATCGCCCCGCCGGTCGATATCACCGTGTATGCCGTGGACGATCAGGGCAACCCCCTCAGCGAGCGGACGCAGACCGTGGTGGACGGCACCAACGCCATCGAGGCCGAGATAATCGACGGCTACCAGCTGATCGGCGAGAGCACTCAATATGTGCAGGTGACGGTGAACGGCGCCGAGCCCGCTTCCATTACCTTTACCTATCAGAAAACCGAGACGCCGCAGGAGACCATGCCCCCTTCCCCGAGGGTGGAGTTTATCCGCGTCAGCTATCAGGATGAGGCCGGCCATGTGCTCTATGAGACGCAGGCCAAGTGCGTGGAGGGAGAGGAAACCCACGTGCAGGTGGATCTCAGCCAGATCAATCAGGATCTGTACGAGCTCAACGATGTGGCCGAGAAGACCGCGACCGTGAGCGCCGAGGGCGTGCTCGACCCGGCGGAGATCGTCTTCCTGTTTACCTCAAAGCCCCAGCCTGTGACCGCGCAGGTCACCCTGTATTACCAGACGCAGGACGGTCAGCAGGTGGCGGAGACCGAGCAGCGCGTGCTGACCCGGACGGGTACCAACACCCTGACGCCCCGCGACGATATTCCGCAGGGCTACACCCTGACGGGCGAAGCCAGCGTGAACATCGAGGTCGCGCAGGACGGCACGGCCACGCCTTCCGAATATACCTTCATCTATACGGCCGCCGCGCCCAGCGAGGCGCCCGCGCCGGAATACCAGAGCACGCCGCTTGAAAACGTCTACGTGCACCCGCACAAGGACGGCATGAACGTGCGCTCCACCCCCGAAATCACCTCCGGTGAGCCTTCGAATATTCTGGGCCAGGTGGCGGCCGCGGATGTGCTGCAACCCGCCGCGCTGGTTATCGGCGCGAAAAATGAGGAGTGGTACCTGATTGAGTATCAGGGCGCCGCCGCCTACATCAAAAAGAGCGTGACCGTGGAAATGACCCCCGCGCAGGTGGAAGAGGCGCTGGGCATCACGCTGCCCACTGAGACAGAGCCGACGGCCGCTCCGCTGCCCAATGAGAACACGGTGGTCAACCTGTGGGGCGAAACCAACGACACCCAGGTGAATCTGCGCGATAAGCCTTCCAAGGCGGGCAACAGCCTGCTCAGCCTGAAGCAGGGCACCCAGCTGTGGGTGCAGTCGCAGGTGATCAACGACGCCGGCGAGGCCTGGTACGAGGCGATTGTGAACGGCAAGGCCGGCTTCATCATGGCGAAGTATGTCACCCTCTACGATCAGGCGAAGAGCGACAGCATCAGCGCCGGCCTGCCTACGCCGCCGCCCGCCAAGGAGACGGCGACGCCCGAACCCACCGAAGCGCCCACCGCGACCCCGACGCCGACCACGGCGCCCGCGGATACGCCGACCCCGACCCCCACAGTGACCCCGACGCCCGACGCGGCGGCCGAAAATACCCCGACCCCCACCCCGACGCTGGCGCCGACGGCTACCCCGACCGCCATGCCGGAAGCCTACCTCGGCTACCTGCTGACCACGGCCCAGACGGCGCTGCGCACGGGCGCGAACATGCAGGATGAGAGCATCCTTGCCAACCTGCCCGCGGGCACCCTGCTTAAGGCGCTGGCCCAGACCTATGTGGACGGCAAGGCCTGGCACCATGTGGACGTCTACTCGGGCGGCGCCACCCGCCAGTCCGGCTTTGTGCAGGACAGCGCGGTCACGCGCATCAGCCCCACCGACGCCGACCAGTATCTCAAAACCGCCACGCCCGAGCCCGCCCCGGTGGTGACGCAGGCGCCGCCCCAGATGACGGGCTACGCCGTGACGCTGGGCGATAACGTGATGCTGCGCGAATACGCCGACCCCATCGCCAAAATCAGCAAGATTCTGAACAAGGATACCATCGTGATGGTAAACAGCCAGGAGTATGTGATGGGCACGGCCTGGCACCTGGTCTCCTACAGCGGTCTGTACGGCTACATCAGGGCCGACCAGCTGCGCATGCTCAGCGCGCAGGAAACGCAGACCTATCTGAGCAGCCTCAGGCGCACCGAGCCGCCCATCAGGGTGACCCCGGAACCCGTTACCCCCTCGAGCCTGAGCAGCTACGGTTATGTGAACACCGACAAGGTGCGCCTGCGCAAGGAGGCCACCACCAACTCCAGCGTGGTCAAGATGATGAACCGCAACGACTTCGCGCTGGTGCTGGGCACCGTCAAAACCTCGGACGGCGGCGACTGGTACCATATCAGCCAGAGCGGCACCGAAGGCTATGTGATGGGCCGCTACCTCAACGTGCTGAAGATTGGCGAGCTGGAGCAGTTCTTAAAGAGCAATGAGTTCAAGAGCAGCAACAACCTGCCCTCCGGCACGGGCACAACGGGCGGTACGACCGCCATCACCCCGGTGGAGGATCACAACAAGACCGTCTGGCAGAACCCCAACATCCAGACCAGCTACGAGCCCTTTAACCCCATCGCGACGGCGACGCCGCCGGTGGAAGCCATCATGTCGCCCGCGCCGACCGGCACAGGCGGAAGCTTTGTGGTGGACGAGTCGCCCACCGTCGAGCCCCTGACGACCTTCGAGCCCATGGGCACCGAAGTGCCTGTCAAGAAGTCTTCGGGCGGCGCCGGCACCTGGATCGCCATCGGACTGCTGGGCGTGCTGGGTGGCGGCGGGTACTACGGCTGGAAGCTGTATCAGGAAAACCAGCGGCGCGCGGCTCAGCGCGCGGCGCAGCGCAGGCAGCAGGCGGCCAGACAGGCCGCAAGCCCCACCACCACGGCGGGACGGCCCGGCGTGCAGCCCCAGCAGGGCGCGCAGGCAAGGCCCGGCCAGAGCGGCCAGCAGCCTTACGCGCCGCCCAGAGGCCCGCAGCCACAGGGCACCACGGCCTACCGGCCCATCACCCAGCCTCAGCCCGGCCAGACCCCGGCGCAGGGGGGTACGACGGCCTACAGGCCCGTAACTCCGCCCCAGCCCGGCCAGACCCCGGCGCAGGGGGGTACGACGGCCTACAAGCCCGTAACCCAGTCCCAGCCCGGCCAGACCCCGGCGCAGGGGGGTACGACGGCCTACAAGCCCGTGACCCAGCCTCAGCCCGGTCAGACCCCGGCGCAGGGGGGTACGACGGCCTATAAACCCGTAACCCAGCCTCAACCCGGCCAAACCCCGGCGCAGGGGGGTACGACGGCCTACAAACCTGTGACCCAGCCTCAACCCGGCCAGACCCCGGCGCAGGGCGGGACGACGGCCTATAAGCCTGTGACCCAGTCTCAACCCGGCCAGTCTGCCTCCGGCAGCACCGCCGCGCCCGAAACGGGCAGCGCGCAGGGGAACGCCGATCAGGGCCAGCGCAGCGCGGGCGCGCGCCGCCGCAGGGCCGACAGGCACCTGGATGACGACAAAGACTGAGAATAATCAGGAGAACTAAACAGGGGCCTTCGCTTCGGCGGAGGCCCCTTTTCAGCATCAGAAGAATGCGCCTGTGTTTGACGCGGGCAGGCGCGAAACGTATAATATCGAAGTGGTATTTTGCCGTATGGAGGATGCATGGAGAGCTTTGTGAGGGACCGGCAGCACAGGACGCGCCTGGCGGTCGTCATCGCCGCGATACTGGCTGCCGCGCTGGCCATCGCCTATCTGGCGGGCTGGTTTGGCGGCGGTTCCCGCCGGCTTTCCGCCAAGCGCCTGCGCCCCGTGGTCACGCAGAACGTGACGCCGATGGGCGACAGGCTGCTTTACTATGACGGCACCACGCTCTTCTGCCTGAGCAGCAACGGCACCGAGCTGTGGAAATACGTGCTGGGCCCGGGCGCGGGCTTCAGCGTGTCCGACCGGCTGGTCGCGGCCTGGGCGGGCGGCAGCCTGCACATCCTTGACCGCAACGGCCGCGTTACCTACAACGACCGGCTGGGCGACGTCATCCAGTTCGCCAAGGCGGGCAGCAAGTATGTGGCCGCCGTAACGGGCGATACGCTGAGCCCCTCCCTTGTCATCAAGGATGCCAACGGCCTGGCGGTCGACAGCGAAATGGTGGCCTATGAGGGCAAGGTGCTGCTGGATGTCGGCTTTTTTGAGAACGGCGACTACCTGTGGTCCACGGCGCTGGACGTGCTGGGCGTTTCGCCCCTCACGGTCATGAACATCTACCGCGTGGGCGCGATGAACACGGGCGAGGTGGAGCTGGGCGAGCAGATCACCTATCAGGTGCTGTACTCGGGCAAGAAGCTTTATGTCATCAACACGCGCGATATCAAGGTCTACGACAGCCGGGGCATGCTCGACCCCTTCTCCAAGCAATTGGTCTACGGCTGGCGCCTGATCGACAGCGTAACGGGCGGCGGCGACGCCACCATGCTCTTCGCGCCCGAGTCGCAAAGCTCGGACAGCGGCAGCAGCATCATCGAGCTGCGCGTGCTCTCCGGCACCAAGAAGGACAGCCGCTACACCCTGCCGGATGCCTGTGTGGGCGCCGGCATCTGGAACAACACCGTCTTCGCCTTCTCGGGCGACGTGCTGTACCGGGCGGATCTGTCCGGCCAGCGCTTCTCGGCGCTTCAGTCCACCATCCCCGATACCATCACCGGCTATATCGGCCTGCTTTCCAACGGCGTGGCGCTGGTCAGCTGCGGCGATACCGTCTGGGCTGTTACCCTCCCCTGACTGAAACTGGAGGTCAAGCTTGAATATCATCGATATCGTCATCCTCGCCGTCATCGGCATTAGCGTGGTCTACGGCTTTTACCACGGCTTCATCCATACGGTGGCCAGCCTTCTGGCGGCGCTGCTCTCCATTGCCGCGGCCTTCGCCTTCGGCCCGAGGCTCGCGGCCTTTTTCATGACCAACGAGACGGTGACGGGCATCCTTTCCACCTATACCGACTCTGTGGTGCGCGTGGGCGATTTTGATCTGGCCTCCTCGCCCGTCATTTCCATCGGGCGCAGCACCATCGAGACCATCCTGCGCTCGGTCAGCCTGCCCGAGCCCCTGGCCCGGGTGCTTGAGCAGAACCTGCTCAACCAGTCCTTCGGCGGCGGGCAGACCACCGTCAATACCTATGTGTCGGGCACCATCATCACGGCGGCGGTGCAGGTGATCAGCTACCTGCTGGTCTTCGCCGCGGCCTACATCGTGATGACCTTCCTGATCAGCCTCATCCGCCATGTAATGGATTTTCCCATCCTGAAGCAGCTTGACTGGCTGGCGGGCGGCGTGTTCGGCGCGCTGCGCGGCGGCATCCTCGTCTATCTGCTGCTGCTTCTGGTGCCGCTGGCAGCGACCGTGCTGCCCACGGGCGACGTTGAGAAGCTGATCGAGACAAGCAGACTGGCCCGTCTGTTTGCCAGCGACGGCTTTTTTATCCGCGTGATTTCGCAGTAGGCGGGAGAAGAGCGAGTGAAGAGACGGGATCTTGCGATCGTGCTGTTCGCGGCGGGGCTGTGCCTCGCGCTGCTGATTTTAAGCCGCTCAGGGCTTTTGAGCGCGAAGACCGCCCCAAAGGAGCAGACGGCCAAAGACATCACGGTGGCGCTGCAGCGGCCGGGCGAGGAAACGGCCAGACAGCTGGTAAACCTGTGGAGCGAAAAGTCCAGGCGCCTGCCGGGCAGCGCCTACCTGCGCATTCAGGTGAATAACCGCGTGTACGAGCCCCTGCCGATGGACGGCGACTTTACCGTGGATATCGCAAGGGAAGGCGGCTTTCATAACATCGTCACCGTGCAGGACGGCGTGGTCGGCATGGCCTTTTCCACCTGCGATAACCAGCTGTGCGTGCACCAGAGCCATGTGTCGCTGGATAACCGCGACCTGCGCGCGCTGTTCAACCAGATCGTGTGCCTGCCCAACGAGGTGCTTCTGGAGGTGCTGGACGCCGGGGAGACCATGGCCTTTTACGGTGAGAAGCCCCTGGCCGCCGCGGCGCGGCCCTATGCCGTGCTGGGCCTCGCGGCCGGCGCCTGCCTGCTGGCGCTGTTTGCCCTGCGCTTCCTTGCGCGGCTGCCCCTTGTGAAAAGGAGAAAGCATTGAAAGCGAAAACCAACAGGCTGGCCCTTTCCGCCATGTTCGTGGCGGTGATGATGGTGCTCAGCTATATCGAATCGCTGATTCCCGTCGGCGGTGTGCCGGGCATGAAGATCGGCCTGGCCAACTCCGTGCTGCTGCTCAGCCTCTACTGGCTCGGCATCGCCATTTCGGTACAGCTGATGCTGGTCAAGGTTTTTCTGTCCGCCTTCATGTTCGGCGGCTTCATGGCCCTGCCTTACAGCTTGGCAGGCGGCGTGCTGAGCCTGATCGTGATGATCGTGCTCATTTATTTGGTGAAGGGTGTCAGCCCCTTCGGCGCCGGCGTGGCCGGGGCGGTCGCGCACAACGTGGCGCAGGTGGGCGTGGCCATGCTGGTACTGCAGACCAGCCAGCTGGTCTATTACATGGCCATTCTGGTGGCCGTGGCCATCCTGACGGGCGGCCTGACGGGCACGGTGGCGAGGCTGTTGATGCACTATTTGCCAAAGGAACGCAGGGCGCTCCTGAACCCCTGATCAGGGGCTCTCAGGGCCTTTTTGTTCAGTGGATTTCTTTGCTTTTTCCCGCGCGGTATGATAAAATGCCCGCGGTTTATCAGTAAATGAGGTGAGGATATGGCCTTGGATCTGTTGCAAAGCATTTTGGAGGCCGAGAAGTCGGCGGAGCAGCTGGTGGAAGACGCGCGACGCAGCGCGGCCGAGGTCATCAAGGCTGCCGAAGCCGCCGCCAGAGAGCGCGAGCGGGCCGCCGCAGGCGAGGGACGCGAGCTGTACAAAGAGAAGCTGTCTTTGGCGCAGCAGGAGGCGCAAGCGGCGCTTTCAGAAGAATCAAAGGCAAGGCGCGCGGAGACGGACGCGCGCATGGCAAGGGCCGCCGCCCGCGTCGATGAGGCGGCGCGGCTGATCGTCAGCGAGGTCATCCATGGCGATCGTTAGCATGCAGCGCGTCAGCGTGCTGCTGATGAAGCGCGATCAGGAGGCCTTTCTGCGCCTGGCGCAGCGCTGCGGCTGCGTGCATTTTACGCCGGCCGCAGAGGAGGCTCAGCAGACCGCCGAGCAGGATAACGCCCGCCAGAACGAGCTGAACCGCCTGCAGTGGGCGCTCAACCGCCTGTCCAAATATGATGCAGAGAAGCGCTCGATGCTCAGCCCCCTGCCCGCCGTCAGCGCGCAGGAGCTGGCGGGAGAGAGCTTTCCCGAGGCCTTGGAGGCTGTCGGCGAGGCGGAGCGCCTCGAGCGCCTGTCGGGCGATCTGCGCGGGCGGCAGACCCGCCTGCGTCTGATGATGGATCAGCTGACGCCCTGGCTTCCGCTGGACATCCCGGCGGAAGAGCTGGCATCCACCCGCAGCACACGGCTGCATACGGGCTACCTGAAGGCCTCGGAGCTTGCCAAGCTCGAGGAGGCCTGGCAGGGCCGCCCTGTCGGCATCCGGCGGCTCTCGCTGCAGCGCGACGCCCAGTATATCGTGGCCTGGGCGCATGTCAGCGTCAACGATGAGTTCGCTGCCGCGCTGCGCGCCTCCGGCTTTCAGCAGGCCGCGCCTTCGGAGGGGGGGACGCCCGCCCGGCAGAAGGAAGCATTGCAGCGGCAGCTGGAGCAGGCGGCGCAGGAAGAAAAAGAGATAGAATCCAAGATGCAGGCCCTCGGCGCGAAGCTGCCGCAGCTGCGGCTGTGCTATGAGGCGCTGGCCGCGGGAAAAACAAGGCAGGACGCGGGCGAGCTGGCCGCGACCACGAGGAGCGCGAGCCTCTTTTCGGGCTGGATCCCCAAATCACTGGCGCCTGCCTTCGAGCGGCGGGTCAAGGCCGGGTTTCCCTCGGCGCAGCTTGCTTTTGAAGACCCCAAAGAAGGGGAGGAGCCGCCGGTGCTGCTTGGCAACAGGCCGGTCTTCGCCCCCTACGAGTCGGTGGTCACGGGCTTTGCCCTGCCCGATCCCGCGGGCGTCGACCCCACCGCCCTGATGATGCCCTTTTTCGCCTGCTTCTTCGGCATGATGGTGTCGGACGCGGGTTACGGCCTGATGATGGCGCTCATCATCCCGATTCTCATCAAAATCATGCAGCCGGGAGCGGGTCTCAAAAAGCTGATGCTGGTGCTGTTTGGCGGCGGCCTTGCCACCATTTTCTGGGGCGCGCTGTACAACACCTGGTTCGGCTTCGCGGCGCTGCCGCAGCTTGGCCTGTTTGACGCGGTCAACAACTCAATGCCCGTCATGGCGCTGTGCATCGGCCTTGGCGCGCTGCATCTGTTCGCCGGCCTCGGCATGGGCGCTTATGTGAATATCCGCGACCATAAGCCGCTGGACGCGCTGTTTGACCAGTTCAGCTGGATGCTGCTGATCATCGGCCTCGGCCTGCTGGCGGTGCCTGCGGCGAGCGGCATCGGCAAATGGATGGCCATCTCGGGCGCCGTCATCATCGTGCTGACCGCCGGGCGCAGCAAGACGAACAACCCCATCAAGCGCGTGATTTCGGGCCTGGGCGCGCTCTACGGCGTCACGGGCTGGATTTCAGACCTGCTCAGCTACATGCGCCTGTTCGGCATGGGTCTTGCCACCGGCGTCATCGGCATGGTCATCAACCGTCTGGTGGGCATGCTGACGGGCGGCGGCATTCTGGGCCTTTTGATCGGCGCCGTGGTCTTCGTGGGCGCGCACCTGTTCAACGCGGCCATCAACATTCTGGGCGCCTATGTGCACGCCTGCCGCCTGCAGTACATCGAGTTTTTCGGCAAGTTCTATCAGGAGGGCGGCAAGCCCTTCCGGCCCCTCAGCTTCTCCCCGAGGCACGTTCGCGTCACAGACGCTTCGTAAGCATAAACAAACAACAATCTGTGGAGGTTAGGTATCTTTATGGACATGAGCACTCTTTCCCTGGGCCAGTTTCTCACCTTTATCGCGGCGGCCATTTCTGTTATCCTGGCCGGTTGGGGCTCTGCCAAGGGCGTGGGCCTGGCGGGCCAGACTTCTGCCGGCGTGTCGAGCGAGACGCCTGAAGTCAACTCCAAGCTCATGGTGCTGCAGATTCTGCCCGGCACGCAGGGCATCTACGGCTTCCTGATCGCCGTCATCATTCTGGTCAACACCGGCGCGCTCGGCGGCAACATGGCCGACATCGGCCTTTCGCAGGGCCTGATGTACATCGGCGCCGTGCTGCCCGTCGCGGTGGTGGGCCTGCTTTCCGCCACGCATCAGGGCAAGGTGGCTGCCGCCGGCATGCTGATGGTCGGCCAGCACCCCGATATGTCCGGTAAGGCGATCACCATGACCGTTATGGTGGAGACCTACGCGGTTCTGGCGCTGCTGGCCTCCTTCCTGATGGTCAACGCCATCAGGCTGTAAGGGGGACGCCGATGGATACGCAGCCCATCCTCTCGCTGATACTGGAGGAGGCGCGGCAGGCCGCGCAAAAGGCCGAGGCTGCCGCCGGGGAGCGCGCCCTCAGCATCGAGAAGGACTCGCAGGAAAAGGCCGCTGCCGCAAAGGAGCGCGCCCTGTCTGACGCGGCCGCGGAAGCCGCCGCGTCCAGGGAGCGCGCCCGCAGGCTGCGCGAGCTGGAAGACCGCAAGTACGCGCTGGCCGCGCGCCGTAAGCTCATGGACGAGGCCTTCGACAAGGCGCTCATCAGCCTGCGCGCGCTGCCGGACGCCGAGATGGAGCGGCTGATGCTCGATTTAGTCGCGCAAAACGCCTCCGGCGACGAGAGGCTGCTGGCGGGCGACATCAACGGCGGCTTCTATACCCCCGCGTTTATTGAAAAGGCCAACCGCAGCCTCGAAGCATCGGGCAAAAAAGGCGGCCTGAAGGACGCGGGCAGCCGCGCGAAGGGCTGCTGCGGGCTGGTGCTGCAAAGCGCGAGCAGCAGTACCTACTGCACCGTGGACGCTCTGGTGGAAGCCGGGCGCGAAGGGCTGGAGCAGAAAGTCGCCGCCCTTCTGTTTGAAGACCAAGCACTGTAAAGGAGGCGCTCATGCCGCAACCGAGCATTGCCTACGCCATTGGCTGTGTGCGTGCCCCTTCGAGAAAACCGCTGGGCAGGCAGGAACTGGAGAGGCTGATTGCCGCCTCCGGCTATGAAGAGGCGCGCCGCCAGCTCAGCGATCTGGGCTACGGCGGGGGGCAGGAGGGCAGCGTCAGCGCCCTCAGCGTGCGCGCGCTGGAAAACGCCTGCGCCTATCTGCGCCGCATTTCGCCCGCGCCCGAACTGACCGACAGCTTTCTTTTGCGCTATGACGCGCAGAACCTCAAGATACTGCTTAAAGCCCGCATCCTCGGTGAAGCGCCGGAGGCGCTGTCCGGCTGCGGCACCATAGCGCCCGATACGCTGCGCCACGCTGTCAGCGAGCGCGTGTATAGAAAGCTTCCATCGCCCCTGAAGGAAGCGATGGAGACGCTTGAAAAGCGCGTGGCGCTGGAAGTCAAGCCCATCGAGATCGACGCGCGCATCGACCGCGCGGCCTACGCGCTGATGCTCAGCAAGGCGGAAGCCTCGGGCTGCAAAACGGCGCTTGAGTACTTCAGCCGCAGGGCCGATCTGCAGAACCTGATCACCATCCTGCGCCTGAGAAACATGGGCGGGCTGGATATAGCGGAAGAAGAGCTGTATCTGCCCGGCGGAAGCATCAAGAAGTGGCCGGAGGGGGCTGAGGCGGCCGAGAAGCTGCCGAGGCTTTTTATGGGTTGGCCCGCCGCTGTCAGGGAGGCGGTTTCAAGGGCTGTGGCCGACGCGGGGCGTATTCCCGCGCTGGAGAAGGCGGCGGAGGATTATCTCTTGTCGCTGTGGCGGCCCTTCAGGCACGAGCCCTTCGCGCCGGAAGCGCTGATCGGCTGGCTGCTGGCGCACGAGCGCGCGGCGCAGGCCGTCCGCCTGATTCTGGCGGCCAAGCTGAACGGCTTCAGCGAGGAAACGCTCAGAGAAAGGCTGCGTGAAGCGTATGGACAGTAAGCTGCGCATTGGCGCCGTGGGGGAAGAGGACGTCATTCTCGCCTTCCGCGCCGTCGGGGCCGTCACGGCCGCCGCTTCCACGCCCGAGGAGGCGCAGATGGCCGTCCACCGCCTGCACAAAGAGGGCATCCCGCTGATTTTTATCACCGAGCAGGCCGCGCGCATGATTCCGGACATCATGGAGCATTACGCGCAGTCGCCCGAGCTCGCGCTCATCCCCATCCCCGGTGTGCACGGCACGGACGGCTTCGGCGCCTCCCGCGTGCGCGAGCGCGTCATCAAGGCCATCGGGGCGGACATTCTGACAAATAAGGGAAACGAGGAACAGTAGCATGGCCCAGCAGGGTAAGATTGTCAAAGTCGCCGGTTCGCTCATCGTGGCGGAGGGGCTTTCCTCCGCGCGCATGTTCGACGTGGTGCGCGTGAGCGAGCGCGGGCTGATCGGCGAAATACTGGAGATGCGCGGCGACCGCGCCTCCATACAGGTCTATGAAGAGACAAGCGGCCTTGGGCCGGGTGCGCCCGTGGAATCCACCGGCGCGCCCCTCTCGCTGGAGCTGGCGCCCGGGCTGATCACCTCTATTTTCGATGGCATTCAGCGCCCGCTGGAGCTGATTCGCGAAAAAGCGGGCGACCGCATCACCCGCGGCATCAGCGTGCCCAGCCTCGACCGCGAGAAGCGCTGGGCCTTCACCCCGAAGGTCAAAGCGGGCGATCAGGTGAGCGCGGGCGACATCCTCGGCACGGTGCAGGAGACCCCGGTGGTGGAGCACCGCATCATGGTGCCCTATGGCCTTTCCGGCACGGTAAAGAGCGTTTTTGAGGGCGAAGCGAGGATTGAGGATACAATCTGCGAGCTGGAGCTTTCTGACGGCAGCGCCCGCAGCCTCAGCATGCTGCAGCGCTGGCCGGTGCGGCAGGGCAGGCCCTACCGCGAAAAGCTGTCGCCGGAAAAGCCCATGGTCACCGGGCAGCGCGTCATCGATACCTTCTTTCCCATCGCCTCGGGCGGCGTGGCCGCCATCCCCGGCCCCTTCGGCTCGGGCAAGACGGTGGTGCAGCACCAGCTGGCCAAATGGGCGGACGCCGATATCATCGTCTACGTCGGCTGCGGCGAGCGCGGCAACGAGATGACGGACGTGCTGTCTGAGTTTCCGCACCTGCACGATCCGCGCACCGGCGAGACCCTGATGCAGCGCACGGTGCTGATCGCCAACACCTCCGACATGCCGGTGGCTGCCCGCGAGGCTTCCATCTACACCGGCATCACCATCGCGGAGTATTTCCGCGACATGGGCTATTCTGTCGCCATCATGGCCGACTCCACCAGCCGCTGGGCCGAGGCTCTGCGCGAGATGAGCGGCCGCCTGGAAGAGATGCCGGGCGAGGAGGGCTACCCCGCCTACCTGTCCAGCCGCATCGCCGAGTTTTATGAGCGCGCGGGCCTCGTCACCTGCCTTGGCAGGGACGGCCGCCGCGGCTCCATTTCCGCCATCGGGGCTGTGTCGCCTCCCGGCGGCGATATTTCCGAGCCCGTTTCGCAGGCCACGCTGCGCATCGTCAAGGTGTTCTGGGGCCTCAGCGCCCAGCTGGCCTACCGCCGCCACTTCCCGGCCATCGACTGGCTCTCCAGCTATTCGCTCTATGCCGACAACCTGGCCGGCTGGTTCAGCGACAGCGTGTCGCCCGAGTGGAACGAGCTGCGCGCCAGGGCCATGCGCGTTTTGCAGGAGGAAAAGGAGCTGGATGAAATCGTGCGCCTGATCGGCGCCGACGCCCTCAGCTGGAAGGACGCCCTGACCATGGAGGTGGCTCGCTCCATCCGCGAAGACTACCTGCATCAGAACGCCTTTGACAATGTGGATACCTACACCTCGCTTGACAAGCAGCTTCTGATGCTGCGGCTTATCCTCGAATACGGCCGTCTGGGCCAGCTGGCGCTGGAGGCCGGCAGCTCGCTTTCCGAGGTGCTGAACCTTGCTGTGCGCGAGCAGATCGGCCGCGCCAAATACATCCACGAAGACAACATGCAGCAGTTTGACAGCGTGCAGGCCGAGCTCAACGACCAGATGGCCGCGCTGATCAACCGGGGAGGGAAGGCCGATGCTTAAAGAATACCGCACCATCCGTGAGCTGGTCGGGCCGCTGATGCTGGTCGACCAGGTATCGGGCGTCAGCTATAACGAGCTGGTGGAAATCAGGCAGGCGGACGGTCAGATCCGCCGCGGCAAGGTGCTGGAGGTCAATGGCGACACCGCGCTGGTGCAGCTGTTTGAAAGCAGCCGCGGCCTGCGCATGGACGACAGCACCGCCCGCTTCCTCGGCCGCAGCATCGAGCTGTCGGTCTCGATGGACATGCTGGGCCGCGTGTTCGACGGCATGGGCAACCCCAAGGATGGCGGCCCCGCCATCATCCCCGACAAGCGTCTGGACATCAACGGCGCGCCGCTCAACCCCGCCGCGCGCGACTACCCCAGCGAGTTTATCCAGACCGGCATCTCCGTCATCGACGGCCTCAACACGCTGGTGCGCGGGCAGAAGCTGCCCGTGTTCTCAGGCTCCGGCCTGCCGCATGCCCAGCTGGCCACGCAGATCGCAAGGCAGGCCAGGGTGCTGGGCGACGACAGCAAGTTTGCCGTCGTCTTCGCCGCCATCGGCATCACCTTTGAAGAAGCCGATTACTTTATCAGCGATTTCAGGCGTACCGGCGCCATCGAGCGCGCGGTGCTGTTTATGAACCTTGCCAACGACCCCGCGGTCGAGCGTATCTCCACCCCGCGCATGGCGCTGACCGCCGCCGAGTACCTGGCCTATGAGAAGGGCATGGACGTGCTGGTCATCATGACCGACATCACCAACTATGCCGAGGCCCTGCGCGAGGTGTCCGCCGCCCGCAAGGAAGTGCCGGGCCGCCGCGGCTATCCCGGCTACATGTACACCGACCTGGCCAGCCTCTACGAGCGCGCGGGCCGCATCAAGGGCAAACCGGGCTCCATCACGCAGATCCCTATCCTGACGATGCCCGAAGACGACAAGTCTCACCCCATCCCCGACCTGACGGGCTACATCACCGAGGGGCAGATCATTTTAAGCCGCGAGCTGTACCGCAAGGGCATCACCCCGCCGATTGACGCCATGCCCTCGCTTTCCCGACTGAAGGATAAGGGCATCGGCGTGGGCAAAACCCGCCGCGACCATGCCGACACCATGAACCAGCTGTTCGCCGCCTATTCAAGGGGCAAGGAGGCCAAGGAGCTGGCGGTCATTCTGGGCGAAGGCTCTCTGTCCGATGTGGATAAGCAGTATGCAAAATTTGCCGATGCCTTTGAGACGCGCTACGTCTCCCAGGGCTACCAGACCGACCGCAGCATCGAGGAGACGCTGAACCTTGGCTGGGATCTGCTCAGGATGCTGCCGAGAACCGAGCTCAAGCGCATCCGCAGCGAGCTGCTGGAGGCTTATCTGCCGCTGCCCGCCAACGGAAACGGCAATGGAAACGGAAACGGGGGAGCCAGATAATGGCTGTGCTTAACGTCAACCCCACGCGCATGGAGCTGACGCAGATGAAGCGCCGCATGGCCACCGCCAGGCGGGGCCACAAGCTGCTCAAGGATAAGCGCGATGAGCTGGTCAGGCGTTTTATCGCGCTGGCGAAAGAAAACTACAGCCTGCGCCTCAGCGTGGAGCGCGCGCTGGGCCTCGCGATGCGGGATTTTGCCCTTGCCAGAGCGGTGATGGAACCGGGCGCGCTGCGCCAGGCCCTGATGTACCCCGCCAGGCGCGCCGAGCTGTCGCTGGGCAGCGCGAGCATCCTGTCGGTCAAGGTGCCGGAGTACCGCATGCATGAGACGGCGGGGGAAGAGACGCTCAGCCTGCCCTACGGCATGGCCGAGACCTCGGCGCAGCTGGACAACGCCATTGCCACCATGGCCGAGGTGCTGCCGCAGCTGATTGCCCTTTCCGAAAAGGAAAAGACCTGCGAGCTGCTGGCCGACGAGATCCAGAAGACCCGCCGCCGCGTGAACGCGCTGGAGTATGTGATGATCCCCCAGATGGAGGAAACCATCCGCTACATCTCCATGAAGCTGGAGGAGAACGAGCGCGGCGCCCTGACCCGCCTGATGAAGGTGAAGGAGATGCTCGAAGAGCGCGGAGCCTGATAATAAATCTGGAACGTCAAAAAGGAAGCCGACCGGCTTCCTTTTTGCATGCCTGCAGAGGTTATTTTTTCTCCGG
>CAYZTQ010000041.1:0-17681 GCA_964481445.1 uncultured Christensenella sp. | reverse complement strand
GCCACATTATATAGATACCCAATCGGAGATGTCAAGTCACAGTCCTGATAAGAAAGCTGCATAGAAACACTCTTTTTATGCCCCCGCCGGACGCAAAGACACGCCGAGTGCGTTCAAAGAGAGAGACAAAATGCACAAAGGTGGAAGATATGAGCATGAAACAGGCGCGTGTCACATAAAAAAACATCCTGCGCTCAACGAGAGGAGCACAATGCCGTAAAAAGGAAAGCCGTGCTGATTTCAAGCTACGCTCCTTCAAACAAAATAAGAAGCCCGGGCAGAGCTTCTTATTTTGATTTGAGACCCAGACAGCTTGTGCCGGGTATATTTTATCTGAGGCTTCGCAGTTCTCTCAGTCTGTCTGGCTTTCGTCTTCCTCTTCCCGCAGCGCGCGCTTCTGCTGATTGTCGAGAATCAAATCCAGCTTGCGGTGAATGTCGCGGATGATGATCTCGGTTTTCAGGTTGACCTTGTAGTCGTTTTCCGCGCGCTGGCGGTCCTTCTCTTCCTGCCTGTTCTGGCTCATCATGATCAAGGGGGCCTGTATGGCCGCCGTGCAGGAGAGCAGCAGGTTGAGCAGGATAAAGGGGTAGGGGTCGAAGGCCTTGCCGGTCAAAAGATGGTTGACAACGATCCACACGGCCAGAATCAGGCTGAAGATGATGATAAACTTCCAGCTGCCGGCAAATTTCGCCAGCTTATCTGCGGCCTTCTGGCCGAAGGTGTAACTGTCTTTCTTTTCGACGTTTCTGGATACCTTCTTCTCCAGCACCAGATGCAGGATCTCCTCATCCGTCAGATCGTCATCCACGTCTTCCAGAATGCTCTTCAATACTTCCATCCTGTCGAGCGCAGCCATGGGAACCTCCTCCGTTAAGTTTGACAATCAAGCCCGCTGCCGTCAAAGGGCGGGGTGTAGGCGCTGTCGGCCGATTCGGCCTGCTGCACAAAGCCCTCAAGGCCGAAGGCCTCAAAGGCGGCGAGCGCCCTTTTATATTCCGCGTCCGTGATGCGCCTGTCAAGGCCGGAGATACGGCAGCGGGCGCTTGGCGTGTACTGGCGCATCAGGCTGAGGGGCGTGCCCCCGGGCAGCTCCTCCGCCACAAAGCGCAGGATATTGATGGTATCGCTGACGCAGCCGGGGATGATCAGGTGCCGCACCAGCGTGCCCCGCGTCATGATGCCCTCGGCGTTATACTGCGCTGGGCCGGACTGCCGGCACATCTGCTTCACGGCGGCGGAGGCATGCTCAAAATAATCCTCGCAGCCAAGCAAAAGCTTTGAAAGCTTCGGGCTCTGGTTCTTGATATCGGGCAGCCACACGTCCACCAGACCATCCAGGCGTCTGACCGTTTCCTCAAGCTCGTATCCGCCGCAGTTGTACACGATGGGGATCTTCGGCCGGTACAGCTCGAAAGCGGAAAGAACGGCCGGCAGAAAATGCGTGGCCGTAATCAAGGACAGGTTGTGCACGCCGCTGTCTTCAAGCCGCTTGAACACGTCGGCCAGCTGACGCGGGGAAAGAGGCCTGCCCTTGTTGTCGTGGCTGATTTCGCAGTTCTGGCAGTAGGCGCAGCGCAGCGTGCAACCGCTGAAAAAAACGGCGCCCGTCCCCCTTGTGCCGGAAATACAGGGCTCCTCCCAGATGTGCGGCGCGGCGCGCGCAACCAGCGCCGTGCTGCCCACCCGGCAGAAGCCCTTCCCGGTATCCGGGTCACGGAGAACGCCGCACCGCCTGGGACACAGGCGGCAGGGTGTCTCGCCGTTCATTCAGATAAAATATTTACGGATGGATTCGGGCACTTCGCTGTCGTCGGCGCTGAGGCTCAGCACAAAGGTGATGTTGCTGCGCTCGGCCAGCTGCTCCAGCTGCCGGAAAAACCACTCGGTCTCGGAAGGCTTGACGTTGACCAGCTTCAAAAACGCGTCGATGACCACATAGGTGATATCAAAATTCTGCGAAGCCATGCCGCACAGGAACCCGTAGAACATCTCCGGGCTGACCATGCCGTATTCGCCCGCGTTGACAAAGCGGACGGGCTGCTGCACGTCGAACATATAGCGGTTATCATCGTCAATAAACACAACAATGCCGTTTTGTTCTTTGACGGCATTGTTGGCCATATCTATAATGCGCTTGGTTTTCCCTGAGCCTTTTTTTCCGTGTACTACTTGAATCATGGGACATCCCTCCCTTTTGTAGTGCTTTTGATGATTACAGTATACCCTATGCAGAGAAAAAATACCAGTTGTTTTTGTCCGAATAGCGCGATATTTTGTACAAATCCTGTGCCTGACTTGTGAAAAACAGCCGCATTTAATGAAGAAAAATCCGCGCGCGTTTACCCGCCGATGCGCTGCGCCAGCTCCTCCAGACTCATGGCGGGCACGCTTCTCCCCCGGCCGCCCGCGTGCCAGTCGATGCGGCAGATGCCCTGATAACCGCAGTTTTCACAGGCGCGCCGCTTGCCGAAGATGAGCGGCAGGCGCTCAATCTCTCCCTCGCTGATGCGCTGCGAAAGTTCTGCCGCTTTGTTTTCGGCAAAACGCGCCAGATCGCGCAGGGCCTCCTCCTCCAGCAGGTCGCCCCGCCTTTTGTTGAAATCGCCGCTTTTGTTAAGCAGGGTACCGAGCGTCAGCCCCTCCTCATCCATCAGGCGGATAATCTGCGCGTCCTTCAGGATGACGCCCGACAGCCGCAGCTTTTTATCGGCCTCCTGCTCCGCCTTCTCCTCATCCTCCGCCTGGATCAGGGGGTCGCCCAGATGCTGGTAGAAGGCCCCGGCCGGCACGGCCCCTTCAAACTGCCCCAGCGCCGCGCGCAGGTAGATGAGCAGCTGCAGCTGCGCGCCCTCATAGACTTTTTCGGGGGACAGCCTGTCGCTGCCCGACTTGTAATCGACCACGCGCAGGTATTGCCTGCCCCCCTCCTCCAGCAGATCCAGCCGGTCGATCTTGCCCCGCAGCTCCACGAGGCTGCCGTCTTTAAGCCTGAGAAGGATACCGGGCAGGCTATCGCCGGTGCCATCGCCGAAACGCAGCTCGCTGCCAAGCGGAGCCATCCGGCTCTGGGCGGCGCCCCGCGTCACCATCCAGGCCATGCGCCTGGCCACGCGCAGGTAGCCCTGAGAGGCCGCGCGCTGGCGGGCTGTATCCAGATAGGGGCGCGATTCCCATTCCTTCACAAGCGGGGCGAGGGATTCGTCCATCAGGGCCTCCGCCCGCTCCCTGTCAACGCGCGGCCACGCCGCGTCGGCCATGGCCAGGCGGGTGAAGCCGTCCATCGCCCGGTGGTAGAAGCTGCCCGTTTCCACGGGCTCCACGGCCCATTCCTCCCGCTTTTTCGGGCGCAGGCCCTGTTCCACAAAGTGACGGAAGGGACACTGGGCAAAGGTTTCCAGCCGGGAGGCAGACATGTTTTTCACATCATAGGCCCTTTGGACGGCCTTTTTCCCGATGCTTCCAGGCGGCTCCTCCCCCCGCTGGGCGCAGAGCAGCGCTTCCGCCCGCCTGCGGTAGCCCTCGTCCTGCCCCATCCAGTTCCAGGCCTCGAGCCAGCGCCCGCCGCCTTCGCCGGAAGCCAATCTCAGGGCCAGCGTCTCCAGCGCGGGCATCGGGGCCAGCGGCAGTTCCAGGGGGTCGCCGGCGCGCCCGGCCATGGCGCCCCCCTCTTCCACCAGCAGGGGAAAGAGCCTTTGCAGCGTTTTCAGCTGCGTCAGCGGGCGCAGCGCCTGCCCTTCCTCATCCGCCAGGGCATAGCTCAAATACAGCTTCTCCGAGGGCGCGCACAGGGCCTTCAACAGGTCGAGGGCCTTCATCTCCTCATGCCCCTGCGCGTCCAGCCCGAAATCGCTGCGGAAGGCGCTTTCCGCCAGCTCGGTCTCTTCCCGTGTCAAAAGGCCGCTGTCATCTGCGGAAAGGATGCCCTCATTCAGCCCCAGCGCCAGCACCACGCGCGGCCTGTGGGGCAACAGGTTGCCCAGCTGCCCCGCCTGCAGGTAGCCGCCCTGCGGCGGCAGGGCCGACAGCTCGCGCTCGGCCAGGCCGTTTTCCAGCCAGAGCGGAAAATGCCTGAGAGGAATGCGTTCCTCCCCCATCAGGGCCGCCATCTGGCCCAGCATCTCTTCCAGCTGCTCGAACACCTGAGCCAGCTGCATCACCTCTTTATGAAAGCCCGCCGCCTCAAGTTCAAGCGACAGAACCTCCGCGCGGCCCATCAGCCCGCTTTCAGCAATGAAGCTACGCAGCGCGGCAAGCGATTCGGCCGCGGTCTTCGCCTGGGCAAGCGCCCTATGCAGCGCCTCCACGGGCTGAACCAGCCTCTGGCGCAAAGCCTCGGCCTGCTCCCTTTCCCCCTCCTCCCCCCTTGTAAGGGGAGACAGCCACTTTCTCTGGCGCAGTCCCCAGCGCAGGGCGTAATTTTCAAGCAGCCAGGCTTCCTCGCCCGAAAGGGGCGACAGGCCGCTTTTGATCATATCCTCCACATCGTCGCTCTGCCAGCCGTCCGCCACGCAGCGCAGGCAGGCCAGGATGTAGCGCAGCACCCTGTGCGAGGCAAGGGGCAGCTTGTCGGCCACATAGCAGGGGATGCCGTAGCTCTGGCAGGTGGACTCAATCAGCCCGCTGTACAGCGGCAGGTTGCCGCAAAGCAGCATCATGTCGTCAAGGGGCACCCCCCGGCGCGCCTCCTGCACGATCAGCTGGGCGGCCCGCTGCACCTCGCGGTAGGGGGTGGGCCCGGCGTAGAGGCGGATGCTCCCGGGCACCTCTTCAAAAGGCGGCTCTGAAAAAGAGAGCAGGTATTTTTCAAGGTGGGCGATATCGCGCGCGCGGCCCGGCAGCGCCCCCTCATACCAGTCGAAGCTGTACGCAAGGCCTCTCTCTTTCAGCCCCTCCATCAGGCGCAGCGCGCTTTCGCGCACGCCGCGGAAGGCGTCACCGTCCTCCGCCTGCGCCCTGTCGGCGGCCAGCGAGATGTGCAGGCGCGCCGCCTGCAGCGCGATGACGTACAGCACCTGCGAGAAGGCCTCGGTCAGCAGGTCGAAGCCGAAGACAAAGACCTGCCTGCCCCGAAAGAGGCCGCCCTGCGCGAGGCGGGCGCGCATATCAAGCGCCACGTCCTCCCTGTCCTCAAACCGGCCGCCCAGCAGTTTTTCGTAGCTGTCAAGGATCAGCGCCATGTCGCGCAGCTTGTGCCAGAGGGGCTGATGATCCCCCGCCGCCTGCGCGGCTTCGGCCTGCGCGAGCAGCTGCTCCGGCCCGATACTCAGCAGCTTCAGCGTGGAGAGCATCTGCGCCATGCGCCGCACAAAGCCCGGATGATCCTGCGCGCCTGCGTAAAAACGCAGCTTGTCCTTCTCTTTTTGCAGCACGCGGGTCAGAGCCACGGCCTTGCCGCGCTCGTCAATCCTCTCTCTGCCCGCGGCGCCGAAAGCGCTGAACACGCGGTATTCGAGCCTGGAAGGCGAAAGCACGTCGATTCTGAAAAAACCTGGCACCTCAAGGTCGCGCAGCAGGTCGCGTTCCGCCTGCAGGGTATACTGCTCGGGCACCAGCAGCGCGATCTGCTCCCCCGCCTCGTAGGCGGCCTTCAAATCCTTCACCATCGGCTCCCACAGGCGATGGGGGCGCGCGCAGCGAATCTCGATCATTGCATCCTCCCGCGGTATTTTTCTCTTTCATTGTACAACAAGCGGGCGGCTTCTCAAAGAAGGGAAGACGTTCTTTCGCATTTGCCACCGCTTCGGCCAAAATGCTATACTGATTCGTACATTTTTGCGCCCGGAGGATAAAATGACCACGAAGTCATTTGACAAGGAATCCATCAAGCAGTCCATTCTCGGCAAACTTCAGCGCTACAACGGCAAGACGCTGGAGGAAGCCTCCAAACAGCAGATCTATAACGCCGTCGCTTCCACTGTGCGCGACCAGATCATGCAGCGCTGGGTCAAGTACCGCGAGCATGACCGCGCTTACAAGGGCAAGCGGCTTTATTATATGAGCATCGAGTTTCTGATCGGCAGAAGCCTCTACAGCAACGTGCTCAACCTGTGCGCCACCAAAGAGTATACGCAGGCGCTGACCGAGCTGGGCATCGCCTGGCAGGAGATCATGCCCTCCGAGCCCGAGCCGGGCCTTGGCAACGGCGGCCTCGGCCGTCTGGCCGCCTGCTTTCTGGACAGCCTCTCCACGCTGGATCTGCCCGCCATGGGCAGCACCATCCGCTACGAGTACGGCCTGTTCCGCCAGAAGCTGACCGACGGCCAGCAGGTAGAGCTGCCGGACGACTGGCTTGCCAACGGCAACGTGTGGGAAATGCCCGCCGCCGAGGAAAGCGTGGACATCTGCTTTGAGGGCCATGTGGTCACCAGGCAGGAAAGCGGCCGCACCACCTTCAGCGTGGAGGGGGGCCGCATCGTGGAGGCCGTGCCCTACGATATGCCCGTGGTCGGCCACGAGGCGCAGACGGTGAACAGCCTGCGCATGTGGCGGGCCAGAAGCCGCACGGCCATGGATTTCCGCACCTTTTCAAGCGGCGACTACCGCAACGCCTCGCTGGAGCAGGAGCTGGCCAGCATCATCTCCAAGGTGCTCTACCCTGAGGACAACCATTACGAGGGCAAGGCCCTGCGCCTGAGCCAGCAGTATTTTCTGGTAAGCGCCACGCTGCAGTACGCGCTGAAAGATTTTAAGAGCCGCTTTGGCAGCCAGTGGAGCCTGCTGCCCGACAAGGCCGTGTTCCACATCAACGACACGCACCCGGGCTTCGCCATCCCTGAAATGATGCGCCTTCTGATGGATCAGGAAGGCCTCGGCTGGGACGAGGCGCAGCAGATCACCATGCGCTGCATGGCCTACACCAACCACACCGTCATGCAGGAGGCGCTGGAGCGCTGGCCGCAGGATCTGGTGCGCCGCCAGCTGCCCCGCATCTACATGATTCTGGAAGAGATGAACCGCCGCCTGTGCGATATGCTGTGGCACAAGTTCCCCGGCGAGTGGGACCGCATCGCCCGCATGGCCATCCTCGCCTACGACCAGGTGCACATGGCCAACCTCTGCGTGGCGTGGAGCTTCTGCGTCAACGGCGTCAGCCGCCTGCACGGCGATATTCTGAAAAAGGATACCTTCAGCGACTATCACCTGATCTACCCGCAGAAATTTACCTATGTGACCAACGGCATCTCCCACCGCCGCTGGCTGATGGCGAGCAACCCCGGGCTTTCCGAATTGATCAGCAGCGCCATCGGCGCCGGCTGGCAGCACGACACCTCCAGGCTGAAAGAGCTTCTGCCCTTAAAGGACGATGCGGCCTTCCGCGCGGCCTTCCTCAAGGTGAAGCAGCACAACAAGGCAAACTTCGCCGCCTGGATCAGGGAGCGGCAGGGCATCAGTCTGGATACCGACACCATGTTCGACGTGCAGGTCAAGCGCCTGCACGAGTACAAGCGGCAGATGCTCAACGCCCTGCACATCCATGCGCTGTACAACCGCATCGCGGATGACCCGAACATCGACATGCTGCCCCGCACCTTTGTATTCGGCGCCAAGGCCAGCCCCGGCTACGCCAAGGCGAAGATGATCATCCGCTACATTCTGGCCCTCTCACGCCTGATCGACAAGAACCCGCGGGCCAGGGGGCTGCTCAAGATTCTGTTTGTCGAAAACTATAACGTATCGGCCGCGGAGATGCTGATCCCCGCCGCCGAGCTGTCCGAGCAGCTGTCGACCGCCGGCAAGGAGGCCAGCGGCACCGGCAACATGAAGTTCATGATGAACGGCGCGGTGACCATGGGCACGCTGGACGGCGCGAACGTGGAAATTTCCGAGCAGGTGGGCATGGACAACATCTACATTTTCGGCATGCGGGTGGACACCGTGAACACCCTGTATCAGGACGGCAGCTATTCCCCCATCGGCATCTACGAGCAGAACGCCGAGCTGCGCCGCGTCTTGACCCAGATGATCGACGGCACGCTCTTCCCCGACAACCCGGCCCTGCTGCAGGGGCTCTATCACGACCTGCTGTTCGGCAGCTGGGGCGCGCCGGCCGACCCCTACTTTGTGCTGAAAGATTTCGGCTCCTACTCCATGGCGCAGCGGCGCGTGGACCGCGACTACCGAAACAGCGACGAATGGCTTAAAAAAGCCATCACCAACACGGCTATGAGCGGCCTGTTCTCCAGCGACCGCAGCATTGCCGACTACAACAGGAACATCTGGAAGCTGAAATAAGCCCCGATTCGAGGCAGAAAAGAGCGCAGAATGAATACGATCAAGAACATGAACACCAAATCCATCGCCGCGGGCGGCATCGTGGCGGCGCTGTACATCGCCCTCACCGCCCTGTTTGCCC
Source organism: uncultured Christensenella sp. (assembly GCA_964481445.1). Classification (GTDB taxonomy): domain Bacteria; phylum Bacillota; class Clostridia; order Christensenellales; family Aristaeellaceae; genus UBA1038. Next base: position 9,325 of record CAYZTQ010000041.1, on the reverse strand, counting down.
CGATCAGCTTTTCGGCCATCCAGTTCCGGGTGTCGGAAGCGCTGACCATGCTGCCCATTCTGGCCCCCGCCTCGGTGCCCGGCCTGTTTGTGGGCTGCCTGCTGTCCAACCTGATCCTTGGCACGCCCTGGCAGGATGTCGTCTTCGGTAGCCTGGCTACGCTGCTGGCCGCCGTGCTGACCCGCATGCTGCGCAAAAACCAGTGGCTGGCCGCGCTGATGCCCGTGGTGATGAACGGCCTGATCGTGGGCGGCATGCTGTCCGCCGTCTACGCCCTGCCCTTTTTCTACACCGCCGCCACCGTGGCGCTGGGTGAAGCCGCCGTGTGCTACATGCTCGGCCTGCCGCTGGTCGGCCTGCTGCAAAAGCGATTCGGGGACGGCCTGAGCCAGTACTGAGAATCAGCAAAACCTCACACAAAACCCGCCTGATTATACGTTCGGCGGGTTTTCGCGTATTCAGCCGCCCTGCCTGACCGGCACCGCTGCGGGCTCGCCATCCTTTTTCGGCATGGAGCGCGCGTAGCGCAGGTACCACAGGCAGACCCACAGCCCGCGCAGGGCCGCGCCGATGGTGATGGCCCAGTAGATGCCGAAAAGGCCCGCCGGCCCGCGCGAAAGAAAGACGGCGGCAATCAACCGCAGCAGGTTGGCCGAGGCGCTGGTGATAAAGGGCGGCACGCTTCTGCCCATGCCGCGGAAAGCGCCCGCCGCGATGCCCTCCAGACACTGGAATATCTGGCAGAAGGCCAGTATCTTCAGGTAATCGATACCCGCGCGCACCACCGTCTCATTGTCCGGCATGAACAGGCGAAAGAGCGGCCCGCCGCAAAAATAGAGCGTCAGTGTGACAAGAATGCCCCAGGCGCCCATCAGCGCGCCGGAAAGATAGAACCCGCGGCGGATGCGCCGCCACCTGCCCGCGCCGAAATTCTGCCCCACAAAGGCGGTCATGGCGCTGGCAAAGCCGCCGCCGATCAGCCACGAGAGGCTTTCCACCTGATTGGCCACGCGCTGGGCGGCGGTCACGTCGGTGCCGTAACGGTTGATCATGCGCGAGAGCAGCATCGACAGCATGGTAAACAAAAGGCTTTCCAGCGCGATGGGCAGCGTCCAGCGAAGGATGAGGCGCAGATCCTCCAATCGGGGCTTTGCAAACGCCCGGAAGCCTTCCAGCGGGCGCAGGGCGGGACGCGTAAGGGCAAGGGTGAGCAGCAGGGCGGAAACCGCCTGCGCGATGACGGTGGCGATGGCCGCGCCCCTGACGCCGAGGCCAAAACCAAAGATGAACAGCGGGTCCAGAGCAATGTTGAGACCCAGCGACACGCAGTTGATGATGAAGGGCGTGCGCGAGTTGCCGCAGCCGCTGAAGATGCCGACGGCAGCGCCGGACACAAAGCTCATCGGAACGCCCAGCGCCACAATGACCAGATACGCCCGCGCGGTACCGTGCACCGCCTGGGCAAGGTTGAGAAAGCCAATCAGCGGGTCGCTGAAAAGCAGCAGAAAGGCCGCGTAGCCGCCCCCCAGCAGCGCGGCCAGGGTATAGGCGCTCTGCGCGATGCGGCGGGCGCTCTCCCTGTCGCCCCGGCCCATGTTCTGCGCCGCGCCGATTTCTGCGCCCCTCGCGCCGAAGGCCATGAAAGCCATCGAGAGCCACAGGTACAGGCCCACCGAGCCGGAGGCCGCGACGGCCGCGCCGCTTTCAGCCCCCATGCGCCCCAGCCAGAACATGTCGGTCAAATTGTAGACCATCTGGATAATCTGGGTGCCGATCAGCGGCAGGGCCACAAGCGCGAGCCTGCTCAAAACGCCGCCTTCGGTCAGGTCGTACCGGTTAGCTTTCGCTAATCTTTTCTCCCGCATGTCTGCCTCATTTCACTGCCGCGCGGCGCGAAAGGGCGCACACCTTCAGCATTATGAAAGAGATTATACCGCCAATTGTCTGACCGTACAACGATTTAGCAGCTAAAAACAGGATTGAAAACTAATAGTGTACCCTCTTCGCTTCCTTGACAATCATATAGGCCAAGCTTATACTTTTATTTATGTGGCGGACTGTTGAAAAGATGAAGCCCCCACAGGAAAAAATCGAAAATCGCAGGAGGGTTATTCATGGCCAAACATGTAACTATTGACGGCAACGGTGCAGTCAGCCACGTAGCGTATGCTTTCAGCGACGTAGCGGCGATTTACCCCATCACCCCGTCGTCCACGATGGCGGAGTACATTGATGAGTGGGCCGCCAAGGGCAGAAAGAATCTCTTCGGGCAGACAGTCCATGTCGCGGAGATGCAGTCGGAAGCGGGCGCCGCCGGCGCCGTGCATGGCTCGCTGGCTGCGGGTGCGCTGACGAGCACCTTTACAGCCTCTCAGGGCCTCCTGCTGATGATTCCCAACATGTACAAAATCGCCGGCGAGCTGCTGCCCAGCGTGTTCCACGTATCGGCCCGCTCCCTGGCCACCCACGCGCTGAGCATCTTCGGCGACCACGCCGACGTGATGGCCTGCCGTCAGACCGGTTTTGCCATGCTGGCCTCCGGCTCGGTGCAGGAGGCGCAGGACATGGCGCTGGTCGCCCATCTGGCGACCCTGAAATCTTCCATCCCCTTCCTTCACTTTTTTGACGGTTTCCGCACCAGCCACGAAATCCAGAAGATTGAAGAAATCGAATACGAAGAAATGGCCAAGCTGGTTGACTGGGACGCCGTCAAGGCCTTCCGCAGCCGCGCGCTGAACCCCGAGCATCCCCATCAGGCCGGTACCGCCCAGAACCCGGACGTGTACTTCCAGAACCGTGAGGCGCCCAACAAGTACTACCTGGCCGTGCCCGGCATTGTCGAGGATGTCATGAAGCAGGTAAGCTCGCTGACCGGCCGCAGCTATAAACTGTTTAACTACGAAGGCGCCGAGGATGCCGAGGATGTCATCATCCTGATGGGCTCGGGCACCGAAGCCGTTGAAGAGACCATCAACGCCCTCAAGAAGGACGGCAAGAAGTACGGCGTGCTCAAAGTGCACCTCTTCCGCCCCTTCAGCGCGGAGCATTTCCTGAACGCCCTGCCCAAGACCGTGAAGCGCCTTGCCGTGCTTGACCGCACCAAGGAAGCCGGCAGCCTGGGCGAGCCCCTGTATCAGGACGTTGTCACCGTGCTGCGCGAGCATGGCCGCGAGGATATTCTGGTGGTCGGCGGCCGCTACGGCCTTGGCTCCAAGGAGTTCACCCCCACCATGATCAAGGCTGTGTTTGACAACCTGAACGCCAAAGAGCCCAAGAACCACTTCACCGTGGGCATCAACGATGACCTGACCCACACCAGCCTCGAGCTGGGCGCCCGCCTGAACGCCGCCCCCGCCGGTACCGTGAGCTGCAAGTTCTACGGTCTGGGCAGCGACGGCACCGTCGGCGCCAACAAGAACTCGATCAAGATCATCGGCGACCACACCAACCTCTACGCGCAGGGCTACTTCGCCTACGACTCCAAGAAGTCCGGCGGCCTGACCGTTTCGCACCTGCGCTTTGGCAAGAGCCCCATCAAGTCCACCTATCAGATCGACTTCGCGGACTTTATTGCCTGCCACAACCCCGCCTATGTGACCGCCTACGACATGGTGGATTCGCTCAAGGAGGGCGGCGTCTTCCTGCTCAACAGCCCCTGGACGGCCGAAGAGATGGAAAACCGCCTGCCCGCCCACATGAAGCAGCAGCTGGCCAAGAAGAAGGCCCGCTTCTACAACATCGACGCCATCAAGCTGGCCGCCGAAGTGAAGATGGGCACCCGCATCAACACCATCATGCAGGCCGCCTTCTTTAAGCTGGCCGAGGTCATCCCCTACGAGGATGCCGACCGCTACATGAAGGAATACGCCAAGAAAACCTACGGCCGCAAGGGCGACGCCGTGGTCAAGAAGAACTGGGACGCCATCGACATCGCCATCTCCGGCCTGAAGGAGATCCCCGTGCCCGCCGCCTGGGCGAACGCCACCGAAGGCGCCGAAGCCCCCAAGGTTGAGGCCACCGAGTACTTCAACCAGCACATCCGCCCCATCATCGCGCAGGAGGGCGACAAGCTGCCCGTATCCGCCTTTGCTCCCGACGGCACCGTGCCCACCGGCACCACCCAGTTTGAGAAGCGCGGCATCGCGGTCAACGTGCCCGAGTGGCAGATCGACCACTGCATCCAGTGCAACCAGTGCTCGCTGGTCTGCCCGCACGCCGTCATCCGCCCCTATCTGGTGAAGGAAGGCACCGAGAAGCCCGAAAGCTTCACCACCAAGAAGGCGCTGGGCAAGGAATTTGCCGGTTATGAGTTCCGCATTCAGGTGAGCCCGCTGGACTGCACCGGCTGCGGCAACTGCGCCGAAGTATGCCCCGCCAAGGAAAAGGCGCTCATCATGAAGCCGCTGGACGGCCAGGTGGAGGCCCAGAAGGCCAACGCCGAGTTCGCGGCCAAGCTGCCCGAGTTCAAGGGCCAGGTCAACAAGAACACCATCAAGGGCAGCCAGTTCCTGAAGCCCCTGTTTGAGTTCTCCGGCGCCTGCGCGGGCTGCGGCGAGACCCCCTATGTGAAGCTCGTTACCCAGCTGTTCGGCGACAGAATGATCATCGCCAACGCCACGGGCTGCAGCTCCATCTACGGCGGCTCCTCCCCCACGGTGCCCTACACCAAGAACGACGAAGGCCACGGCCCCGCCTGGGCGAACAGCCTGTTTGAAGACAACGCCGAGTTCGGCTTCGGCATGAACCTCGCCTACAACCAGCGCCGCGCCAAGATGGCCGAGACGGTTGAACAGCTGATCGCGGTGGACTACGCCTCCGCCGAGATTAAGGAAGCCGGCAAGGCCTGGCTGGAGAGCGGCAACGACGCCGACGCCTCCAAGGCAGCTTCCGCCAAGCTGGTAGCCGCCTGTCTGGATGGCATCGAGGAAGGCTGCGACTGCGACGCCTGCAAGCTGGCCCGCGAAGTGCTGGAAGGCAAGGACGTGCTGGTCAAGAAGTCCATCTGGATCTTCGGCGGCGACGGCTGGGCCTACGACATCGGCTACGGCGGACTGGATCATGTGATCGCGCAGAACCAGAACGTCAACATCCTGGTGCTTGATACCGAAGTGTACTCCAACACCGGCGGTCAGGCCTCCAAGGCCACCCCCACCGGCTCCGTGGCCAAGTTCGCCGCGGCCGGCAAGCGCACCAAGAAGAAGGATCTGGGCATGATGGCCATGAGCTATGGCTATGTCTACGTCGCGCAGGTCGCCATGAGCGCCAACCCCGTGCAGCTGCTCAAGGCCATGAACGAGGCGGAAGCCTATGACGGCCCCTCCCTCATCATCGCCTACAGCCCCTGCATCAACCACGGCATCAACATGAGCTTCTCGCAGGCCGAGATCCGCAAGGCTGTCGCCGCCGGTTACTGGCCGCTGTACCGCTACAACCCCACGCTGGCCGAGGAAGGCAAGAACCCGCTGACCATCGACAGCAAGGATCCCACCGAGAGCTATCAGGATTTCATCCGCGGCGAAGTGCGTTACACCAGTCTGGTGAACTCCTTCCCCACCGTGGCCGACACCCTCTTCGCCCAGGCCGAGAAGGACGCCGCCGAGCGCCTGAGCCGCCTGAAGAAGATGGCCGCCGCCGACTGAGGCGGAGCCTGAAGGCTGCATAGAATCCTAAAACCCCGGGCCCGGCATCACGCCGGGCCCATTCTTATGTTTCTCGCATCATCATTGTAAAAGGGTAATCAAAAACGCCTTCCCGCGCGAGGCGAAAGGCGTTTCAGGCGTTCATCCTTCTTGTATCAAACAAAAACGTTAACGCGCAGAGAGACGACAGATTTTTTCGTTTCTGTTCAGTCGAACGAAGGAGGCGTAGCGGCGCTACGCTGACTGAGTGAGACAACGCAAAAACGGAAAAAGACAAGTCTATCACAGCGTTAAGGGTGGAGTTTGGTATTACAGGCCGAACAGATAAAAGAGCGCGCTTGGCCAAAGGATGTGCAGCAGTACCAGCGCTACGCTGACAAGCGCCATGATTTTGTGGACGCGGAAGACTTTCTTATCTTTGGTCTTGTAAAAGGCGCCGCCCAGCATGGCCGTGACAAGGAAGGAGAGGAAGGCCAGCATGCCCGTGTGCGGGCGCAGGCTACCCCAGGCAAGCCAGCCGTGCCAGACAGCCACGATAGCCAGCAGGATGCCCAGCGGCTTGTGCAGCGAGCGCATGAACTTCACAAGCGCGAGAAAGCGCTTATCCTTGGTCTTAACGGTCAGCTTGTTCAGCGTCCGAAGCCACCAGGGCGAGGTAACCAGCGCAGCCAGCACCAGAAGCGTGATACCGAGTACTTTATACATACAAACTTTCCCTTCCCCTTTCCCGATAAAAAACCGCCTGCGGCATTGTAATACGCAGGCGGCCAGCCAGTGCCCCTTCTCGTCAAAGAACTTGGTTCTTTGGCGGGCTATGTTTCGCAGGCGACTTTTTCAGGTCGCTTATTCCGCCTTCAGCGTGCCGACGGGAACGACATTTTCAAGCTTCGCGACGCCGTGGGGAGACTTGGTCTTGATGGCCTCGGTCAGATCCTGCCCGGCCTCAAAGCCATTGTGAGCGCCTTCCTTCCAGGCGGCGCTGTCGGTCACGTCGTAGATAACGCCATCCACGGCCACATAGGCGCGCTCGCCGTTCTTGCCGTTGTACTTGGCCAGCTCTTCCACCGTCAGCTCGAGGCTGCTAGTCACCTGATCGGCGGTCTTCTGGATGGACGCGACCGCCGCGGCAGCGGCATCCTTGGCATCTTCAGCCGTCTTCACGGCGGTGTCGGCAGCGTTCTCCACAGCGGTCTCAGCGGCCTTCGCGGCTTCTTCAACCTGCGTCTCAGCAACTTTCGCAGCCTCTTCCACCTTGGTTTCCACGTTCGCGGCGGGCGGTGTCTGCTGGGCGCAGCCGGTCAGGGCCAGCGCAATAACGGTCAGCAGCGAGAGCAGAATCAGGGTCTTTTTCATCGTACATTCCTCCATTGGTTTATAGGCAGGCCATTCATCCTGCCGCCTATGGGAGGAGTATACCCGAAGCGCCCGCGCGAAAACCGGTCAATTGTAAACAACTAAACAATCTCTTATCAGCCGAACAAGGCCCGGTAATCGTTGCGGGCCTTCAGAATCACTTCAACCGCCACCTTGCGGCCCTGCACCTCGCCCGCGGCGGTCTGTTTGCCCTCCAGCGCCTTGTAGACCTGAAAGAAATGGCTCATCTCCTCAAACACGTGGGCGGGCAGCTCGCTGATATCCTGATAGCTGTTGTAGTAGGGGTCGCTGAAGGGGATGGCGATGATTTTATCATCCATGCGCGATTGGTCGAGCATGCGGATGACCCCGATGGGGTAGCAGCGCACCAGCGTCATGGGCGCGATGGGCTCTGAGCAGAGCACCAGCACATCCAGCGGGTCACGGTCGTCGCCGTAGGTACGCGGAATAAAGCCGTAGTTGGCCGGGTAGTGGGTAGAAGTGTGCAGGATGCGGTCCAGCATCAGCACCCCTGTTTCCTTATCCAGCTCGTACTTGTTTTTGCTGCCCTTCTGGATTTCGATCACGGCCATGAAATCCTCTTCCTTGATGCGCTCCGGCCTGATATCGTGCCAGATGTTTCCGCTCATAAAGCTATCCCCTCTCTTTCAATGCGTTCGTCATAAGAAAACAACACGCCCCGATCAATGGAGCGTGTTGTCCTGCTGGTACCTAAAGGTAAAGCCACGGCGCCTTATACCAATGAAGTTTGTTCATGCATCCAAAGCGGTGAGGAATTTTAGTCTGAGGCAAGGAGCGAAAGCGCAGGCGTAGCAGCGCTGCGTCAAGCTTTCCGCGACACAGCGTCAGGACAAAATAACCGCCGCGACGATGCATGAACAAGTTGAATTGGTATTACTTCGCCGCCTTGGCCAGCTCAGCCAGATTGGCGAAACCTGCCGCGTCGTTGACGGCCAGGTCGGCCAGCATCTTGCGGTTGATTTCGATGTTCTGCTTCTTGAGGCCGCTGATCATCACCGAGTAGCTGAGGCCGTTGATGCGGGCAGCCGCGTTGATGCGGGCGATCCACAGCCGGCGGAAGTCGCGCTTGCGAAGCTTGCGGCCGATGTAGGCGTAGCGCAGGGAGCGTCTCACCTGCTCGCTGGCGGCGCGGTACTGCTTGGACTTGCTGCCATAGTAGCCCTTTGCCAGCTTCAGATACTTGCGGCGTTTTTTATGGGCGTTGACTGCCCTCTTAATGCGTGCCATGAGTTTTTCCTCCTACAATACTGTGTGATTACTTTGCAATCAAGGAACGGATGGTCGCTGCCTCCGTCTTATTGGCCAGGAAACCGTCACGGCGCAGGTGGCGCTGACGCTTGGTCAGCTTCTTGGTCAAAATGTGTCCGCGGTTCAGCTTTCTGTGTTTGACCAGGCCGCTCTTCGTAAGAGAAAAACGCTTGGACGCGCCACGGTGAGATTTTTGCTTAGGCATGGAATGGTTTCTCCTTCCGGTTATTCTTGGGCAGCGGCCGCGCCGGGCGCCTCATCCCGCTTGGGCTTGGCGCTTCGCTCCGCTTTGGACGCTTTTTCTGCCTTGGGTGCCAGGATCATGATCATGTGCCTGCCCTCCAGCAAAGGCCGGCGCTCGACGGTGGCGATCTCCTCCGTGCGCTTCGCGAAATCCTCCATCACCTTCAGGCCGATCTCGGAGTGCGCGATCTGCCGCCCGCGGAAACGGATGGTCACCTTGACCTTGTCTCCCGCGCCTAAGAACTTGACGGCATTCTTCAGCTTGGTCTGGATGTCGTTTTCTTCTATCGTGGCGGAAAGCTGCACCTCTTTGAGGGTGATGACTTTCTGGTTCTTGCGCATCTCCTTCTCGCGCTTGGACTGCTCGAAGCGGTGCTTGTCGTAGTCCATCAGCTTGCAGACAGGGGGCTGGGCATTGGGAACAATCTTGACCAGGTCGAGCCTGTGCTCTTCGGCCAGCCTCAGCGCGTTCTGGATGCTGAGCACCCCGAGCTGGGCGCCGTCCGCGCCGATCACACGCACCTCTCTGTCGCGAATGTCCTCGTTGATCGTCATTTCGTTGTTGATGTCCTGTCACCTCCGGATAATAAAAAGATTTGGCGGGCAGCAGGGCCCGCCAAATCACACAATCAAATCGTGGTTAGTTGCTGAACCTTGAAAAACTGATTCGCAAGGTGAGAAGCGGGCGCTCCTGCTTTACGCAAAGGCTATTTTAAGCCGGTTTGCGGTTTCTGTCAAGTGCCCTGCTTTCGCTTTTTCAGGATTCGACGTGCACCACCTTGATCAGGTTGGTGGTGCCG
>CAYZTQ010000040.1:0-18060 GCA_964481445.1 uncultured Christensenella sp. | reverse complement strand
TCAGTCGAACGAAGGAGGCGTAGCGGCGCTACGCTGACCGAGTGAGACAACGCTAAAACGGAAAAAGACGAGTCTATCACAGCGTTAATGTTTGAGTTTGGTATCAAACCCTGATTTCCTCGTCCTCCACCTTCAGGCGCTCATAGCGCTTCAGCGTTTCGGCCGCCTCACCCCTGAGGTAGTCCTCAGTCTGCATCGCGGCGCAGCCGATATAGTCTTCGGGCCGCAGGGCGGCGCGCAGCGTCTCCGCGTCCAGCCCGAAGGCCGGATCCTGCGCGATGCGCTCCAGCAGGTCGTTCTGACCGCCCTCCAGCTTGACACGGGCGGCCGCCGCCTGCGAATGCACGCGGATGCGCTCGTGCAGGGCCTGCCTGTCGCCGCCCTGCCTGACGGCGTCCATCAGGATGTTCTCGGTCGCCATGAAAGGCAGCTCTTCCCGCAGGTGCCTTTCCATCATCCGGGGATAGACCACAAGGCCCGAAGCGACGTTGAGGTAGAGCCGCAGCAGGCCGTCCGCCGCGAGGAAGCCCTCTGCCATCGCGATGCGGCGGTTGGCGCTGTCATCCAGCGTGCGCTCCAGCCACTGCTCGGCCGCCGTCATGGCGCCGTTTTGCTGGTTGGCGATCAGGTAGCGGGCCAGCGCCGCCATTCTCTCTGAGCGCATGGGGTTGCGCTTGTAGGCCATGGCGGAGGAGCCGACCTGCCCCTTCTCAAAAGGCTCCTCCACCTCCTTCATATGGGCCAGCAGGCGGATATCGTTGGAAAACTTGTGCGCGCTCTGGGCAATCTGCGCCAGAATCATCAGCGCGCGGCTGTCTGCCTTGCGCGAATAGGTCTGCCCGCTGACCGCGGCCGGGCGCTCAAAGCCCATTTTCCCGCAGACCATGGCGTCCAGACGCTTCACCTTCTCGTAGTCGCCGTCAAACAACTCAAGGAAGGAGGCCTGCGTGCCCGTGGTGCCCTTGGAGCCGAGGGGACGCAGGTCGCGCAGAAAATCCTCGACCATAGAGATGTCGTACAGCAGATCCTGCAGCCAGAGCGCGGCGCGCTTGCCCACCGTGACCGGCTGCGCCGCCTGAAAGTGCGTGAAGCCGAGCGTGGGCAGGGCCTTGTGCTCATCCGCGAAGCGGTACAGCGCGCGGGCCGCCGCGACAAGGCGGGCCAGCACCAGCTGCATGGCCTCGCGCAGGATCAGGATGTCGGCATTGTCGCCCACATAGCAGCTGGTCGCCCCCAGATGGATGATGGGCCGGGCCAGCGGGCAGGCATCGGCAAAGGTATGCACATGGGCCATGACATCGTGCCGCAGCTGCCGCTCGTAGCGGGCGGCGGCCTCGTAATCGATATCATGCTGCGCGGCCTTCATCTGGGCAATCTGCTCATCGCTGATGGAAAGACCCAGCGCCTGCTCCGACTCCGCCAGAATGATCCACAGTCTGCGCCAGAGGCGGAACTTGTTGTCGTCCGAAAAAATCTCCTGCATTTTAACGCCCGCATAGCGCTGGGAGAAGGGAGAGACATACCTCGCGTGCTCGCTCATGCTGCCGTGACTCCTTGCCGTTTGATGCCCTATTTTACCATAAAAACCGGCTTCCGCGGCAGCAAAAAGTCTGGCGTTTCACGGGCTTTCCGATGGAAAGGAAAATATCATCACATTTTTTACAAAAAGACTTGACAGGGGTCACAAAAGCGGTGTATAAATACTTAAACGATTAAGAGACCCCCTTGAACGATTAAGTTTTCTCTTTGTGGGAAGAATCGGGGAGCGCAGATGATTACTCTGAAGGATGTAGCCGCGAAATGCGGTTATTCGGCGGCAGCTGTCAGCAAGGCCCTCAACGGCCGCACGGACATCAACCCGGACACGGCGCGGCGTATCCGCGAGGTGGCCCGGGAGATGGGCTATATCCCCAATACGGCCGCGCGCACGCTGATCACCAACTCCTCCAAAGTCATTGGCCTGCTTTTCTACCTGCGCGATACCACGGTGTGGGAGCATGAGTATTTCGCCTCCATCGCGGCCAGCGCGCAGGAGGTGATGGAGAAAGAGGGCTACGACATCGCCCCCGTCAACATCGCCAGGCGCAGCGTCGTCGGCAGCTGCGCCGATTACTGCCGCCACCGCAACTATGACGGCGCGCTGGTGATGAGCGTCGACTACGGCGCGAGGGAACTGATGGATTTTGTGTCCTCCTCCCAGAGCCTGCCGATGGTCATGATCGACGCCTGGGTATCCGGCCGCAGCGCCGTCATCTCGGACAACTATGCCGGCGCGCGTGATCTGGTGTTCTACGCGCACAAAAAAGGCCACCGGCGCATCGCCTTCATCCACGGCGAGATCGATTCGCTGGTCGCGCAGGCGCGCGTCAAGGGCTTTCGGGAAGCCTGCCGCGACCTGTTCCTCTCTCTGCCGGAAGAATACCTGCAGGAAGGCAGCTGGCGCAGCCCCGAGAAAACCGCCGCGGTCTTCTCCCAGTTGATGACGCTGGAAGAGCCGCCCAGCTGCGTGCTGTGCCCCGATGATTACGCGGTGCTCGGCGCCTACAACCAGGCGCAGAAGATGGGCCTTTCCATCCCGGAGGATGTCAGCGTGCTGGGCTACGACGGCATCCCGCTGTCGCGGGCGCTGAGCCCGAAGCTGACCACCCTGCGGCAGGACAGCCGGGGCATCGGCCGCCAGGCCGCCCAGCTGCTGCTGGAGCAGATCAAAGATCCCGCCAGCCCCTGCCGGCACATCTACCTGCCCGGCAGCATTGTAGAGGGCGAATCGGTGAAGGCGCTGCGCATCTGACCCCTATTTGAATCTTGGCAACATTCCTGTTGCTTTGACTACCGGTCACCACCGGGAATACAATAAGGAGGAATCCCTGTTATGAAGAAACTGGTTGCCCTGCTGCTTGCCTCCATGCTGCTTCTCTCCGGCCTGAGCTTTGCCGCCGCCGAAGAAAAGATTACGCTGAACGTCTGGTCCTTCACCGACGAACTGCGCGGCATGATTGACAAGTACTACAAACCCGCCCACCCGGATGTGGAAATCAACTACACCCTCTACCCCACCGACGGCAGCGAGTACCGCAATAAGCTGGATACCGTGATCGCCACCGCCCCGACCGGCGAGGAAGCCCCCGACGTCTTCGCGCTGGAAGCCGCTTTTGTGAAGTATTACGTGAACAGCGACACCACCGCCCCGCTGACTGACCTTGGCTTCACCGATGCCGATTTTGCCAACAGCATTCCCGCCATGGTGCAGATCGGTACCGACAACCGCAACGGCCAGCAGAAGGCTTCCGCCTGGCAGTCCACCCCCGGCGCCCTGTTCTATCGCGCCTCCCTGGCCGAGAAGTATCTGGGCGTCAAGACCCCCGAAGAGTTCCAGGCGCTTGTTGCCGACTGGGATCTGTTCCTTGAGACCGCCGAGAAGCTGAACGAGGCTTCCGAAGGCGCCGTCAAAATGTTCAACTCTGCCGGCGATATCTGGAACGCCTTCCAGTACAACCGCGAAGCGGGCTGGGTCGTTGACGGCAAGCTGAACATCGACCCCGTTCTCTATGATTACCTCGACCTGCTCAAGCAGTCCGAAGACGACGGCCTGTACAACATGGGCGCCGCCTGGAACGAAACCTGGTTTGCCGGCATGAAGACTGACTCTACCCTGACCTACCTGCTGCCCACCTGGGGCCTGCACTATGTGCTGAAGCCCAACTGCGGCAACTATGACGCTGAAAAAGATGCCAAGCTCGAAGGCGCCGAGGGCACCTATGGCGACTGGCGCATGGTCGACGGCCCTGTCGGTTACTCCTGGGGCGGCACCTGGCTGGGCGCCAACAGCTACAAGCTGGCCGAAGCGAGCGATGCCAAGAAGGCCGCTATCAAGGAATTCATCCGCTTCTTCACGCTGGATGAGGATTTCCTCTACACCTACGCCAAGGAAAGCGGAGACTTCGTAAGCAACAACAACGTTGTCAACAAGATTGTCGCCGAGGGCGGCACCCCCAACCCCTTCCTGGGCGGCCAGGACCACTACGCTGCCTTTGCCACCGCGGCGAACCTTGCCAACGGCAAGATCATGACCGAATATGATGACGCCATCAACAGCCTGTGGGCTGACAACGTCACCACCCCCTACATGAAGGGCGAAAAAGACCTTGACACCGCCATCGCGGACTTCAAGGCCGCCGTCGCCGCCGCTTTCACCAACATCGTGGTTGAATAATCTTCAGCTTCTGAAACGGAGCCGCCTCTGCCCGGGGGGCGGGGGCGGCTCCCCCTTTCGTATCCTCCCTGCCCGGGCTTCGGGCAGGATGATTATTTTCAGAAAGGTGGCATGTACATGGACAGGCCCGCAACCGGGTTGGCAGGAGGAAGGCGCAAAGGGCTCAGCAAAGTCAACTACAGCCGCTACGGCTATTATTTCGTTGCTCCTTTTGTGATTGTCTTTCTCGTTTTTCAGCTGTACCCCATCATTTTTACCTTCCGCACCTCTTTTTCCGATGCTGTGGGCTGGGAAAAGATCAACAAAAGCGCCCTCATCGGCTTTCAAAACTTCAAATTATATCTTGACCCAAACAGCGCGGTCTATGCCGATTTCTGGAACTCCTTCGGCAACACGCTGCTGATTTGGCTCGTCAACTTCATTCCGCAGATTCTCATGGCGCTGGTGCTGGCCAGCTGGTTCACCGATACCAGGATGCGTCTCAGATTCCGCGGCGGCTTCAAGATGCTGATTTTCATGCCCAACATCATCACCGCCGCCACCATCGCCGTGCTGTTTTATTCTATTTTCAACTATCCCATTTCGCCCGCGAACGCCTTTTTGCAGCAGATCGGCGTGCTGAACGCGCCCTTTGAGTTTTTCAGAAACACGACGGCCGCCCGTTCCATCATCAGCTTTGTACAGTGGTGGATGTGGTACGGAAACACCATGATCATCATGGTGGCCGGCATCCTCGGCATCAGTCCCGACCTGTTTGAGGCAAGCCTTGTGGATGGCTGCAACAGCCGCCAGACCTTCTACCGCATCACGCTGCCGCTGCTCAAGCCCATCCTTCTGTTCAACCTGGTGACCAGCATGATCGGCGGCCTGCAGATGTTTGACATCCCCCACCTGCTGACGGAGGGCAACCCCAACAAGACAACCAACACCGTCGCCCGCTTCATCTACCAGCAGGCTTTCACCGGCTCGCGCAACTTTAACCAGGCCAGCGCCGCCTCGGTCATCCTCTTTATCTTTATTGTTATCGCCAGCCTGATGCTCTTCTGGATGATGCGCGAAAAGGAACAGGGCCGCAGCCTGAGGAGGAACAAGCTATGAAACGCACAAGATGGCTCGCCGCTTCGGCGCTGCTGCTGATCAGCCTGGTCATGATGTTTCTCCCGGTAGCGGAATTTCCCGATGACGCGATCGGCCTCGCGCAGGCGGATATAGACAAGTACACCAAGCGCGTCAGCGAATATCAGGCCACCTACGACCGCTATGTCAAGCAGGGCGAAAAGAAGGAAAAGCTTGACAAGCAGCAGGCCAAAATCGATAAGGCCAAGGCAACGCTGGATGAATACATCGCCAAGGCGGAAGAACTGAAGACCGCCGGCTCCGGCGGCGGCTTCAGCTACGCGCTGCTGCCCGGCAGGCTGCCCGCGGATATCGGCTTTGATCAGAAGCGCATCAACGAATCCAAAATCTACAGCCCGAACATCGAGCAGTATTACACGCTGGTCTATCTGGCAGGCGCCCTGCTGGCCTGCGCCCTGGTCAGCATGCTGCTGGGCCGCGCCCGCCTGACCAGCAGGTTCTATACAGCCTCCAGCCTGTTTAATCTGGCAGGTATTCTCGTTCTGCTCTACGCGCTGCTGCGGCTCAGGGCGCTGCCGATTGCCAGCCCCTACCGTGATGCTGAATTGACCGGGCTGCAGTACCCCCTGCTCGCGCTGCCCTTCGCGGCGCTGCTGCTCAACGCCTCCGGCGTTCGCAACTCCAAGCGCGCCATGATTTATGTGCTGTGCATCGCCCTGAGCGCGCTGAGCCTGCTGCCCTTCTGGCTGATGATCGTCAACTCCACGCGCTCCACCTATCAGATTCAGCAGGGGCTGTCGCTGCTGCCCAGCACCTACTTTACAAACAACCTGAACATTCTGACGGGCAAGCAGTTCGACATCATGGTCGGCTTCAGAAACAGCGCCATCATCGCCTTCAGCTCGACCCTGCTGGGCGTATACTTCTCCGCGCTGACAGCCTACGGCCTGTCTGTATACAACTTTAAGGGCAGCAAATTCCTCTACGGCTTTATTCTGGCCATCATCATGATCCCCGGCCAGGTAACGGCCACAGGCTTTTACATGTTTATGTACAGGCTCAACCTGATCAACAGCTTTATCCCGCTGATCATCCCCGCCATCGCGGCGCCCGGCACCGTGTTCTTCCTGAAGCAGTATCTGAGCAGCAATCTGCAGATTTCTCTGGTGGAAGCCTCCCGCATTGACGGCGCGGGCGAGTTCTTCACATTTAACCGCATCGTCATGCCCCTGATGATGCCCGCCATGGCCACCATGGGCATCATGGCCGTCATCGGCTCATGGAACAACTACCTGACTCCCCTGATGCTGCTGAGCAAGCCCACCATGAAAACCCTGCCCATGATGGTGAAGGAGCTGCGCGGCGATATCTACCGAACGGAGTTCGGCTCCATCTACGTGGGTCTGACGCTGACGGCGCTGCCGCTGATGGCCATCTACTTCGCGCTGAGCAAGTACATCATCGCCGGCGTCGCCGTGGGCGGCGTAAAAGAGTAACCCGGGCAAAACGAACTATCAACAAAGCCGCGGCTGCTAAACCCGCGGCTTTGTTGTCAGGGTGAGCCGGGTAAAGCTTTCCCTCGACCTGTCATACCCTGTCCCCTGTTCCTCATCCATTTTTCCAATACGGAAAAAATATGAACACATTGCACAAAAAGCCTTGACAATCCGGCGCGGAAGCTGTATAAAATACTTAAACGATTAAGAATCAACGGCCTTTCCCGGCGGAAAACGGGACCCCATCCTCGCGCGAAATCCCTGTTTTGAAGGGAGAGGCGGCCGCGCGGCGCGCCTTCATCCCCCGGCAGCCGCCGGAAGGCGAAATTGTACCTGAAGTTTTGAACGGCCTTTTGCCGTTCTGAATGAAATAAGATGGAGGTAGGCACACATGAAACAATGGAAACTCCTCTCCTGGGCCCTGGTTCTCGCCCTGGCCCTCGCACCCGTGATGGGCGCGGCCGCAGAGACTGTGGCAGAGCTCCCGCGCAACGAAACCCTTTACTTTGCTGGCCAGCAATGGGGCTCGGTCAAGGGCTGGAACCCCCTGTCCAGTGACAACAACAACGCGATGGCGCTGGCCAACTCCGGCGGCGGTTCCCGCATCCCCATGTTTGAAACCCTCTACATGTACAACATGCTGGACGGGTCGATGACCCCCCTGCTGGCTGACGGCGACTATGTCTGGAACGACGCCCAGACCGAAATGACCGTCAAGCTGAAGGCGGCTGCCAAGTGGTCCGACGGCACCCCCGTCACCGCGGAAGACGTAGCCTATTCCTATGACGCCTATGTCAAGGTCGGCAACGGCATCGGCACCGGCTACGCCCCCTATATCGACAAAATCGAAGTGGTCGACCCCTCCACCTTCATCATCAAGGCGAAGCTGACCGAGGATGGCAAGGCCACCAACCCCCTGATGCTGCTGGTATTCCTGGGTGATGCCTACATCTCCCAGAAGGCCTGGATCCAGAAGGTGGAAGAGCGCGCGGGCGGCGACCCGACCAAGATGAAGCTCGACCCCGGCGAAGACGTGGTATACAGCGGCCCCTATCACAAGTACTACACCGATGACCAGCGCGTCATCCTGGTGCGCGACGACAACTACTGGGGACAGGATGCCTCCATGTGGGGCAAGCTGCCTGTGCCCAAGTACCTGGCCCACGCCATGTACGCCGACAACAACGCCGGCCAGGTGGCCTTCGCCGCCGGCCAGGTGGACGTCTGCCAGCAGTTCATCTCCAACGTGCAGGATCTGTGGCTGAAGGACAACCTGCCCATCGCCACCTACATCCCCGAAGCGCCCTACGGCATCTGCGTCAACATGCCCACAGCCTGGTACAACCTGAGCAAGCCCGGCCTTGACAACGCGACTATCCGCAAGGCCATCGCCCTGGCGGTCGACTATGAGATGATCATTGCCAACGCCATGACCAACCAGTCCCCCACCTTCGAGCAGGTGCCGCGCAGCATCATGAACCCCACCCCCGGCGAGCAGGCCATGTATGACCGCGAGGCCGTGAAGGATCTGCAGTGGGCCGGCAACGACATCGAAGGCGCCAAGAAACTGCTGGACGAGGCCGGCATCGTCGATACGGACGGCGACGGCATCCGCGAGTACAACGGTCAGAAGCTCAGCTTCAACGCCTGCGCCCCCAACGGCTGGACCGACTGGATGGCCGCCATGGAGATCGTGGCCGCTGCCGGCGCCAACATCGGCATTGAAATCACCACCCTGTTCCCCGAATGGTCCGTGTACCAGACCGTCGTGACCGCCGCCGCGCAGGATCAGTACGACATCTTCATGATGTGGACCGATTCCGCCACCCCCGCGCAGCCCTGGGGCCGCATGAGGATGCTGATGAGCAGCGAATTTAACGGCGTTGAAGGCAACTGGTCCGGCAACTGGGGCCACTTCAAGAACGACCGCATCGACGAGCTGGTCAAGCTGATCCCCACCGTGCAGGATCATGACGAGCTGGTCAAGCTTTACACCGAGGCTGTCCAGATCTACCTGACCGAGGTGCCCTCCTTCTCGCTGATGTATCGCCCGGACAAGTTCCACGCGGTCAACGAGAGCGTCTGGACCAACTACCCCGAAGACGGCGACGGCCGCAACATTCCGCCCCTCGACCTGACTGACGGCTACAGCATTGCCGCCCTGTATGACCTCGAGCTGGTCAATCCCTGATGAAATAAACAGTTAATTAGTACCCATCTTCGGGCGGCCATGCTCCATGCTCAGGCAGGGCGTGGCCGCCCCTTGTTTCGGAGGGCGGAATGAAAGGCTATAAAAAGTACTTTCGCAAGAAAATATTCTGGTTTCTGATCACCCTGGCAGCGTCCATCCTGCTCAATTTCATTTTGCCGCGCCTGATGCCGGGCGACCCGGTGGCGGCCATCACCGCGCGCGTCGCCATGGGCATGAACGACGCCTCGGCCGTGCGCCGCATCTACGAGGAGTATGCCAAACAGTTCGGCACCGACAAGCCCATGTTTCAGCAGCTGATCGTGTACCTGCAAAACCTGCTGAAGGGCGATTTCGGCCTGAGCTTCAGCCAGTACCCGCGCCCTGTCTCCGATATCATCTCAAGCGCCGTCGGCTGGACCATCGGCCTGCAGCTGCCGGCCATCATCGTGGGCTGGATGCTGGGCAACATTCTGGGCGCGCTGGCGGCCTACATCCGCAAAGGCTTTGACAAGGTCATCATGCCGGCCTCGATGTTTATCAGCAACATACCGGCTTTCGGCATGGCGGTCATCCTGCTGGTTATTTTCGCCATCCGTCTCAAAGTGGCGCCGATCTCGGGCGCTTATTCTTATGACATGATTCCCAACCTCAGCTGGTCTTTCGTCCGCTCTGTCATCCAGCACTATCAGCTGCCCTTCTGGTCGATCGTGCTCATTTCCATCGGCGGACAGGCCATCGGCATGCGCTCGATGTCCATCTACGAGCTGAACGCGGATTATGTCAAATACAGCCGTTTTCTGGGCGTGCCCGACCGCAAGATCGTAGGCTATGTTTTCCGCAACGCCATGCTGCCGCAGGTGACAGGCCTCGTACTTTCCATCGGCACCATGATCGGCGGCGCGCTGGTGGCCGAAATCATCTTCAGCTACCCGGGCCTCGGCTCCGCCCTGCTGGCGGGCGTCACGCGGCTTGACTATCCCCTGATTTCCGCCTCCACACTGATTGTCACGCTGATGGTGCTGGCCGTCACCTTTATTCTCGATATTATCTACGCCTTCATTGACCCCCGGGTCAAGGCGGCGCAGTTTGATTAAGGGAGGATGAAAGCATGAGAAATACCTTCAGGCAGGTTTTTCATTCGCCGCGTTTTCTGGTGGGCTTTGTCATCTTCCTGTTTTTGCTGCTGACGCTGGCGCTCTATCCGCTGATCTCGCCCGGTAACCCGCTGGAAATGATCGGCCTGGGCTCCTTTTTCAAGCCCGGCACCTACATTTCGGTGCTGGACGCGGCGGGCACCCCGGCGCAGACGCTGAAACTGCCGGACGCGGGCGACAAGCGCCTCAGCCGCATGCTGTCGGACGCCGACCGCGTCTCGATGCTGCGCTGGCTGGTCGCCTCGGGCGTGGAGGAAAATGCCATCAATTTGCAGGACACGGCGGCGCTTTTGCAGCTGTGGCGCGACAACTACAACCCCAAGGCGCGTCCCAAGGGCATGACGATGTCCGACCGGCGCTTCTACCAGCGGCTTGACGAGCAGCTCAAGAGCGCGGGCAGCGCCGCCTCCGTTTCACTGGTGCGGCAGGATGAGGCGGGTGAAGACAAGCAGGTAGGCAGCCTCAGCGGCACCGACTATGTCAACGTGCAGGATATCGCCAATGTGCGCGTGCTGCCGCTGGGCACCGACAACTTCGGCCGCGATACCCTCAAGGAGCTGGTGTCCGCCATGGGCACCTCCATCCGCATCGGGCTGATTGCGGGCACCATCGCCACCTCAATCGGGCTGCTGCTGGGCCTGCTGTCGGGCTATCTGGGCGGCATTGTGGATGACATCATCATGTTCTTCATGAACATCTTCACCGTCATCCCCTCCTTTGTGCTGCTGATCCTGATCACCTATTCCATCGGGCAGGCGCACCGTGGCGCCGACATGGTGGCTATCGTCATCGGGTTGACCAGCTGGGTGTGGACGGGCCGCTCCGTGCGATCGCAGGTCATCTCGCTGCGCAACCGAGACCATGTAAATCTGAGTAAGCTCTCGGGCCACAGCCTGATGCGTATCATCATCACCGATATTCTGCCCTACATCGCAAGCTATGTGGTGATGGCTTTCATTTTGCAGATTTCCTCCGGCATCCTCGCGGAGGCGCAGCTTTCGCTGCTGGGCCTCGGGCCGCGCACCACCGAGGTGCCGACCCTCGGGCTGATGATGAACTGGGCCATGCTCTACTCCGCCCATATCAACGGCGCGTGGTGGGCCTATTTCCCGGTCATTCTGGTGATTACGCTCATCACCTTCTCCCTGAATCTGATGAACACAGGCCTCGACCAGGTGTTCAACCCGACCCTGAGAGACTGAGGAGGCCACTATGGGCAAGACGATACTGGAAGTCAAAGACCTTTGCACCAAATACATCACCCGCAGCCGGGAGGATGTCTACGCGGTCGACCATGTGTCGCTGAAGCTGGAAGAGGGAAAGTCGCTCGGCATCGCGGGCGAGAGCGGCTGCGGCAAATCGACGCTAGCGCTGAGCCTGATGGGCTATTACTTCCCGCCGCTGCACTACACCTCGGGCGAGATCATCATCGACGGCAGGCCCATCACGGGCATGAACCCTGATGTGGTGCGCAAGACCATTCTGGGCACCGAAATCGCCTACATCCCGCAGGCGGCGATGAACGCGCTCAACCCCACGCAGCGCATCATCCGCTTTCTGGAGGATGTGGTGCGCGCGCACAGGCCCGAAGCCAAAAAGAAAGAGATCTACGACATGGCCTGCGAGCGCTTCGCCGAGCTGGGCCTGCCGCCCGAAGTGCTCAACAAGCACGCGGTCGAGCTGTCCGGCGGCATGAAGCAGCGCACGGTCATCGCCATTTCGACCATCCTCTCCCCCAAGGTGCTGATCGCGGACGAGCCTTCCTCGGCCCTGGACGTGACCAGCCAGAAGATGGTCATCAAGATGCTCAAATCGCTGATGGCGAAGGGCTATATCAGGGGCATGATCTTCATCACCCACGAGCTGCCGCTGCTCTACAACGTGACCGACGACATCATGGTGATGTACGCCGGGCAGATCGTGGAGCGCAACAACGCGCGCGACATGGTGTTCAGCCCGCTGCACCCCTATTCCAAGGGTCTGATGGGCTCCATCATCGTGCCGGAGGAGGGCGTGCGCGAGCAGAAGCTGACCAGCATCCCCGGAACGCCGCCCAACCTGAAGTGCCCGCCGCCCGGCTGCCGCTTCGCCGACCGCTGCCCCTATGTGATCCCCGCCTGCCGCCACCACGAGATCCCCATGATTGATCTGGGGGGCGGGCACACCTACCGCTGCGGCCACTCCGTACAGCATTTGAGGGAGTTGTATCAGAATGAACAAAAATGATGTGAAAACTGCCGAGGGGCGCCCTGAGCACACCCTGCCCTGTCTGAGCGGCAGAGGCGTGACCAAGGTCTTCGGTTCTGGCAACAAGGCCACGGTGGCCGTCGACCATGTGGATTTTGATTTTCACGAGGGCGAGTTCGTCTCCATCGTGGGCGAATCCGGCTCCGGCAAGACCACGCTGTCCAAGATGCTGCTGGGCCTGCTTTCGATGACGGAGGGCGAGATCAGCTTTCAGGGCAAGCCCCGCGACATCTCCACCCGCCATAAGCGCAGGGAATACTGGAAGGGCATTCAGGCCATTTTTCAGGATCCCTACTCCTCCTTCAACACCTTCCACAAAATCGACGCTGTGCTGCTGGACTGCATCGCCATGCGCGGCGGCAGGCACCTGCCGATGGAAAAAAAGCGCGAGCTGATGACGGAAGCCTGCGGCTTTGTCAACCTCAAGTTTGAGGAGCTGACTAACAAATACCCCTTTGAGCTGTCGGGCGGGCAGATGCAGCGCCTGATGATCGCGCGCATCTTCCTGCTGAAGCCAAAGATTCTGTTGGCCGACGAGCCCACCAGCATGATCGACGCCTGTTCGCGCTCGACCATCCTCGACATGCTGCTGAACCTGCGCGACGAGATCGGCATGACCATCATCTTCATCACCCACGACATCGGCCTTGCCTACTATACCTCCGACTCTGTCTATATCATGGAGCACGGAAAATTTGTGGAAAGCGGCTGCGCGCACGATGTCATTTTGTACCCCAAGGCGGATTACACAAGGCGGCTGATCAGCGACGTGCCCAAAATCTACGAGCCCTGGGATCTGACCACGGTCTGATCCGGGCGCGTCCCCCAGTTCAAAAAAGAAAGAGGTTACAAGATGACGATTCAAGATAAAATCAAAGCCATGACGCTGGAAGAAAAGGCCTCGCTGTGCTCGGGCGTCGACTTCTGGCATTCCCAGCCCGTCGAGCGCCTCGGCATCCCAGCGCTGATGCTGTCGGACGGCCCGCACGGCCTGCGCAAGCAGGACGATAAGGCCGACCACCTCGGCGTCAATGACAGCATCAAGGCCGTATGCTTCCCCAACTCCTGCGCCACCGCCGCCTCCTTTGACACGAACGCGGTGCGCGAAATCGGCGAGGCCATCGGCGACGCCTGTCAGAACCAGAAGGTGGCCGTGGCGCTGGGGCCGGCCGTCAACATCAAACGCTCGCCGCTGTGCGGGCGCAACTTTGAGTATTTCAGCGAAGACCCCTTTCTGACCGCGCAGCTGACGGCAAGCTACATCCGCGGCCTGCAGAGCCGCCATATCGCGGCCTCGGTGAAACACTTCGCCGCCAACAGTCAGGAGCACCGGCGCATGTCGTCCGACTCGGTCGTGGATGAGCGCACGCTGCGCGAAATCTACTTCCCCGCCTTTGAGGCCGCCGTGAAGCAGGGCAAGACCAGAACCGTGATGTGCTCGTACAACAAAGTCAACGGCACCTACGCCTCGCAGAGCCCCTGGCTGCTGACCAAAGTGCTGCGCGAGGAGTGGGGCTTTGACGGCTATGTGGTCAGCGACTGGGGCGCGGTGAGCGACCGCGTGAAGGCCCTTGCAGCGGGCATGGATCTGGAGATGCCCTCCTCTTCCGGCGAGAACGACAAGAAAATCGTCGCCGCGGTCAGGGCAGGCACGCTGGATGAAGCGGTGCTCGACCGGGCGGTGGAGCGCATCCTGCGCGTGCATGAGGATTACCTGAACAACGCCCGCCCCGACACCCCCTGGGATATGGAAAAGCAGCATCAGCTGGCCCGCCGCATCGCCGCGGAGTGCATGGTGCTGCTCAAAAACGAGAACGACCTGCTGCCCCTCAGCGAGGGTGAGGATCTCGCCGTCATCGGCCTGTTTGCCAAAAAGCCGCGCTATCAGGGCGGCGGCAGCTCGCATGTGAACAGTTTCAAGGTCACCTCGCTGATGGACGCGCTCCAGGGCAAGGCCGGCGTCCGCTACGCGCAGGGCTACGATATCGAGGATGAAAACCCCGATGAAAAGCTGATCTCGGAGGCGGTGGCGCTGGCCAAACAGGCCAAAACTGTCGTCATTGTGGCGGGCCTGCCCGATTCCTTTGAGTCGGAGGGCTACGACCGCAGCCACCTGCGCATGCCCGCCTGCCAGAGAGAGCTGATCGAGCGCGTGGCGCAGGTCAACCCCCGCGTGGCAGTCGTGCTCTACAACGGCTCGCCCGTGGAAATGCCATGGCTGGACAAGGTGCCCGCAGTCATCGAGGGCTACCTCGGCGGTCAGGCCGTGGGCGAGGCCACCGCAGACCTGCTGTTTGGCCGGGTCAACCCCTCGGGCCGCCTGCCCGAAAGCTTCCCGAAGCGGCTTGAGGATACCTCCTGCTACTTAAGCTACGGCGGCGAGGGCAACCGGGCGGAGTACCGCGAGGGCGTGTTCGTAGGCTACCGCTACTATGACAAAAAGAACACCGACCTGCTCTTCCCCTTCGGCCATGGCCTGAGCTATACGGAGTTTGAGTACAGCAATCTCACGCTGAGCGCGGAAAACATCCGCGATACTGATACCCTGAGCGTACAGGTGGATGTGAAAAACACGGGCAGCCGCGCCGGCAAGGAAGTGGTGCAGCTCTACGTGGCGGACTGCGAAAGCAGCATCTTCCGCCCGGTGCGCGAGCTGAAGGGCTTTGAGAAGATTGCGCTTGAGCCCGGCGAAACCAAGTCTGTCAGCTTCACGCTTGACAAGCGCGCCTTCGCCTACTGGAACGCCGGGCTCGGCGACTGGTATGTGGAAAGCGGCGAGTTCAGGGTGCAGATCTGCAAAAACAGCCGCGAGGTCGTTCTGGAAGCGCCGGTGCAGGTGGAGGGTACGGTCAAGCTGCCCGTCACCTACACGATGGACTCGATCATGA
The DNA here is from genome assembly GCA_964481445.1 of uncultured Christensenella sp. Classification (GTDB taxonomy): domain Bacteria; phylum Bacillota; class Clostridia; order Christensenellales; family Aristaeellaceae; genus UBA1038. The sequence goes on along the minus strand of CAYZTQ010000040.1, from coordinate 2,794 downwards.
TTGACATCATGGCCGACCCGCGGGCCGCCGCCATCATCAATAGCCTCGGCCCGCTGATGGGCGCCCTGCCCCCGCAGGATGCCGACGAGGGCCTGCAGAGCGAAGCCGCGACGGACGCCATCACCCCCGCGATGATGGAAGCGATGCTGCGCTATTCGCCCCTGCGCAGCCTGGTGGCCTTCTCCGGCGGCAAAATGAGCTTCGAGCAGCTGGACGCGCTGCTTGCGCAGCTGAACGCCCGGTAAGAACAGCACTTTTTTGATAAAGGACGCAAAGAAATGAAAACCCTGTCTCTGAACGGTGCCTGGCGCATGCGCGCCAGGGATACAAACGATTGGCACGAGGCCCTTGTGCCCGGCAGCGTCTACGCCGATCTGCTGCGGGACGGCAGCATGGAAGACCCCTTTTACGGCGAGAACGAGCAGGCGGCCTTCAATCTGCTCTATCAGGATTATGAGTATGTCCGCGGCTTTCAGCTCTCAAAAGAGCAGCTGGAAGCGCCCCGCGCGCTGCTGCGCTGCCGGGGGCTGGATACGCTGGCCCAGGTCTACCTGAACGGCAGCCTGATCGGCGAAGCCAAGGATATGCACACCTGCTATGAGTTTGAAGCCAAAAAAGCGCTGCGGGAGGGCGAAAACGAAATCCGCGTGCTCTTTGACTCGCCCATCCGCTATGTATTGGCGGCGGAAAAAAAGCGCCCCGGCTGGGGCAGCAGCGACGCTACCCCGGGCTTCGCGCACCTGCGCAAGGCGCACTGCATGTTCGGCTGGGACTGGGGCCCCCGTCTGCCGGACGCGGGCATCTGGCGCGATATCGAGCTGGTCTTCTTCGAAGGCCCGCGCATCGACAGCGTGCACGTCATTCAGGAGCATCATGAAGGCTTCGTTGACCTGCGCTTTGAAAGCGAGCTGCTGGAAGCGGAGGGGCGCGAGCTGCTCTGCTCCGTCACGGTCACCGGCCCCGACGGCAAGGTGTATCAGGACGGCGGCGCCGGCAGCCTCCGCATCGAAAACCCGCAGCTCTGGTGGCCGGCGGGCTTCGGGGAGCAGCCCCTGTACACCGTCTCAGCCGTGCTGAGCGAAAAGGGCAAGCGTCTGGACAGCTGGCAGCGCCGCATCGGCCTGCGCACGCTCTGGGTGGATCAGCAGGATGATGAATGGGGCCGCAGCTTCTGCCACGTGGTCAACGGCGTTAAAATTTTCGCCATGGGCGGCGACTATATCCCGGAGGACAATATCCTCTCCCGCGTCACGCCCGAGCGCACAAGGCGGCTGCTGGAAGACGCGAAGCTTGCCAACTTCAACTGCATCCGCGTCTGGGGCGGCGGCTACTACCCCGACGACTTCTTCTTTGATATCTGCGACGAGCTGGGCCTGCTGGTCTGGCAGGATTTCATGTACGCCTGCGCCTGCTACGACCTGAGCGAGCAGTTTGAAAAGGCCATTACCGAAGAAGCCCGGCAGAATGTGCGCAGGCTGCGCCACCACGCCAGCCTGGCCCTGCTGTGCGGCAACAACGAGATGGAAATGTTCCAGCAGGCGGCGCTTTCCGCCACCATCAAGGGCTTTGACAACCCCTTCAAGCCCTGGGAAATGCACCACCTCAGCGACTATATCCGGATGTACGAGCACATCCTGCCGGGCGTGATGAAGGAGCTGGCCCCCGAGGTGTTCTACTGGCCCTCCTCCCCCAGCTGCGGCGGCGCGCTCGACAACCCGAACGACCCGAGCCGCGGCGACGTGCACTACTGGGATGTGTGGCACGGCGAAAAGCCTTTCAGCGAGTACCGCAAGTTTCTCTTCCGCTATGTGTCCGAGTTCGGCTTCCAGAGCTTCCCCGGCCTCAAGACGGTGGAAAGCTTTATGCGGCCGGAGGATCACAACATTTTCTCCCGCGTGATGGAGCGGCACCAGCGCAACAAGGCGGCCAACGGCAAGATCCTCTCCTACCTGTCGCAGACCTACCGCTACCCCTACAGCTTTGAAAAGCTGCTGTACGCCTCGCAGCTGCTGCAGGCGGACGCTATCCGCTGCGGCGTGGAGCACTGGCGCAGAAACCGCGGCCGCTGCATGGGCGCGGTCATCTGGCAGCTGAACGATTGCTGGCCCGTGGCCAGCTGGTCTTCCATCGACTATTTCGGCAGGTGGAAGGCCTTGCACTACGCCGCCAAACGCTTCTTCGCGCCCGTGCTGCTGAGCGTACACGAGGAGGGCGAGCACACGCAGAACCCGCAGATCAACGAGTTTATGACCTCGCCCATCCGGAAAACCGCCCGTCTGAATGTCTCCAACGAGACCATGAAAGAGGCCATCTGTACCGTACACTGGTCGCTGCGCTCAGCGGACGGCAAGATCAGGCAGCAGGGCGAGGAACAGCTCACGGTGCCCGCGCTCAGCGCAAGATGGCTGCCTGAGCTCGATTTCCCCGAGGCCGATCTGACGGGTGATTACTTCAGCTACGAGCTGTGGATGGATGGCCAGTGGGTCAGCGGCGGCACGGCCCTGTTCTGCGCGCCCAAGCACTTCAGGTTTACGGATCCTGCGCTTGCGGTCAGCGCGGACGGCGAAGAAATCACCGTGAAAGCTTCGGCCTTCGCCAAATATGTCTGCATTGAGAGCGACGACCCGGACCTGCTGCTTTCCGACAACTTCTTTGACATGAACCCCGGCGAACGCCGCGTCAAGGTACTGCGCGGCAGCGCGAAGAACCTGCGCGCGCGCAGCGTGTACGATCTGGATAAGTAAAATCAGGATAGCGAAAAAGCCTCCCTGTCTGCGCGCGCAGGCTGGGAGGC